>NZ_JAUXZW010000030.1 GCF_030693805.1 Phenylobacterium sp.
GGCGCTCACCGCCCTGCTCAGCGAACTGGAGTCCCTGCGTGGTGAGGTCACGCGACTGAAGGAACAGCTCGGTTCGGCCATGGAGCTGGCCGACCGCGACGCCCTGACCCCCTTGCTGAATCGACGGGCGTTCCTGCGCGAACTGCACCGTGTGCGCACCTTCGCCAAGCGCTACGGCGGGCCGGCTAGCCTGGTCTATTTCGATCTGGACGGGTTCAAGTCGGTGAACGACCGCTTCGGCCATGCGGCCGGCGATGCGGCGCTACAGGCGGTGGCCGAGCGGCTGAGCGCGAATGTGCGCGAGTCTGATGTGGTCGGGCGCATGGGCGGCGACGAGTTCGCGGTGATCCTGGTGCAGGCCGACGCCGCCGCGGCGGAGGCCAAGGCCCAGGCGCTGGTCGCGGCGATCGAGGCCGCGCCGATCGAGTTCGGCGAATGGACCGCGCCGTTGCACGTCTCCTACGGCGTCACTCAGATCGAGCCCGACAGCGATCCCGAGGCCACCCTGGCCATCGTCGACGCCGCGATGTTCGCCCGCAAGCGCGCGCGGCGGGAGGGGTAGGGACTACTCCGCGGCCTCGGTCACCGGGAACGCGACGCCGGGCAGATAGAGTTGAACGGGGCGGATCTCGTACACCGCCGTCGGGTTTGCGCGGCGCAGGTCGCGAGCGGCCTGGATCGCCGCCGCCTGATCGGCGCAGTTGACCACATAGAGGCCCAGCAGTTGCTCCTTGGTTTCGGCGAACGGTCCGTCGATCACCATGCCCGCGCCGGGGCCGCGCAGCGTCACCGCGCGCGCCGTGCCGCCTAGCCGCGCGGCGGGGCCCAGCCGCCCCGCTTCGTGGAGCGCGTCGTGGACCTTGTGCAACTCGACCATCAGTGCGGCGTCCTCGTCAGGCGTCCAGGACGTGACCAGGTCTTCCTCGTGATAGGCCAGGATCGCGTAGAGCATGCGGCGTCACCTTCTCATCCAAAGGGCGAAGTCGCCCCAAGGACGCGCCCGCCGTGGCTTTCCCGACATCCGCGCGTCAGGCTGCGCCCAACCGGCCGAGCAGCGTGGCGAGCGCATCCCACTGCGGCGTGGCGGCGATCAACGGGCGGGTGAGCTGGATGGCCAGCAGCGCCAGGCCTCCGACCACATAGACCCGGTGCGGCCGACCGCGCGTGCGCCAGTCGAACACCAACACGGCCACGATCAGCAGGTCCGCGACGATCGCCGGCGGCACGGTGACGAACACCGGCGGCACCACCGGTTGCCCCGGGGGCGCGGGCGGGGCGAGAAAGGTCAGGAACCAGCGCGCGATCGGTGCGTCGAGCAGCGAGATCGTCGCCAGCAGCATCAGCCGCTTGTGGGTCTCTGGGTCGCGCACCTTGGCGATGGCCAGCGCGAAGACGACCGCGAAGAAGATGATCCCGCTGACCTGCACCCAGGAGAAGGCGCGTATCGCCGGCCCCATGCCCAACGGCTCGAGCTGATTGATCCGGAAGATCGCGGTGGTGAAAACGGTGAACACCATGCCGGTCGCAATGGCGACGCCCAGCACGCCCCACTCGCGATGGGCCAGTGTCCGGCCACGGTTGACCAGCCAGGTCTGGGCGCACAGGAACAGCGTCCAGGAGAAGAACAGCAGGCCGTGGATATGCACCAGCGGCGGCGCGGCGAACTTGCCGTTCGCCAATGGCAGGAAGTAGGTGGGCGCGAAGCCCAGCACGGCGACGGCGAGGCAGGTGAACGCCATCGTCAGGTAGAAGCTTCGGCCGCTCGCGGCGGCGGTTGCAGCGGATTGGGCGCTAGCCATGGAATGATCCCCCGAGATCAGGCGCGGAGCTTAGCCTTAGAAGCGCGGCCGGCCAATCCTGCGAGGCCGGTCATGAGCGGCGTGGTTTGTGCCCCCGCGCTCGACGAGGTTAGGCTCGCGTCATGCCAGCTGACGCCCGCCCCGCCTTCGATTTCCAACCGCATCTCGCCGGCGACCTGGTTGACCTTCGTCCGATGCAGGCGTCCGACTGGGACGGCCTCTACGTCGTCGGTTCGGACCCGCTGGTCTGGGCGCTGCATCCGGATCGCGGGCGCTATCGCGATGATGCTTTCCGCGCCTACTTCGAGGAGGGGTTGGCCTGCGGCGGCGCCTTGACGGCGGTCAGCCGCGCGGACGGCGCGGTGATCGGGTCGTCGCGCTACTCGACGCTGTACACCCAAGCCGGCGAGGTCGAGATCGGCTGGACCTTCCTGGTACGCGCCTATTGGGGCGGCCTCTACAACGGCGACGTGAAGCGGCTGATGCTGGACCACGCCTTCCGGTTCGTGGACCACGTGGTCTTCCGCGTCGGCGAACACAATCTGCGCTCACGACGCGCCTTGGAGAAGATCGGGGCGGTGCTTACCGATCGCTCGCATACGGTGACGGTGGCCGGCCAGCCGTCGCGGCACGTGTTCTACGCGATCACCCGCCTCGAACGGACCTAGTACAGCAGGTAATCGCGTCGCTCTTCGACCCAGGCCAGTTCGTCCGGAACGGTCAGGGCGTCGAGGTCGCCGGGCGCCGCGGCCGGGTCGTCGACCCATTCACGCAAGGCCGGACCGCCGTTGATCACGTCGATGGCCAGCTTGCCGACCTCGTACTCGTAGGCGAAGTCGCGCCACAGCGGATAGTCGGGGTGCAGGCGGCGGATCGCCTTGAACGCCAGCGTCTGCAGCCGCCAAGGCCGGAACGCCTGGTGGTCGTAGGCGGGCCCTTCCGTATGGATCTGCACGCCGCTGCACAGCTTGCCGACATGCTTGTGGAAGGTCGGTTCGAACCAGCAGTCGCGCAGGATGCAGCCTTTCAGCCAATCGGGCGCCAGCGCCTGCATCTCCGCGATCACCGCGCGCGCGTCGATGTCGGGGGCGCCGAACAGCTCCAGCGGCCGGGTGGTGCCGCGGCCCTCCGACAGGGTCACGCCCTCGACCATCACAGTGCCGGCGTAGGCGCGCGCCATCCACAGGTTCGGGGCGTTGGGGCTGGGATTGACCCAGGCGCGCTCGCCCAGCGGCCAACCGAAGCCCGGGCTCTCGTCAGGCTTCCAGCCCTGCATCTCGATCACCCGGTACTCGACGTCGAGCTTCAGGGTCTTGACGAACCAGTGGCCGAGTTCGCCGAGCGTCAGGCCGTGGCGCATCGGCATGGGACCGGCCCCGACGAAGCTCTCCCAGCCCGGACGGAGCGTCAGACCCTCGACCGGCCGGCCGGCGGGGTTCGGACGGTCCAGCACCCACACCGCCTTGCCGGACGCCGCGGCGGCCTCGAGCACGTAACGCAGCGTGGTGATGAAGGTGTAGATGCGGCAGCCCAGATCCTGGAGATCGACCAGCAGGACGTCGAAGCTCTGCATCATCGCCTCGGTCGGCTTGCGGACCTCGCCGTACAGGCTGAACACCGGCACGCCGTGCACCGGATCGCGGAAGTCGGGCGACTCCATCATGTTGTCCTGCTTGTCGCCGCGCAGGCCGTGCTGGGGTCCGAAGGCGGCGGAGAGTTTCAGGTCGCCGCAGGCGGCGAGCGCATCCAGCGAATGCTGCAGGCCTTGAGTCACCGAGGCGGGATGGGCCAGCAGGGCGACGCGGCGCCCCGCCAGCGGCGCGCGCAGTGCGGGTTCGGCGAGAAGCCGGTCCAGGCCGAATTTCATGACTGCTCCGTTGGCGTGAGGTCGAGGGCGAAGCCGTCGGCGTGGTGGAAGTCGGGCCGCCCAGGAGGATGGGCCGCCGCCCAATAGGAGATCCGCCCGCCGACCTCTTCGATCACCGCCGCCAAGCCGAGCCGCCACACTGCTGTCGGCGGCAGGTCGTGGGCGCGGCCAAGGTTCAGGGAGATGCAGAGCGTGAAGCCATCATCGGCGGGGTGCATCACAACGCCTGGCGGCTCGATATCGGCCGGGGCCATGCCCTGGCGATAGCCGTCGAACCGATAGGCCGCCCATTGCGTCGACGGCGCGAAGTTGAATTCGTAGTAGGTTTCGTCCGCCGGCGAATGAACGAACGCCTCCAGGCAGGTATGCCGCCAGAGTTCGTCGGTGCGCCTGGGCTCGGTTGGGCGCGGCAGCAGCAAAGCGGCAGGCTCCGCGCGCACGCAGTATTCGAGCGACAGCACGCCCGCGTCGGATCGCGCCGCGTGCGCTTCGATCTGCGTGACCGCCATGCACGGCGAATCGGGATGACGCTTCAGATCCACTTTCATCAGGCCATCGTAGCCGCGCCGGCGGCTGGCGCCACGACGCTGAGCGCGCTCTGCTTTCAGGCCAACAAAGGCTCGTGCATCGCAAGGCATGGTCAGAGCATTAGCCGGGGAAGCAGCGCGCGCAAACGATGATATATCGGGCTATGCCTGACATAATCTAGGTCATCGCGTATGGATCACGCCCAACTCCCTCTCAACGCCCTGCGGGCGTTCGAGGCCTCGGCGCGGCTGCTGAGCTTCACCGAGGCCGCGCGCGAGCTGTTCGTCACCCAAGCGGCGGTGAGCCATCAGGTGAAGGGGTTGGAGGCGCGCCTGGGCGTGTCGCTGTTCACCCGCCTGCCGCGCGGACTGGTGCTGACCGACGAGGGCCAGGCTCTGCTGCCGACGTTGAGCGACGCGTTCGAGCGGATCGGCCGCGCCCTGCGGCGGTTCGAGGACGGCGCCATGCGCGAAGTCCTGACCATCGGCGTGGTCGGAACCTTCGCCGTGCGCTGGTTGATGCCCAGGCTGCCGGCGTTTCGCGAGGCGCACCCGCTGATCGACCTGCGCCTGCAGACCCACAACAACAAGGTCGATCTGGCCGCCGAGGGGCTCGACCTGGCGATCCGGTTCGGCGACGGCGTCTGGCCGGGGCTGGTCGCGCAGGAAATCCTCACCGCCCCGCTCACGCCGCTCTGCGCGCCGTCGATCGCCGCGCGCCTGCAGGCGCCGCGCGACCTGATCAGCGTGCCGCTGCTGCGATCCTACCGCCGCGAGGAGTGGCCGTCCTGGTTCAAGGCCGCCGGCGTCGAGCCGCCGACCCTCTCTGGCCCGGTGTTCGATTCCCTCAGCCTGATGGTGCAGGCCGCGCTGCTGGGCGCGGGTGTGGCGCTGGCGCCCGTGGCGATGTTCAGCCGCGAGCTCTACGCGCGCCAGCTCGTGCAGCCGTTCGCCATCAGCGTCGACACCGGCGGCTACTGGCTGACACGCTTGCGGGTGCGTGCGCCCTCAGCAGCGATGCAGGCGTTCGCCGACTGGTGCGCCGAGCCGGCCTTCGCCGGGGTGGATTAGGAGCAGCTACAGGTCCAGGTGCAGGAACTGATTGAAATCGCCGGGTCCGTAGTCGGGGTAGTCGGCGAAGGCGCCGCCCGGCGTGAAGCCCCGCCTGGCGTACAATGCGAGCGCGGCCTCGAAAGCCGCGCCACGGCCGGTCTCCAGGCTGAGGCGGTGATAGCCGCGCCGCTGCGCCTCGGCGATGATGTGGTCGAGGAGGGCCGCCGCCGCGCCCTGGCGCAGGTGCGCCGGGTCGGTGCGCATGGATTTGATCTCGCCGCCGCCGTCCGCCAACGCCTTCAGCGCAGCTATCCCCATCAGCGCCCCACCACGCCAGGCGCTCCAGACGGTGATGTCCGGCGACTCGAGGCCAGATAGGTCGAGGGCGAACGAATCGCCCGGAGTCGAATCGGCCTGCATGCCTGCCAGATGCAACGTGATCAGAGCGCGGACCGCCTCGCCCGACAGGTCGTCCTCGCGGATGTCGATCATCGCGCTAGGCGATGATGTCGGGGGTGAGCTGGTCCTGGATGCGGGCGATCTCGTCCTTGAGGGCGAGCTTCTTGCGCTTCAGCCGCCCGATCACCAGCAGGTCGGGAAGCGGTATGGCCGACAGCGACTGGGCGGCCGCGTCGAGATCGGCGTGTTCCTGCATCAGCAGCACCAGGCGGGCGCGGGCGGCACGCTCGGCTTCGTCCAGCTCGGCCTCGTCTTCGACGAGTTCGGGCCGGCGGTGGGCGCGTTCGACCGGCGCGCGTGACGACTCGATGGACAGCAGCGCACCGTCCAACGCCGCGGCCAGGCGCGCCAGCTCCGGCTCAGGCGGCACCGCGCCCCAGGCCAGCGCAGCGGCTCTCAGCGCCGTCAGCGTATGTCCCTCCGCGCCGGCGGCCTCGGTCAGCAGCTCGAGGCTTTCAAGCAGGGCCCGCTCGGCGCGCAGTTCGGCGGCGGCGATCGCCTCGCGCGCCGCCAGCTGAGCGCCTGCGTCGATGCCCGGCGACGGATCCTTGGCGGCCCGGCGCGCCATGCGCAGCGGCGCGACCACGGTGTGCTCCCATGCCCGGACGGCTTCGGCGGCGTGCGTCAGGACCGGCGCGTCGACGGGCCCCGCCCACGCCGCCCACAACAGCAGCGACACGTTCTGGCCGTGCGAATCCTGCAGACGCAGGCAGTGTTCCGACACCCCCGGCCGCGCATAGGCGCCCTGCGCCCAGACCCACAGGCCGCTCATCGCATCACGCTCACTGGAACACCGTTCACAGGTCTCCTGCCGCCAGACCGTGACCGTCCCAGCGTTTGACGCGGTTCCAGTCGAGTCCGAAATGGTCCAAAGCCCGCCCGACCGATTGGTCGATCACCTCGTCGAGCGATTGCGGGCGCGTATAGAACGCCGGCATGGGCGGGGCGATCACGGCGCCCATCTCGGCGAGCTGGGTCATGGTGCGCAGATGCCCCACATGCAGGGGCGTCTCGCGGATCATCAGCACCAGCGGACGGCGCTCCTTCAGGGTCACGTCGGCCGCCCGCGTCAGTAGCGAAGAGGTCACGCCGGTGGCGATCTCGCTCATGGTGCGCACCGAACACGGCGCGACCACCATGCCGAGCGTCTTGAACGATCCTGAGGCGACGGCGGCCCCCACATCGCCTGGTCGATAGGCGACGTCGGCGAGCCCCTGGATCTGCGAAAGCGTCACCTGAGTCTCCTGGGCCAGCGTCATCGCGGCCGCTCGACTCACAATCAAGTGAGATTCCAGACCAAGCTCGCTGCAGGCGTCGAGCACGCGCAGTCCATAGACCGCGCCGCTGGCCCCGGAGATGCCCAAAACCAGTCTAGGGCGCTCGTTTTGTGTCATCCGCTGGCGCCCCTGCGCACGATTTCAAGGCGCCGTCGTAGCTTCGCCGGCTGCAACCATATGTGATCTGACACCAATGCCCAGCGGGTGTTCACTTCCCGACGTTCCGTAACTCAAGGAGACCTGCATCATGGCCGTTGAAGCTCGTATCCGTGAACTTGGCTCTCGACACGAAACTCTTGACCGAGCCATCCAGGACGAGATTAGGCGACCCGCCGCCGACGACCTCAGACTCGCGGAAATGAAGCGCAAGAAGCTCAAGCTGAAGGAAGAGATGGAGTCTCTTCGCAGCAGCCTGAACTAGGGCGTATCACCCCCAGCGAGGCCGATCAGGCCTCCGTCGAATCCTCGTCTTCGAAGACGTTCGCGTCTTCGGAGACGCCGGTTTCGGAGGCCGGCCGCAGGGTCGGGCCTTCCGGTTCCGTAACGCCGCGCTTGGCGTCTTCCTTAGCGCGCTTGTCAGCCGCCTTGCGGACCACCGCATCCAGCTCCATCTGCGTCGCCAGACCCAGGGTCACGGGATCCACCGGCTTGATCGCGCCGGAATTCCAGTGGCTGCGGTTACGCACCTGGTCGATCGTGGCTTTGGTGGTCCCGAGGATGCGCGCGACCTGGCTGTCGGGCACCTCCGGGTGGTTGCGCAGGAACCAGGCGATGGCGTCCGGGCGATCCTGGCGGCGCGACACGGGCGTGTAGCGCGGCGCCTTCTTCACCGGCTTCAACAACTCGGCGTGACGGCTCTTCTGAGCCTTCATGCGGTACTTCGAATCGTTCTGCGCGGCGTCCAGCTCTTCACGGTTCAACTGGCCATTGGCGATCGGGTCGGCGCCGCGGATGTCGCGCGCCACTTCGCCGTCGGCGATGCCGCGCACCTCGAGCGGATGCAGGCCGCAGAAGTCGGCGATCTGGTCGAACGTCAGCGAGGTGTTGTCCACCAGCCAGACGGCGGTCGCCTTGGGCATGAGGATGTCGGTCATGCGTTTATGCTCGCTGCCAAAATGAAGGCGCCCGGCCTTTCGGCCGGGCGATGGGGAGTTCAGAGCGTCATATAGGCCCGTTCAGGCCCCAAGAAAACGACAATCGGCGATCCCGCCGCTCCTCCCCCTCGAAGCGGGGGAGGTGGATTTCGTCGCAGGCGAGGCCGCAGGGGGAGGAGCAAGCGCTCAGCCCAGCGCGCGGTAGTCGACGATCTTCAGGCCGTAGCCGGTGAAGCCCGGCATCTGCGGCGCGGTGTTGGTCAGCAGGATCATGTCGCGCACGCCCAGATCCAGCAGGATCTGCGAGCCGATACCGTAGTCGCGCACGATGCTGGCGGTGACGTTGGGCTCGATGGTGGACTGGCCGTAGCGCTCAGACAGGGACGCCGGATTGGGGTCGCGGATGAAGATCGCCACGCCCGCGCCATCGTAGTCGGCGATCGCCTGCAGCGCCTTGGGCACGTAATCGTGACGAGTGTCGACGTGGCCCAGCATGTCGGCGGCGAAGTCGACCATGTGGACGCGCACCAGGGTCGCGCGGTCGGGTTCGATGCGCCCGCGGCTCAGCACCACGTGCTCCGTGCGATCCAGCACGTTGCGGTAGATCAGCATCCGGAAGCGGCCTGCGTAGGTCGACTCGAACGGCGTCTCCAGCACCCGTTCCACCTGGCGTTCGGTGCGGCGGCGATAGGCGATCAGGTCGGCGATGGTGCCGATCTTCAGGCCATGGAGCTGGGCGAAGGCGACCAGATCCGGCAGCCGCGCCATCGAGCCGTCGTCCTTCATGATCTCGCAGATCACGCCGGCCGGGTTCAGGCCGGCCATTCGAGAGATGTCGACCGCGGCCTCGGTATGTCCGGCGCGCACGAGCACGCCCCCGTCGCGGGCGACCAGCGGGAAGACGTGGCCAGGCGAGACGATTTCATCCGGCCCCTTGGTGGGATCGATGGCGACGGCGACGGTGTGCGCGCGGTCATGGGCCGAGATGCCGGTGGTGACCCCCTCGCGGGCCTCGATGGAGACCGTGAAGGCGGTGCCGTGACCCGACTGATTGTCATGCGCCATCGGCGGCAGGCGTAGCTGGCGGGCGCGCTCGGCGGGGATCGACAGACAGATCAGGCCGCGGGCGTGGCGGGCCATGAAGTTGATCTGCTCCGGCGTCGCGAACTGCGCCGGGATGATCACGTCGCCTTCGTTCTCGCGGTCCTCGGCGTCCACCAGGATGTAGGGGCGGCCATTGCGGGCGTCTTCGATGATGTCCTCGATCGGCGAGATCGCGGAACTGATCGAGTCCTCCAGGCGGACGGAGGCGGAGTCGGTGACGAGTTGGGGGCGCTTCATGAGCCGGCTCTCGGGATGGACAGGTCGCCCATCAATAGCACGAGGGGGCAGGAGACAAGCGGCCCGTTTGGGCGCGCGGCCCTATTCAGCCCGCCGCGGCGCAGTCGCTTTCAGAACGGACGTCAACCCGGCAAAGCGCATCCTGCAGCGCCGCCACCAGAGCGCGGGGCGATAGGGGCTTGCCGACATGACCGTTCATCCCGGCGGCGCGGTAGGTCTCGACCTGGGCCGGCAGGGAGTTGGCGGTCATCGCCACGATCGGCGTCTGCGCGGCTGGTCCGTCCAGGCGGCGGATCGCGCGCGTCGCATCGACGCCGTCCATCACCGGCATCTGGATGTCCATGAAGATCAGATCGAAAATCTGGCGGCGGGCGGCCTCGACGCCCTCGCGGCCGTCGTCGGCGGTCTCCACGGAGGCTCCCAGGTTTTCGAGCATCTTGGTGGCGATCAGTCGGTTGGTCGGATTATCTCGATCACCAGGACGCGCGCGCCGTCCAGCCAACGGCCGCTCGGGGCGACGGTCTCGTCCGGCGCGGCCGCGTGTGGCGCCGGCACGCGCAGACGGAACGTGGAGCCGCGCCCGGCCTGGCTCTCGAAGCTGATCTCGCCGCCCATCAGAAGCAGCAGCCGCTGGGTGATCGCCAGACCCAGGCCGGACCCGCCGTGGCGTCGCGTGGGCGAGCTGTCGGCCTGGCTGAAGCCTCCGAACAGCGCGTCCTGCGCGGCCGGGGTGATGCCGACCCCGGTGTCCTCGATCTCGATGTTCAATTCCTGGGAGTCGCCGACGCCGCTGACCGTGACCCGGACCTCGATCCAGCCGGCGTCGGTGAACTTCACCGCATTGCCGACGGTGTTGAACAGGATCTGGCGCAGGCGCGCCGGGTCGCCGACGAACCAGACCTCGCCATCGGGTTTGACGAGGCGCAGGCTCAACCCCTTGGCGCGGGCTTGCGGCGCCAGAAGGTGCGTGACGCTGTCCAGCACCGCGTTCAATTCGACCGGTTCGCGCACGATGTGCATTTCGCCGGCTTCCATGCGGGCGAAGTCGATCAGGTCGTTGAGCACCTCCGTCAGCATGCCGCCACACGCCAGCGCGTCGCCCAGCAATCTGCGGCCGTCGTTCGACAGGGTCTCGGCCTTGAGCAGGTGCAGGACCCCCAGCACGCCGTTCATCGGGGTGCGGATCTCGTGGCTGATGTTGGCGATGAAGTGCGCCTTGGCCTGATGCGCGGCTTGGGCGGCCTGCTCGGCCAGCACCGCCGCGGTGATGTCGCGCATGGCGACGACCACCGTCTGGTCGGCGAGGCGTTTGAGGTGGGCGCGCACCCAAAGCCATTCGTCGTCGCGCGCCTTCAGCCGGAATTCGAAGCTGCCCTCGCCGTGTTCGCGCATCACGCGGCGGCGCTCTTGGCCCAGCTCGTGTTCGTCCGGGTGATGGAAGGCGGCGGGCGGTAGACCGACAGTCTCGTCCTGGGACCAGCCCGTAGCGGCGACCCAGGCGGGGTTGACCCCGGCAATGCGTACGTCACGAATGATCAGGAACAGGTCGAGTCCGTTCGCGAAAAACCAGTTCGCGGCCTCGATGTCCTGGATCGGACGCGACGTCATGACTAAGCGACTTTCGTGATGCTTCCCGGTGATGGAGACAACCTCACCGGCGAGTGTGAATTTTCGATTGAATTGCGTCACCGCACAATCGCGGGTGGCGCCGCATAACGCGGTGAAGCTTGGAGATTTTCGGCGATGAACGACGTCACGGCGCTGGGCTTCTCGAAGGGCCGACTGCGTCGCCTCGATGAGTTCCTGCAGTCGCGGTACGTGGCCTCCGGCCGCTTCCCTGGCGTCCAGGTGCTGATCGCACGCGGCGGCGAGATCGCCCATTCCAGCGTCCTGGGCCTTCGCGACGTCGAACGCGGCCTGCCGGTCGAGGACGACACGATCTTCCGCATCTATTCGATGACCAAGCCGGTCACCAGCCTGGCGTTCATGATGTTGGTCGAGGAGGGGCTGGTCGCGCTGGACGATCCGGTGGCCAAGTTCATCCCGCAGTGGCGCGATCTGCAGGTCTTCGCGGCCGGCGGGCCCGTGGCCTTCCGCACCCGCCCGGCCGCACGCCCGATGCAGATCGTCGACCTGCTGCGCCATACCTCCGGCCTCACCTACGGCATCCAGAACCGCACCAACCTGGACGCCGCCTACCGGGGCCTGCACCTGGCCGAGCTGGGCTACGACGACACCCTGGACGACATGATCGAGGCGCTGGCGGCGCTGCCGCTGGAGTTCTCACCGGGCGAGGCGTGGAACTACTCCGTCGCCACCGACGTGCTCGGCTATCTGGTGGGCAAGATATCCGGCGTGCCCTTTGACCAGTTCCTGCAGCGCAGGATCTTCGATCCGCTGGGGATGGTGGACACCGCCTTCCACGTGCCCGCCGACAAGGCCTCGCGGTTCGCCGCCTGCTACAGCGCCACGCCTGAGGGCGGACTGGCTTTGCAAGACGATCCCGTGACCAGCCCGTACCTGAAGCCTGCGAGGCTGTTGTCCGGCGGCGGCGGCCTGGTGTCGACCAGCGCCGACTATCTGCGTTTCTGCCGGATGCTGGCGCGGAGCGGGGAACTGGACGGCGCGCGGCTGGTCGCGCCGATGACCCTGGCGCTGATGCGTGCGAACCACCTGCCCGGCGGGCGCGACCTGGCGGAGATGTCGCAGTCGCTGTTCTCAGAGGCGACCAACGCCGGCATGGGGTTCGGCCTGGGTTTCGCCGTGGTGGAGCATCCGGCGCGCACGCTGATCCCCTGCAGCGTCGGCGAATATTTCTGGGGCGGCGCAGCCAGCACCGCGTTCTGGATCGATCCCGTCGAGGACCTCATCGTCATCCAGATGACCCAGGTGCTGCCGTCCAGCGCCTATCCCATCCGGCGCGAGCTCAGGACCCTGGTCTATTCGGCGATGATGGAGCGGCGCGGCTGACCAACGCGTCAGCGGCTTCTTCAGCGGCCTCAGTCTCCTCGAAGCCGATCGGCGGGCTCAGGCCTGTGTCGGGGAGCGAGCCGCGCGGGCGGGTGTCCATCATCCGCCCCTTGCGCCAGCCGCCCCAGCGGTAATAGGCGAGCGCGAAGACGCAGGTGGCGATGCCGCCCAGCGGAAACGCCATCCACACCGCGTCCGCGCCCAGGCGAGACTGCAACAGGACCGCGAAGGGGATGCGCACGCCCCATAAGGCCAGCGCCATGGCCACGAGCGGTGGCCACACGGCGCCTGTGGCGCGCGCCGTTCCGGCCAGCACGAAGGCGATCCCGAACGGGATGAAGCCCCACAGCGCATAGCTGTTGATGTGCATGGCGATCGGCAGCGACGGGCTGGCCCCCGGCAGGAACAGCCGCAGCACGTAGGGCTCGACCGCATAGATCAGCAGCACTGGCGCGGCGGTGAGCAGGATGGCGTAGGCCGAGCCGATCAGCGCCGCGCGCTCCACCCGGTCCATGCGGTTCGCGCCGACGTTCTGGGCGGCCATCGAGGAGACCGCGCCGCTCATCGCCAGCGCCGGCATCTGCACATAGGTCCAAAGCTGCGCGGCCGCGCCGTAGGCCGCCGCGGTGTGGGACCCATAGCGGTTGACGAAGCTCATCATGCTGACCGCGGCCAGGGAGGTGACCATCATCTGCAGCGCCATCGGCATGCCCTTCAGCACCAGCGCCTTGACGATCATGAAGTCCGGCTTCAGCAGCGCCCATTCCGACGGGCGCAGCACCAGGATGCTGTTGGTGCGGTAGAGGTGGATCAGGATCATCGCCAGGGTTGTGGTCTGGGCGATCAAGGTGGAGGTCGCGGACCCCGCGATCCCCATGCGCGGAAAGGGCCCGATCCCCATGATCAGCAGCGGGTTCAGGACGATGTCGAGGCCGACGCTGAGCAGGGAGAAGTAGAATGGCGTGCGCGAATCCCCCGTCGCCCTCTGGGCCATCATCAGGAACGAGAAGAAGTACATGAACGGCATCGCCGAGAAGATCACCCGCAGGTAGATGATCGCGTTCTCGCGGGCGTCGGCCGGCGTGCCCATCAGGGTCAGGATGGCCGGCGTCAGCAGCGCGCCGGACGCCCCGATCACCAGCGACAGCAGGATGAAGAAGGCGGTGGCGGTGCCGACCACCCGCTTGGCGGCGACGGGATCGCCGGCCCCGATCGCCTGGCCGATCAGGATGTTGGCGGCCATGGTCGCGCCGAACGCCGCGCCCAGCATCAGGAAGAAGATCTGGTTTGCGTTGGACGTCGCGGTCAAAGCCGCCTCGCCCAGCGAGTGGCTGACCCAGATGGCGTTGGCCGAGCCGTTCAGCGACTGCAGCACGTTGGAGCCCAGCAACGGCAGGGCGAACAGGATCAGGGTCTTGCCGATCGGCCCGCTGGTCAGGTCGCGGCCAGGACGTCGGCCCGGCGGGGCCGGACGCGCTTGGGCCGGCGCGGCGGGTTCTGTCATCGGCGGTTTGCGGATCTTGGCTGAAGGCGCTTGGCGCGGCCGGAACCGCTCAAGGATAGGATGTGGCCGAGGTCCGCTCAAGCCGCGCGGCGGCGATGGCGCACGGGTGCAGCGCCTTGAGCGCGCCTCGTTTCGCTGTATGAGGCTAGATTCATGCGCAGAACCTCGCGGCGCCTTCGCCGCCCATGCTTCCGGATCACTGTATGAAACTCCTGGTCACCGGAGGCGCGGGCTTCATCGGCTCGGCTGTGGTGCGTCGCGCAGTCGCCCAGGGGATCGAGGTCGTGAACCTCGACGCCCTGACCTATTCGGCCAGCCTGACGAACGTGGCCAGCCTCGCCGACAGCCCGCTCTACGCCTTCGAGCACGTGAACATCTGCGACGCGCCCGCGGTTCGCGCGGTGTTCGCTCGCCATCGTCCCGACGTGGTGATGCACCTGGCCGCGGAATCGCACAACGACCGGGCCATCGAAGACCCGCTGAGCTTCGTGCAGACCAACGTCATTGGCACCGGCGTTCTGCTGGAAGCCGCCCGGGAACACTGGCGCGCCCTGCCGAAGGCCGAGCAGGCGACGTTCCGGTTTCACCACGTCTCCACCGACGAGGTGTTCGGCGCGCTGGGCGAGGACGGGGCGTTCAGCGAGACGACGCCCTACGATCCCAACTCGCCCTATTCGGCCAGCAAGGCCTCCGCCGACCACCTGGTGCGCGCCTGGTCGCGCACTTTCGGCCTGCCGGTGGTGATCACCAACTGTTCGAACAACTACGGCCCGTACCAATTCCCCGAAAAGCTGATCCCGACGGTGATCTCCCGCGCGCTGGAGGGGAAGACCATCCCCGTCTATGGCAAGGGGCTGCAGGTGCGCGACTGGCTGCATGTCGACGACCACGCCGAGGCGCTGCTGCTGGTGCTGGAAAAGGGTCGCCTGGGCGAGACCTATGCGATCGGCGGCGACGCCACCAAGCCGAACATCGAGCTGGTCAACATCCTCTGCCGACACCTGGACGCCCTGGCGCCGGCCAACGGCCCGCACGCCGACAAGATCGCCTTTGTCACCGACCGGCCCGGTCATGACTTCCGCTACGCCATCGACGCGTCCAAGCTGCGCGACGAACTGGGATGGCGGCCCCGAATCGCCCTCGGCGACGGGTTGGAGGACACGGTGCGCTGGTACGTCGAGAACCGCGACTGGTGGCAAGCGATCCGCGACCGCGGCTTCGAGAGCGAGCGCCAGGGCCTGGTGAAGGCATGACCTTGCGCGTCCTGCAGTTCGGCGCGTCCGGCCAACTGGCGCGTGAGCTGTGCGACCGCGCCGGCGACAGGGTGGAGATCAAGGCGCTGTCGCGCGCCGACGTCGACCTGCTGGACACCGCGGCCGTCGCCCGCGCCATCGCCGCGGAGCCCGTGCTCGACCTGGTGATCAACGCCGCCGCCTACACCGCCGTCGACAAGGCCGAAGACGAGCCGGACCTGGCCTACGCGATCAACGCCTGGGCGCCGGCGGCGATGGCGAAGGTGTGCGCTGAGCGTGGCGCGGCGCTGGTGCATATCTCCACCGACATGGTGTTCTCGGGCGCGAAGGCCGCAGCCTACGTCGAGACCGACGCTCCGGCGCCGCTGCACGTTTACGGGGCCTCGAAGCTGGCCGGCGAGCAGGCGGTGCTGGCGGCCTGCGACCGCGCCGTCGTGCTGCGGGTGTCGTGGCTGTTCTCGGCCTACGGGCAGAACTTCCTGCAGGCGATGCTGAGGCTCGCCCAATCGCAACCGCGTCTGCGGGTGGTTGCCGATCAACGCGCCCGGCCAACCGCCAGCGGCGACCTCGCCGCCTTCATCCTGGACCAGGCCCCCAGGCTGGCCGCGGCGCCGGCCGGCGCCCAGGAATGGGGCCTGTTGCACTTCACCAACGCCGGCGTGGCGACCCGTCACGAGATGGCCCAGGCGATCTTCGCGCTCGCCTGGCCTGACCGGGCCCCGCCCGAGATCGAGCCGATCGCCACCCGTGACTTCCCGACGCCCGCCCGCCGCGCGCTGAACGCCGAGTTGGACTGTTCACGGCTGTCGCAGGTGTTCGGCGTCACCCCCAGGCCCTGGCGCGACGCGCTGGGCGAAGCCATCGCCGCGCTCGCCGCCGCAGAGGATCGGAAAGTCGCATGAGGCGAGGCATCGTCCTGGCCGGGGGCTCCGGCACCCGGCTGCATCCGCTGACGCTGGCGGTCTCCAAGCAGCTGCTGCCGATCTACGACAAGCCGATGATCTACTATCCGCTGTCGGTGCTGCTGCTGGCTGGCGTGCGCGAGATCCTGATCATCACCACGCCGGAGGACCAGGCTGGCTTCAAGCGCCTGTTGGGCGACGGATCGCAGCTTGGCGTGCGTTTCGAATACATCGTCCAGGCCAAGCCCGATGGCCTGGCCCAGGCCTATATCCTGGGCGAGGAGTTCGTCGGCGGCGAACCCAGCGTGATGATCCTGGGTGACAACATCTTCTTCGGCCAGAACTTCGGCCAACTGCTGCGCAAGGCCGACGAGCGGGCGGCCGGCGCCACGGTCTTCGGCTATCCGGTCACCGATCCGGAGCGCTACGGCGTGATCGAGCTCGCGCCCGACGGCCGGGTGCTGGGCATCGAGGAGAAGCCGGTCCAGCCGAAGTCCAACTACGCGGTCACCGGCCTGTATTTCTACGACGGCCGCGCCAGCGAACTGGCCAAGACGCTCAAGCCCTCCGAGCGGGGCGAACTGGAGATCACCGCACTCAACGCCCGCTATCTCGAAGACGACGCCCTGCATGTGGAGCTGCTCGGGCGCGGCTTCGCCTGGCTGGATACCGGCACCCACGACAGCCTGATCCAGGCGGGCGAGCTGATCCGCACGCTGGAGCAGCGCCAGGGCCTGCGCATCGGTTGCCTGGAAGAGGTGGCGTTCCGCATGGGGTGGATCGACCGCGAGCAGCTCGCCGACCTTGGCCGCGCTCAGGCCAAGAGCGAATACGGGCAGTATCTGCGCGATCTGGCCGCCAGGCCGGTCGGCCAAGACGAGCCGGCGGAGTAGGTCAGCCGGCCTCTGCGCCGGGCGGCAGGGTGCCCAGCACCGCGACCAGGGCCAGCACCGCGCCGCCCAGCGCCTGTTCAGTCCAGATGTGGGTGCGCAGGCGCGTGAACATCTTCTCGTCGCTCTCGCCGTTCGGGCGCAGCAGGCGAGGGCTGATCCAGAAGCGGTTGGCCGCGGCCAGCGCCAGCATCGCCAGGAAGGCGCCGATCTTTACGGTCAGCACCTGCCCGTACGGCGTCGTCAGCATCGCCTCGACCGATCCCACCAGCAGCCAGCTGTTGAACACTCCCGACACCAGCAGGGCCGCCACCGCCGCGTAGCCCATGCCCGAGAAACGGTGGACCATCCGGGCGAGCGCCGCGGCCTGGCTCGTATCGGCGGCTCGGGTCAGGGCCAGCGCCGCCAGCGGGATCAGCCCGCCTAGCCAGGCGCCGGCGCCCAGCAGGTGGGCCGCATCGCTGGCCATGTGCAACAGCCCCACCACGCCCTGCTTGGCCTGAGTGTGGCCAGTCAGCGCGATGCTCCCTAGCAATACCGCCGAAAGGATCGCCGGCAGCCGCTCGCCCCGTCGCAGCAGGATCTCGCCGAGGACGCCGCCAGTGAGGATCAGCCGCGCGGCCCAGGCGTGACCGAAGTCGGTGTCGACGATGACCGTCCACAGGGTCTCTGGGTCCCAGGCGCCGGCGATGTCGCCGCTCATCTGGGCGGCGACCGCAGCCAGCCACAGCAGGCCGGTGACCAGGGCGAGCGCCGCCGCCGGAGCCAGCATCGCGCGGATGCGCGCCTCGGCGGCCGGCGGCCGCCAGGCCTCGCGCCGAAAGGCGTAGATCGGGAAAACCGCCGCACCGAACAGCGCGATCACCGCCAAATAATGCAGAAGCCGTGCAACGACGACGAGGGTCTCGACCACCTAGCGGACCGTGAAGCGGTAGTGGCCCTTCATGCGGTGCGTGTCGGCGGAGACGCAGAACCATTCGACGTCGTACGGGCCGGGTGCGAGCTTGGCCTTCACCGGCACGATCAGCACCGACTTGTCGGCGCCGGCCTTGGGCTTGCCGACGGCGACCTTCTTGCCCGCGCCGTTCTTCAGCGTCAGGCCTGAAAACTTGGTCACAATCTCCTCCGAGAAGGTGATGCGGATCTCGGCGGGCGGGGCTGACATGCCGTCGACGGCCGGGGCCGCTGATTCCAGATAGGCGTGGGCCTGCGCCGCGCCGCCCAGTGACGAGGCGGCGAGGGTGAGCAGGACGGCGGCGAGCTTGGGCGACATGACGCACTCCTTGTGGGGAACAGGGGTTGAGAGGCCCCCGTGCGGATAACCTACTCGCGCCCGGAAAGGTTGAGAACCGCCACGCTGAAGGTTTGCGGCGCCTTTGTTGCTGATTGCTCGTCGGGCGCGCGAATCGCGTCCCGCGACGGGACAGGTCCGGGGGCTTTGGGCCGGATCGGCCCCGCCGCGAACAGTCAAGGAGCATGGCTATGGCCAAGTTCGATATGTACGCGGAGCACTACACGTCGCCGGTTCAGCGTGCGCCGACGCGCGACCTCGTCCGTGGCAAGCGCCCGATCGCGCCGTTCGTCCTGGGCATAGCGCTGTGGACGCTGTTGGCGACGTTCGTCGGCTACGTGGTGCTGGCCCTCTAGCGCCCGCTAACGCTTTCGCGGCCAGACCAGATTTCGGCTGCGCTGGGCGGCGCCCAACCGCGAATAGGTCGATGGCGGCGTACGCTGGAAGATGATGTTCAGCATCTGATCTCCGTCCAGGTCCTCAGACGGCGGTTCGCCGAAGACCTCGATCCACAGGCCTCTGGCTTCTTGCTGAATTCGATCAGTCCTGGACACGATCCCTACCTATGACGTGCCAACCCTGGCAGACGTCGTACGTTCCCACGTTCCTGTTAATTAACCCTGATGTCGGTGCGATCGCGTTGGACGGGCTAGCGCAAACGAAAGCCCCGGCCTCTGAGGAGGCCGGGGCGATCTTTTGGGGGCGACCCACAAGTCGGGGGGGCGTCTGGGCCGCCGCACTTCATCAACGAGCGTGATTCAGCCGGGTTCCAGACGTTCGCGCAGTTTTCGGCGATTATTTACGCACCCACCTGCCGTCGGGTGTGCGGTAGTATTCGCCCGGCTGGAGCTTCAGCGTCACCACCTGCTGGAAGGTGGCTGCGCCGGCGGCTTGCGGGGTCACGCCGTTGCGCGCCGCGGCCTCACGATAGAGCTGGGCGCGGCCGGCGTTGATCTCGTCGACCGCGGCCTTCACGGCGGCGTCGGAGGGTCCGCGGACAAAGCCCAGATAGCCATCGGACTGTTCGCCGACCGCGCCTTGCGCCTTGGCCTGGTCGACCACGGCCTTGGCCCCGGTCTGGCCGGCCGCCGCGGTGACCAGCAGCATTGCGCCGGCCGCCCCGGCGATCGCCGCAATAAGATTACGCCGCCTCATGATGATGTCCTTCAGAACAGGTTCGGATTCTTCTGGATCAGCGCCTTGACGTCCTCGTCGAGGCGCAGCCGCACGTCGGCGTCCAGCTTGGCGTAGATGGTGATCGGTTTCACATCCACATGAACGGTGGGCGCGCAGGCCCCCGCCAACAGGGGCAGGCCCAGGGCGGCGCAGGCGAGAACTGCCCTCGTACGACTGATCATGGGGTCGTGGTCTCCGATGGCCCTGGCGCTGTATTGGCGGGTGCAGGCTGAACCGCGGCTGAACCGCGTAGCTGCTGATAGCCCGCATAGTCGCCCAGCAACTGGTCCAGGTTCAAGGACGTGTCCAGCGTCAGGTCCACTTTGGTGCCGGACGGCAGCGGCAGCTCGCGTTCAAGGAACTTGTTGCGGATCAGGTCGGCGGCGGAGATCCGGATCTCCTGATGGGTTGGCGGCTGGTGCTCGCCCTTGACCCGCAGCACCACGCCTATGCGGCCCTGCGGCAGGCTGTCGATCCGCGCACTGAGCTCGGTGAAGGTCAGATGCTCCATGGCCTGGTAGGCGAAGTCTGTGAAGGCGTTCGGGGCCGGCGCGTCCGGTGCGGCCTGGGTCGTCGCCGCGACGCCGGTCAGCGCCTCGCGCTTCAGCGACAGCTTGCCGGGCTCGATGGCGTGCAGCTCGCCCTGCGAGATGCGGAAGCCGTCCTTGATCACCGTGAACGGGATGCGACCATCGACCTTTGCTTGCAGGTCCATCCGGTCGGCGAAGGGCGAGGCCTCGACCAGGTCGGACAACTGCACGTCCTTGAGGCTCAGCGTCCCGCCCCAGGGCGCGTCGGGCCTGAGCGGCAGCGTGAAGGCCTCGGCGCTGATCACGCCGCCGGCCAGGTTCGCCGTCGCGCCGTCGACCCGCAGCGCGTCCGGCGTCAGGGCGAAGCCCATGCGCAGGTCCGTCAAGCCGCTGGCGACCGCGATGCGCTGGACGCTGAGCGCCTGGCCAGGCGGCGTCTCCAACGGTGCGAGGCTGGAGAAGGTGATGTCGCCGGACAGGCCGGTGACCGGGCCGGCTGGGCTCTGGAAGTCCAGTTCGTCGATCTCCAGGAAGCCTTGGCTGGCCGTACCCGCGGTCGTCCAGTCGAAGCCGCCGGAGAAGTGCGCTCGTCCGCGGGCGGGCGAGCCGATCACCGACGCCAGGGGCGACAACTCGGCCGGTTGCAGCCCTCCCTCGGCGAACACCAGGTCGGCGGCGTCGAGCACCACGCGGCCCACGCCCTGCGACACGTCGTGGCGGAGCTCCGCGACGCCCAGGTCGCGGTTGGCCCCGTCGGAGAGGGTCAGCTTGGCGCTCCAGATGTCGCCTGCGACCCCGGCCACGCCGGCGGCGCGCAGGGGGCTGAAGCGACGCACCGAGGCCAGGTCCGTGATCCGCGCGCCGCGCACGTCGAAGCGGCCGCGCATGACGCCTTTGGCGATCCCGAAGCTGAGCGGTCCGGCGGCGTCTTCAAAGCGCGCTTCCAGGAACGGCGCGCGGGCTCGCAAGGCGCGGACCGCCGCGTTCGTACGCCAGTCGCCGCCGCGCGCCGTCACCAGCGGTCCGCCCGATGGGCAGAGGCTGAAGCTCAGATCCTCAAGATCGTTCTCACCCAGTTCCAGATGCTTCGCCCGGATCGGCAGGCAGCCGCCAGTAGCGAGCGTCGCGGTCGGGCCGATGACCCGCAGCGCGACGTCGCTTTGCGTCGAGAAGCTCTGCAGCGGTCCGAAATCGCCCTGGGCCGTCAGCCCACCGTCGATCGCGACGCCGCCGTTCACCGTCCGCCAGCGGCCGCCCGTCAGAGCGACACGTGGAAAACCGCCACCGCTCGCCAGCGCCTCGAACGCGCCGCCGTCCGGCTCGATCAGCGGCTGACTGTGCGAGGGGGAGACGATCACTGTCATGCCGCCGGCGCCGGCGATCCGCGCGGGCTGGCTCAGGGCGACCCGCAGGCCGTCCTCCAGGGTGATCCGAACCCCCGGCGCGATGGCGCGGAAGTCGGCCAGTCCGCGCTTCAGGGCTGCGATCTGCGGCATGTCCTTGGCCTCGACTCGACCGAGCGAGGTCAGCGCGCCGGCCGAAGCGGCCGATCCGATGAGGTCGAGCCGCACAGGGCCCTGAGCGCGCCATTCGCCGGCTCCCTGCAGGTCGGCGGTGAGGCTGCGCAGGCGCGCGTCGCCGCTGCGCAGGGAATCGACCAAAGCTTTCACGGTCATCCGTGCAGTGAGCTGGTCGCCGCCCCTGCGGCTCCAGGTCGCCGTCTCTGCGCGCAGGTCGACCTTCGCCGGGCCGATCTGCAAGTCACCTTGGGCCGCGGAGACCGCGTGGGCCATCAGCGCCGCCTGGCCGTTCAGCGTCAGGGTTTCGATCCAACCTGCGGCCACGCCGTCAAATCGGCCCTCAAGCTTTGCGCCCTTCAGGCTCGCGCCGCTGCTGGTCAGCGTGGCCGCCTCGCCGTTCATGGTCAGCGTCACCCGACCATCGCCGCGCCGCCGCTTGAAGTCCGGGTAGGGCAGATCGCCGGCGATCCGCAGGCGCGCGTCGTCCAGGCGCGTCTGCGCGACCTCCAGGCGGGTGAGCGGCAGGTCTAGCGCCAGCGCCACTCGGTCGCCCCGAGTGTTCAAGGTCAGCCGGCCGGGTCCCGCAGCGGCCGATCCGGCAGGCCCGCGCAGGGCCGCCTGGGCCAATCTCGCGTCGAGGGCCAACAGCTTGCCGTCCTCCAGTCTGGCGTCGGCGTTCAGCCGTACGACCCCGTAGTCGGTGTCGAGGCGCAGCGTGCCGTTCTCGATCGTGACCTTGGGTTGGCGGGCGTCGGGTCTGGGAGGTTTGCGGGTGAATTCCGCGATTAGCGGGTCGAGGGCGCCGGCGCTGAGTTTCCCGTTTCGCCACCGTGCCTTCAGCACCGGACGCACCAGGCGCACGGAGCTCACGTCAAGACCCAGTGGCCTGCCAGACCACGGACCGGCGAGACCGTAAGAGATCTCCGCCCGTTCGGCGGCGAAGTCCGGATCGCTTGACGGGCCGGCGGTCACCGCGCCGGTGAAGCCGTTCAGGCCGAAGGCCTCGACTCGGGCGTCGGCTTCGACGCCGTGACTGTGTAACCAGCCGATCAGCGCCTCGCGCGCGATCGCTCGCCTGGCCGCCCAGACGGCGATGAGCGCCAGGGCCACTAACAGGCAGACGGCGAGCACGACCCGCGCCCCTCGGGGTCGGGACTTGGGCATGCGCGCAGATGGGGGATCGGTCTGGGTCACTCGGCGGCGTTTTCGAACGTCAGCCTATGTGATCTCCGGCCCGCCGCAAGGCGGCGGCGCCGGTTGGGTCAGACTGCGGCGCTGGACATCGCCGGCGCATGGCTTTCGGATTTGACGCGGCGCGGGACCAGACGCTCGCTCTTCAGGGCCTCTTCGGCGCCCGACAGGCCGGCCTCGCCGTATTCGGCGTCCTCGTTCACCTGCCACACGTCGTAGATGCGCTCGCCGGCCAGGATGTTCTCGACCGTCAGCATGGCGGTCATCATCGCGTGGTCCTGGTTGTTGTACTTGTGCATGCCGTTGCGGCCGACCAGGTGCAGGGTCGGGAAGTTCCGCTCCAGATCGACGCGTACCGCCTCGACGTTGGCCTGATAGGCGTCGTCGTAGACGGGATAAGCCTTTTGCTGGCGCACAACGCAGGCGTCGACCACGTCTTCAGGGCGGACCAGACCTATGTGGCCGATTTCGCGCTTGGCCAGTTCAATCAGGTCTTCGTCCTTGGACGCCCACAGGCCGTCGCCCTCGAAGCAGAAGTATTCCATGCCCAGGCAGGCGTAGCCGTCCTGGGGCACCATTTCCGGCGACCAGGACTCAAAGTTCTGCACCCGTCCGACCTTCACCGACGGGTCGTGGATGTAGATCCAGTTATCGGGGAATTCGGCCGGGCTCTTGGCGATCAGGGCCACGGTGAGGAAGTCGCGATAGCGCAGTTGCTTGGCGGACGGCCGGCTGGCGGGCGCGGGGCTGAGCGCGCTGGTCAGTTCGACGATCGGAGCCGAGGAGATCACGTGGCGAGCGGTGACCACATGCTCGAGGCCCGCGGCGTCGGTCGAAGTCACGGTCCAAACCTTGTTCCTGGCGTCCCAGGCCGCACCCTGCATCGTGCGGTCCATGAGCACCTTGCCGCCGAAGGCCTGCATCTTGGCGGCCGCGGCGTCCCACATCATGCCGGGGCCGCGACGGGGGTATTGGAAGGTTTCGAGCAGGGTCTTGGCGGTGGAGCCGTCAGTCTTGCGCTTGATGCCGAGGGAACGGGTCAGGCCGTCGCGCACCGCGATCGCCAGGTCCAGCCCCTTGATGCGCTGCGCGGCCCAGTCGGCCGAGATCTCGTCGCAGGACATGCCCCACACCTTCTCGGTGTAGGTCTTGAAGAAGATCGAGAACAGGCGCTCGCCGAACTGGTTGCGCACCCACTGGTGGAAGGTCTTGGGCTGTTTGACCGGGGCCACGCGCGCGTAGGCGTAGGACAGCACGCAGGCCGCGCTGTTCAACAGGCCCAGCTTGAACAGCGCCTCGAAAGCCTTCAGCGGGTAGGCGAAGAATTTGCCGTTGTAGAAGATCCGCGACAGGCGCGGCCGCTCGATGAAATCGTCGGGCAGGATCTCGCGCCACAGGTCGACCACTTCGCGCGACTTGGAGAAGAAGCGGTGGCCGCCGATGTCGAACAGGAAGTCCTTGTAGTTCACGGTGCGGCTGATCCCGCCCAGGTAGACGGGGTCGCGTTCGATGACCGTCACCGCGCGGCCCTTCTTGGCCAGCAGATAGCCCGCGGTCAGGCCGGCCGGCCCCCCGCCGATGATCAGAACCTCGGTGTCAGTCTGCACGCGCACGACTTCCTGTCAGTTAGCGGACAATCGCGCCGCCGGAGCCCTCGCGCCTCACCTGTTGGCGGCTCCGCTGCATTACCAGCGCGGAGGCCTCAAGGTTCGGTCGCGCGAGCGAGATTTTCGCCATCGATCGCTTTCTGTGCGCCTGGCGTCAGCGCAGACGACAACGTCGGCTAATAAACTTTAGGCAGCGTAAACCCGGATGCGGGAAGGCTGCCGCGTCCATCCCGTGCGGGAGATATCATGACCTCCCGGCCCGCGCCTTCGCCTCATCTGAACGCGCCGACCTGGGCCTGCGCACTCGGTGTTTCCCTTGGCGTGGCAGGGATTCTGCTGCTGATCGCGGGCGCCGACATGCATCGCACCCTGGGCGACACGGACGACGCCATGCGGCTGGTCAACGTGCGCGCGATGATGGACGGGCAGGGGTGGTGGGACCAGCGCGTCGCTCGCCTGCAGCCGCCGATCGGCATGGACATGCACTGGTCACGACTGATCGACGGCGCGCTGGTTGGCATTACGGCGTTCTTTGAATTGCTGATGAAGCGACCGCGCGCCGAAGACGCGACGCGGATGATCTGGCCGTTGCTGTGGGTGTTCCCGGCGGCATGGGCGGCGATGTCGATCGCGCGCCGCATGGGCGGCGGACAGGCGATGGCCCTCTGCGCGCTGTTGCTGATCATCAACCCCTTGCTGTTCGGTCAGTGGCGCCCAGGCCGTATCGACCATCACGATGTCCAGATCGCCCTGACCCTGGCGGCCTTGGCCGGAGCAGTGCGCGGAGACCGCACCGGCGCGATTCTGGCGGCGCTGGCCAGCGCTCTGGCGCTCGCCGTGGGTCTGGAATGCCTGCCGTTCGTCGGCCTGATCGGCGCTGGCTTGGCGCTGCGTTTCGTCCTCGCCCCGGCGGATGGCGCGCGCCCGGCGGCCGCCTACGCCGTCGCGCTGCCCGCCGCGCTGACGCTGCTCTACGCCGTGCAGACCGCGCCGTCGCGATGGGCCACGCCGTTCTGCGACGCCCTGGGCGTCAACCTCTGGGGGGCGGTGATGATCGCCGGCGTCGGCCTTTGCGGCGTCATCGCCTGGTCGCAGAACAAGGGCCTCACCGCACGTCTGTCGGCGCTGGGGGCGGTGGGCGTGGCGGCCGCGTTCGCCTATCTGGCCCCGGAGCCGCGCTGCCTGGGCGGCCCGCTGGGCGCGGTCGATCCGGCTTTGCGGGCGATATGGCTGTTGCAGGTCGACGAGATGCAGCCGCTGCTGACCACTTTGATCTCGCAACACTCCGACCAAGCCGCCGCGGCCCTGGCGATGATCGTCCTGGGCGTGGCCGGCTGGATCTGGCTGGGCGTGCGGGGCCTGGCGCGCGACTTTGGCTGGATGCTGACCGGAGCCTGCCTGATCGCCGGGCTGGCCGCCGCGTTGCAGGCCGGGCGGATCGTCAACTATCCTTTCTGGATCGCCGCCCCGCTGGTCGCCGCGGGCCTCGCAGGCGTCTCGGCGCGGTGGTTCCGTGGCGCGCTCCTGCCCGGCGTCGCTTTGCTTTGCCTGACCTCTCAGGCGGTCCTGCTGCCGGCGCTCGACGCGGCGCCCGGCTGGAAGCGCCCGGTCTCCGCCGCCGCCGCCGACCCGGCGCGCTGCGACCTTGACGTGGCCTATGCGCACCTCGCGTCCCAGCCGAAAGGCCTGGTCCTGGCCGAGATCGATCTCGGCCCGTTCATCCTGGCCGACACCGCCCACTCAGTGGTCAGCGCCCCCTATCACCGGGCCGAGCGGGGCATCCTGGGCGCCAACGCGGCGCTGGCTTCGACGCCGCAGAATGATGAAGCGGCGGTGCGCTCGCTGGGGGCGGACTATGTCGTCGCCTGTCCGGCCCGGCGCAAGAACCGCAACCACGAGGGCCTTGGCGCGGCCAGCCTGCAGATGCGCCTTGACCGCGGCGAGGTTCCGGCCTGGCTGGAGCCGCGCTCAACCGCGGCCGAAGCCTTGCAGATCTATGCGGTGCGCGCAGCCCCGACGGCTCAGTCCATCAATCTGCGCGTCAGGTAGGTGTATTCCAGCGCCACCCGCTTGGCGGTCTCGTTGAGGTTGGCCGCCGCCGCGTGCCCGCCGTCGATGTTTTCGTAATAGAGATAGGAGTAGCCCAGCGACTTCAGCCGGGCCGCGGCCTTGCGTGCGTGCGCCGGATGCACGCGGTCGTCCTTGGTGGAGGTCTCGATATAGACCTCGGGGTAGGGCTTGCCGGCGCGCAGGTTCTGGTAGGGCGAATAGGTGTCGATCACCGCCCGCTCGGCCGGTATCGCCGGGTCGCCGTACTCTCCGACCCAGGAAGCGCCCGCCCCGATGTGGGTATAGCCGATCATGTCGAATAGCGGCACCTGGATGACGATGGCGTTGTAGAGCTCCGGCCTCTGGGTCAGGGCCACGCCCATCAGCAGGCCGCCGTTCGATCCGCCCATGATCCCCAGGCGCCGCGGGCTGGTGATCTTGCGGGCGATCAAGTCCTCCGACACCGCGAAGAAGTCGTCGTAGACCCTCTGGCGGTTCAGCTTCAGCCCCGCGTTGTGCCAGCGCGGCCCGAACTCGCCGCCGCCGCGGATGTTGGCGACCACATAGACTCCGCCGCGCTCCAGCCACAGCTTGCCGGTGACGCCTGAGTAGGATGGCGTGATCGAGACCTGGAAGCCGCCATAGGCGTACAGCAGCGTCGGCGCCGTCCCGTCCAGTTTCAGGTCCTTGCGATGGACGACGAAGTAGGGGACCCGCGTCCCGTCCTTGGAGGTCGCCCAATGCTGGTCGACCTGCAGCTTCGAGGCGTCGAAACGCGGGGGCATGGTCTTCAGCACCTCGCCCGCGCCGCTGGCCGCGTCCGCCAGCCGCTGGGTGTTGGGCGTCAGGAAGCCCGCGACATTGACCAGCAGCCGGTCGTCGCGCTCCGAGGTCGAGGCGATCGACACCGAGACGTCCCTGGGCATCTCCAGCGCTTTCGACGTCCAGCCGCCAGGGCCGTGGGCGAAGCTGACGATGCCGCCCTTCACGTTCTCATAGAGCGCCACCACCAGCCGGCCGCGCGTGGTCGCCACCTGTTCAATCGCCTGGCTCTCGCTGGGCCGCAGCACCAGCACGCCGCGCGCCGTCGCGGGCGCAGCCTTCAGGGCCGCCAGGTCGTAGGCGACCAGGTCGCCTTCGCGGAACCCCTGTTCGGGCCAGTCCTGCTCCAGGGTCAGCGCCAACTGGCCGTCGACCAGGCCGTGCAGGGTCGAGCGCAGCGGGAAGGGCAACTTCACCGGGCCCTTGTCGGTCAGCAGGTGATACTCGGCCTCGAAGAAGCTGACCTGGCGCTGGGCGATCACCGCCTGGACGCGGCCCTCGGAGTCGCGCAGCACGGCCGGCTGCACGGCCACGTCGGACTTCGCGCCGCGGAACAGCTCGCGCGCTTGGCTCAGCGGGGTCCCGCGCTTCCACGATTTCAGCACGAAGGGGTAGCCGGACTCGGTGAGGGTGTCTGCACCCCAGTCGCGGCCGATCAGCAGCGTGTCGGCGTCGATCCAGGCGACGTCCTGCTTGCTTTGCGGCGAGACGAAGCCGCCGGAAACGAACGCGCCCGTGCGGGTGTCGAATTCGCGAACCTCGACCGCGTCCTTGCCGCCGTCGGAGAGCTGCACCAGGCAGAGGCGCTCCTCCGGCGCCAGGCAGTTCGCGCCCTTCCATACCCAGTTGGCCTTCTCGGCGGCCGAGACCGCGTCGAGGTCGAGGATCGTGCGCCACTCAGGCTCGGCCTTGCGATAGCTGTCGAGGCTGGTGGTGCGCCAAACGCCGCGCACGTGGGCGGCGTCCTGCCAGAAGTTGCGGAGCTCCGCTTCGCCGGCGAAGTCGACGGCCGGAATGCGGTCCTTGGCGGTGACGATGGCCAGCGCGTCGGCGTGCAGTCCGGCGTAGCGCGGATCGTTCTGCAGGACCGGCAGCGAGCGGGCGTTCTCGGCCCGCGCGAAGGCGAGCGCCGGTGCGCCCTCGATCTCCTCGAGATAGGCGTCGGGGTCTGGCGCGGGGGCGGCGAGCGTGGTCATGGCGGCCAGAAGGGTCAGGGCTGTGCGGAGGAGCATGCGCCGACCTTCGCGCGGCCCGCGCAGGCTGGCAACGGCCTCCCTACGGCTTCACGCAGAGCCAGCGGATGCGGTGGAAGTTCGACGCGTTGTCCACCCAGCCGGTGACCTTCGGGCTGACCAGGGCGCGGTTGACCACGAAGTAGATCGGCGCGATCGCCTGGTCGTCCAGCATGATCTGCTCGGCGCGCGACAGCAGCTTCGCCCGCGCCATCCCGTCGGGCTCGTGGTCGGCCGCATCGAGCAGGGCGTCATAGGCAGGGTTGCGGTAGTCGCCGTAGTTCTGCGCCCCAGTGTCGGCGCGCATCAGCGCGAGGAAGGTCACCGGGTCGTTGTAGTCGGCGTACCAGCCCATCGAACCCACTTGGAAATCGCGGTTGCGATAGGCCTCGAACACGATCTGCCCTTCGTTCTGCTGCAGACTGGTCTCGACGCCGACCGCCTTCCAGTCGGCCTGTATCGCCTGCATCAACAGCAGGGTTTCGTTGCTGCTGGCGCTCTTGATCTGGAATTTCAGCGGGTGGTCCGGGCCGAAACCCGCTTGCGCCAGCAACCGCCGCGCCTCGGCCTGACGCGCCGGATAGGCCTGGCCATAGCCGGCCATGTGGGCGTCGAAGACATAGTTGGCGGTGCCCGGCGGCACGAAGGCGTAGGCTGGGATCTGGCCTGCGCGCATCAACTTGCTGGTGATGAACTCGCGGTCGATGGCCAACGCCAGCGCCTTGCGCACCCGCACGTCCTTGAACGGCGCGAAATCGCGGGTGTTGAACGAGAGATACGATGTCGCCAGCGAGGGATGGGTGCGGACGTACGTCGGCATCTCCTTGCGCAGCCGATCGATGCGGTTGGACTGGAAGCTGGTGTTGAGGTCGAGCTCGCCACGTTGCACCCGCCGCTCCGCCAGAGCGCTGTCGGTGGTCGGATAGAAGTTGACCCGGTCGACGCAGACGTTCTTCGCGTCATAGAACAGCGGGTTCTTGACCAGTTGCACGTAGTCGCCGAGCCGCCAGGCCGCGAGCTTGTAGGGACCGTTGCTGACATAGCGGCCGGGCCGCACCCACTGGTCGCCGTAGCGCTCCACCACGTGCTTGGGCACCGGGAAAAAGCTGGTGTGCTTGAGCAGTTGCGGCAGGTAGGGCGCCGGGTGCGACAGCGTCAGCTCCAGCGTGCGAGGGTCCAGCGCACGGGCGCCCAGCGTCTGCGGGTCCGCTTTACCCTCGCTAACCGCCTGGCCGTTCTTCAGCAGGAAGACCAGGTAGGCGTAGACCGAGGCGGTCTTGGGTTCGAGGATCCGCCGGTAGGCGTAAACGAAGTCGTCTGCGGTGACCGGCGCGCCGTCCGACCACTTGGCGTCGCGCAGGTGGAAGGTCCAGACCAGGCCGTCGGCGCTGGTCTCCCATCGCTCGGCCATGCCGGGGACGGGCATGGCCTCCGGCGAGTCGGTGGTCAGTCCCATCATCAGGTCGCCGATGATGGCGAATTCGTCGATCAGGCTGCTGGACTGCGGGTCCAGCGTCGCGGGCTCCGAGCCGTTGCCGTATTCCAGGCAGACCTGGCCGGCCGAACAGTCGGGCCGCTGCACCTTGCCGCCGCAGCCGGCGAGCAACAGGGCGGCCGCGGCCAAGGCCAGGCCAAGCGGCATGAAGACGCGCGGAATAGACAAAAATTGGCGCTTCCTTCGGGGGCGTGGCGGTCAGCCCATCGTGTTCCACCCGAGCCCGCGGTTGTCGAGGGCTGGCGTCAGCTCAGTGAAGCAGGAATTCACCGCCTAGCGCCTTGAACTCGGCGGGCTTGATCAGCCGCGAATGCGCCACCCGCACCGAGTAGAGCGCCCCGTCGAGGGTGCGCGCCCAGAAGTCGAGGAAGGCCCGCAATTCGGGGAACTTCGGGAACAGATCATACTCCTGCCAGAGGTAACTCTGCAGAAGCGCCGGATGGTCGGGCATCCGGTACACGATCTCCGCAGTGGTCAGTCCATAACCCTGGATCTGCTTCTTGAACTCGGGCGACGCCTTCATGTCGAACCTCGATGCTGCCTCACGGGGTTGGGCGACCAAAGCCGCCGAATCGAAGTCTACGGCGCTTAAGCATAAAAGCTTCGTGAATACAGAAAGGTTCGGCCCAGGCCGCTCTTGAGCGCTGAAAACATGGGCGCCGCACGGGTGACGGAGGTCGTGGCGACGCTAGCGGCGGCGAAAGTGGCGATCACGCTGAAATGAGGCGGCATTGACCCAACTCATTCGGGACCAGACGACGCCCGTCCTCAGTAGATCTCGAACAGACCCGCCGCGCCCATGCCGCCGCCGACGCACATGGTGACGACGCCGTACTTGGCGCCGCGACGCTTTCCCTCGATCAGCAGGTGGCCGGCGGTGCGTGCGCCGGTCATGCCGTAGGGGTGGCCGATGGAGATCGCGCCTCCCGAGACGTTCAGCCTGTCGTTCGGGATGCCCAGCCGGTCGCGGCAATAGATGACCTGGCAGGCGAAGGCTTCGTTCAACTCCCAAAGGTCGATGTCGTCCATGGTCAGGCCAGCGCGTTCCAGCAGCTTGGGAACCGCGAACACCGGACCGATGCCCATCTCCTCCGGCGCGCAGCCGGCCACCGCGACGCTGCGGAACGCGCCCAGCGGCGTCAGCCCGCGGCGTTCGGCCTCGGCGCGCTCCATCAGAACCAGCGCGGCCGCGCCATCCGACAACTGCGAGGCGTTGCCGGCGGTGACGAACTTGCCCTCCTTGGCGAAGCGGCCGGTGCGCCACACCGGTTGCAACTTGCGCAGGTCCTCGATGGTGGTCTGGGGGCGATTGCCCTCGTCCTGCGACAGGGTCACCTCGCGCTCGCTGGTCTCGCCGGTCTCGCGGTTGGTGACGCTCATCACCGTGGTGATCGGCGCGAGCTCGGCGTCGAAGCGCCCTTCGGCCTGGGCCTGGGCGGTGCGTTGCTGGGACTGCAGCGCATACTCGTCCTGCGCCTCGCGGCTGATCCCATAGCGTTCGGCGACCACCTCGGCGGTCTCGATCATGGTCGTCTGCAGGCCAGGGACATGCTCGACCAGCCAGGGATCGAACGCCTTGTATAGGTTCATCTTGTCGTTCTGCACGAGCGAGATGGACTCGAGCCCGCCGCCGATGGCGATCGGGGTGTTGTCGAGGATGATCGACTTCGCCGCCGAGGCGATGGCCATCAGTCCCGACGAGCACTGCCGGTCGATGGTCATGCCGGCGACCGTGTTCGGCAGGCCGGCGCGAAGCGCCGACTGGCGCGCGATGTTCTGCCCCGTCGAACCCTGCTGCAGGGCGCAGCCCAGGGTGACGTCGTCGATCTCGGCCGGATCGACGCCGGCCCGCTCCACCGCCGCGCGCACGGCGTGGCCGCCCAGCGTCGCGCCAAAGGTGTTGTTCAGCGCCCCACGGTAGGCCTTGCCGATGGGGGTGCGGGCGACGGAGACGACGACGGCTTCACGCATGGATCAGTTCCCTGGTTTGTCAGCTCAGCTCTTCAGGTCGGCGAAGCGCTTGCCCTCGGCGGCCAGCTTCTCGAGCAGGGATGACGGCGCGAAACGCCTGCCCAACGATTTCTCGTAGGTCCGCATGCGATCGGCCACGGCCGCCAGCCCGAGCTGGTCAGCGTAATACATGGGGCCGCCGCGGTAGACCGGCCAGCCGTAGCCCATCACCCAGATCACATCGATGTCGGACGAGCGGATCGCCTTGCCCTCGTCGAGGATCTTCGCCCCTTCGTCGATCATCGGCAGGATCAGCCGATCGAGGATCTCTTCGTCGCTGATCTTGCGCGGCGTCACGCCGGAGCGGGCGACGAACTCGCGGATCGCCTTCTCGGCCACCGGTGAAGGCGTGGCGTTGCGGTTGGCGTCGTAGTCGTAGAAGCCGCCGCCGGATTTCTGGCCGAAGCGGCCGAGCTCGCACATCACCTCGCGCAGGGTGGAGCCCTTCGAGGCCTTCTTGTTCCAGCCGATGTCCAGGCCGGCCAGGTCGGCCATGGCGAATTGGCCCATCGGGAAGCCGAAGTCGAACAGCACGCGGTCGACGTCCCAGG
>NZ_JAUXZW010000036.1 GCF_030693805.1 Phenylobacterium sp.
GGCCTCCAACCGCTGTCTCGTCGCCTCGGCTGCGTCATTGTCGGCATCCTCGGCCTCCTCCAGAGAGAGGCGGCGCATTTCGGCGGTCAGCAGCTTGTCCATGGTGGCCCGGCTGTCGCGGGTGGCCATGATGTAGCGCTCCTGTTCGCCATGCACGGGGGCCAGCTTGTTGAAGAGGGCCATGTCGTGTTCGCGGAACACGTTGGCGGCCTTCACGGCCCGTCGTTCGGACAGGCCAAGGCGGATCAGGGCCTTGCGACCAAAGCCCAGGGCGCTCTCAAAGGTCTCCCGCTGGACCCCGTCGGCGCCGGCGTCGAGCAACTCATAGGCGTGGCGGCGGTCAAAGGCGCGGGAGATGATGGTGAGGTTGGGGAAGTACTCCGTGGCGGCCCGCACCAGCTCGACAGCCTTGTCCTTGTCGTCGATGGCGATCAGCAGCAGCTTGGCCTTGTCCGCGCCCGCGGCGCGCAACAGGTCGAGGCGGGTGGCGTCGCCATAGTGCACCGCCCAGCCGAAGCGGCGGATCACGTCGATCTGCTCGATGGATGAGTCCAGCAGCACCACCTTGAACTCGTTGGCAGTGAGCAGGCGGGTGGCGATCTGTCCGAAGCGGCCGAAGCCCGCGACGATCACGTCGGGAACGCCGGTGTCGAAGTCCAGCTGCTCGGGCTCAGCGCCTGGGACCACCCGATTGAGGACCAGTCGTTCGTAGACGACGAAGGCGATGGGGGTAAGAGCCATGGACAGGGCGACAACCGCGGTAGCGATCCCGGCCTGTTCGGCGCTGAGCACGCGGAAACCCTGGACGAAGCCCAGCAGGACGAAGGCGAACTCCCCGCCCTGCGCCAGGGACACCGCGACGGTGGCGGCGTCCTTGCGGTTGCGCCGGAAGACCAGGCCGACGCCCCACATGGCCAGGAACTTCACGACCATCAGGCCGACCGCCAGCGAGACGATCATCACCGGTGCGTTTGCCACCAGGCCGAAGTTCAGGCCCGCGCCGACGGTGATGAAGAACAGGCCCAGCAACAGGCCGCGGAACGGCTCGATGTCGGTCTCGAGCTCGCGGCGGAATTCGCTCTCGGCCAGCAGCACGCCGGCCAGGAAGGCGCCCAGGGCCGGCGACAGGCCGACGAGCTGCATCAGGGCGGCGACCGCCACCACCAGCAGGAGGGCCGAGGCGGTGAAGATCTCGCGCAGCCTGGCCGCGGCGATGAACCGGAACATCGGCCGGGTCAGATAGCGACCGCCGACGACCACGACGCCGACAGCGGCCATCACCGCCAGCGCGCCGACCCAGCCCGGCAGGCCGTCGAGCAGCGCCGAGCCGTGGCCCGAGGCCTCCGCATGGCCGACGCCCGAGCCCAGCAACGGCAGCAGGGCGAACAGCGGGATCACCGCCAGGTCCTGGAACAGCAGCACGCCGAACGCCGCCTCGCCGATCGCGCCCTGGCGCAGGCCCTTCTCCTCCAGGCTCTGCAGGACGATGGCGGTGGACGACAGGGCCAGGATCAGGCCGGCGGCGAGCGCCGTGCGTCCGTCCAACCCCATCGCCATGCCGGCCGCGGCCAGCACAGCGGCGGTCCCGACGAGCTGCGCGCCGCCGAGGCCGAAGATCGCGCCGCGCATGCGCCACAGCAGCGCAGGACGCACCTCCAGCCCAATCAGGAACAGCAGGATGACCACGCCGAACTCGGCGACGCGCATGACGTCGCCGGCCTCGCCGACCAGGTTCAGGGCGTAGGGGCCGATCGCCGCGCCGGCGACCAGATAGCCGAGCACTGAGCCCAGGCCCAACCGCTTGGCGATCGGCACCGAGATCACGCCGGCGGCGAGATAAACCAGCGCCTGCAGCAGGATCGAATGCTGATCCATTCAGGCGCCGTTCCGGCGAGCGTTGGTGGTCAAGGTTTGCGCCATGCGTGGATTATGGACGTTCGCTCCGGGATTCGCGCGGGGCAATTCATGGCTGCGGGCTTGCAAATGCTGCGGCGCCGCGTAACACGGCTGCATGGCCAGAAAGCTCTATAAGGACGCCGCCGAAGCGCTGGACGGGCTGCTTTTCGACGGCATGACGATCATGGCGGGAGGCTTCGGCCTCAGCGGCATCCCCGAGAACCTGATCGCGGCGATCCGCGCCTCGGGGGTCAAGAACCTCACCGTGATCTCCAACAACTGCGGCGTCGACGGCTTCGGCCTGGGCCTGTTGCTGGAGAACGGCCAGATCAAGAAGATGGTCTCGTCGTATGTCGGCGAGAACAAGCTGTTCGAGCAGCTCTATCTGTCGGGCGCGCTGGAGCTGGAATTCAATCCGCAGGGCACCCTGGCCGAGCGGATCCGAGCCGGCGGCGCGGGCGTGCCCGCTTTCTTCACCAAGACCGGCGTCGGCACCCTGGTCGCCGAAGGCAAGGAAGTGCGCGAGTTCGACGGCGAGCTCTACGTCATGGAGCGCGGCCTTGTGGCCGATCTGTCGATCGTCAAGGCTCATACCGGCGACGATGCCGGCAACCTCGTCTACCGAAAGACCGCGCGGAACTTCAATCCGATGATGGCCACCGCCGGCAAGAAGACCGTCGTCGAGGTCGAACACATCGTCCCGGCGGGTACGCTGGACCCTGACCACGTCCACACGCCGGGCATCTTCGTCGACCGACTGATCAAGGGCGCGGTGTTCGAGAAGCGGATCGAGCGGGTCACCACCCGGCCGCGCGTGGCCGCTGCAGACAAGGCGAGCGCCTGATGGCCTGGACCCGCGAAGACATGGCGGCGCGCGCGGCGCGCGAGCTGAAGGACGGCTTCTACGTCAACCTCGGCATCGGCATCCCGACCCTGGTCGCCAACTACATCCCCGAAGGCATCGAAGTCACGCTGCAGAGCGAGAACGGCATGCTGGGCATGGGCCCGTTCCCCTTCGAGGGGGAAGAGGACGCCGACCTGATCAACGCCGGCAAGCAGACCATCACCGAACTGGACAGCTCGTCCTACTTCTCGTCCGCCGACAGCTTCGCGATGATCCGCGGGGGGCACATCGACTTGTCGATCCTGGGCGCGATGCAGGTCTCGGCCGAAGGCGACCTGGCGAACTGGATGGTGCCTGGCAAGGTGGTCAAGGGCATGGGCGGGGCGATGGACCTGGTGGCCGGCGTCAAGCGCGTGGTCATCGTCATGGAGCACGTCGAGAAGTCGGGCGCGCCGAAGCTGCTGAAGGCCTGCACCCTGCCGCTGACCGGCGCCCGCGTGGTCGACCTGGTGGTCACCGACCTTGGCGTCTTCGACATCAATGGCGGACTGAAGCTCCTCGAGCGTGCGCCGGGCGTGTCGCTGGACGAGATCCGCGCCAAGACCGAAGCCGCGTTCGAGGCGATCGGCGGCTAGGCGAGCCTGCATCCGCGTCGCGAGCCCCTACGTATGATCGTACAAGGGGCGAAGGAGACTGCGATGCGACGGAATCTGTTGGCGATCACGGCGGGCCTGGCCCTGACCCTTGGCGGCGCGGCCGGCGCTGCGGCTCCTCTGAAGACCGCGATCTTCGCCGGCGGCTGCTTCTGGTCCGCCGAACACGACACCGAGCACCTGCCCGGCGTGACCAATGTGGTGGTCGGCTACTCCGGCGGCGCGCGGGTCAATCCCACCTACGGTAACCACGCCGGCCACCTGGAGGCGATCAAGGTCACCTACGATCCGGCCAAGACCAGCTACACCAAGCTGGTCGCCGGTTTCTTCCGCCACATCGACCCGACCGACCCGAACGGCCAGATCTGCGATCAGGGCGAGTCCTACCGCACCGCGGTGTTCGTCGCCGACGCCGACGAGCGGGCCAGCGCCGAGGCGGTCAAGGCGCAGATCAGCAAGGTGCTGGGCAAGCCGGTGGCGACCAAGGTGCTGCCGGCCTCCACCTTCTGGCCGGCGGAGGCGTACCACCAGGACTACGCGCGCAAGAACCCGGTGGCCTACAACGCCTACCGCGTCGGCTGCGGTCGCGACCGGGCGATCAAGGCTGTGTGGGCGGGCCGCTGAGCGCTGCGCGCGGACGCGGCGCGAAACCCTCGCCGATGAACATCTCGGCGCGGCGCGAGCGCTTGCGGTCCAGCCGCACGCCGACGAACTCCTGCCCCGACACCCGCGTGAAGTCGCCGACCATCCGGTCGCGGTAGGTCTGCTCCAGGCTGACGGCGAGCACGCGCGCGCCGTTGGCCCGGTTGAGCGGGGCGGTGGTCTCGGCCTGGTTCTGCGGCGTCGCCTCCAACAGCCAGATAGTCAGCGGCGGAGCGTCAGGGCGGCGCAGGTAGTCGCGCGCGTAGTAGGCCATGGCGTTGTAGAGGAAGCGGTTGTTGACGGCGATCGCGGTCAGGCCGTGCTCCGATCGGGCGCGGTCGATCACCGCATCGGTCATCTGCGACCAGCCCTTGGCGCGCTTGAAGCTATTGGCCATGCCCATGGCCTCGGCGGTGTGCGGGGCCACGCACCAGACCCAGAACAGCATCGCCAGCACGGCCTGCAGGATCACAGCCGCCGCCAGCCAGCGGCGCGCCCGCCAGCGCAGCAGCCAGGTCGCGGCCAGCACCGCACCCGGCAGATAGGCCGCGCCGGACCAGTTGGCGTTGGCCCGGCTGATGAAGGCCTGGGTGGCGACGATCAGCAGCGGCGGCAGGGCGAAGCAGAGCAGCAGAACGTCTTCCCGCGTCAGCCGCCGCCGGGCCGCCATGACCACCGCCCCGCCGATCAGCACGGCGAACGGGATCGGCCCGAAC
>NZ_JAUXZW010000047.1 GCF_030693805.1 Phenylobacterium sp.
TGCCGTTTGGCCATTTTCTCGCTCGCCTTTTTGATGCGCTCGAGCTCCTTTTGCCGCTTGATGAACTTGTCTTGGCCTGGTCTTGCCATATTACATATTCCTCCTGTCTTCTTCCAGTCTTACCATCCCCCCCAGGTCTTCTATTCTTCAGGCGCAAAAAAACCCCGAAGCCTTTTATTGCAGGCTCTGGGGTAGGGGAAACAGCCAAAACCAAATCTGAAAGCGCGGCTTATATAAGCCTTCCCGCCGCCGATGTCAAGGATTAGTTTTCGCACGGATATCCCAATCGGCTCACGGAGGCAGGGCATCGCCCACGCCCCGCCCTTCATTCCAGGGTATCCAGCGGACTCTTGACTCCCATTCCTCCCCGCTTCATTACATGGGTATAGATCATCGTCGTGGAGACATCCTTGTGCCCGAGCAGCTCCTGGACCGTCCGGATATCGTAGCCGGCCTCCAGCAGATGGGTGGCGAAGCTGTGCCGGAAGGTATGGGGACTGACCGGTTTGGTGAAACCGGCCGTGCGCGCCGCCCTCTGTACCGCCCGCTGAAGACCGTCCTCGCCGACATGGTGGCGCCTCCTTCTGCCGCTCCGCGGATCCACCGAAATCCGATCGGCTGGAAAAACATACTGCCAGCCTATCTCCCGCGAGGCGTTGGGATACTTTCGCTCCAGTGCATAAGGCAGGTAAACCTCCCCCAGGCCGTTGCGCAGATCCTGCTCATGCAGGATGAGAACCCTCTTGATCTGCTCTGCGAGAAGCGGCCTTAACTGCTCCGGCAGCATTGTCGCCCGGTCCTTCATACCCTTTCCATCGCGGACAAGAATCTGATTCTGTTCAAAGTCCACATCCTTGATCCGCAGACGCACGCACTCCATCAGACGGAGGCCGCATCCATAGAGGAGCTTGGCCATAAGCTGATGGATCCCCGTCATGGAGGCGAGGAGTCGCCCCGCCTCCCCGCGCGACATGACCGTCGGCAGGCGTTCCGGTTTCTTGGCCCGTTCCGTCGGACCAAGTTCCCCTACTTCCTTTTGCAGGACTTGCTTATAAAGGAATACAAGAGCGTTCAATGCCTGATTCTGGGTGCTCGCCGCAACGTGCTTTTCGGTTGCCAGGTAAGAGAGAAACCGCGAAATTTCTGTTGCGCCCATTTCAAGCGGATGGCGTTTGTCGTGAAAAAAAATGTATCGCTTGATCCAATCCACGTAGGCCTGTTCGGTGCGGATGGAGTAATGTCTTTTCCGGAGAACATCCCGGACCTGATCCAATAGCTTCATCTTCTGTCATCCCCTGCGGTATTTTTAATAGGCTCATCTCCCAAGTGAGTGGGTAAATTAACACGGTTTATATCTCCGGAAGCATGCAAGTGAGGATTTTGAGGCG
>NZ_JAUXZW010000057.1 GCF_030693805.1 Phenylobacterium sp.
CGTCGAATTCGTCGCTGGCCAGGATAAGAGCTTTTTCTTTCTGGAGATGAACACCCGCCTGCAGGTGGAGCACCCGGTGACCGAGTTGATCACCGGCGTCGACCTCGTGGAGCAGATGATCCGCTCGGCGGCGGGCGAGCCGCTGGCGTTCACCCAGGCCGACCTGAAGATCAAGGGCTGGGCGATCGAGAGCCGGATCTATGCGGAGGATCCCTATCGCGGTTTCCTGCCGTCGATCGGCCGCCTTGCGCGCTACCTGCCGCCGGCCGAGGGCGAGCATGACGGCGTCATCGTGCGCAACGACGCCGGCGTGCGCGAAGGCGATGAGATCTCGATGTTCTACGACCCGATGATCTCCAAGCTGTCGACCTGGGCCGACACGCGGCTGGCGGCGATCGACGCCATGGGCCGCGCGCTCGAGGACTTCCACATCGAGGGCCTGGGCCAGAACATCCCGTTCCTGGCCGCGGTGATGGACCAGGAACGCTACCGCTCCGGCGTGCTGTCGACCAACTACATCAAGGACGAGTTCCCGGACGGCTTCCACGGGACTGAACCCACGCCGTTCCAGTCGGACCTGCTGGCCGCGGTCGGCGGCGCCATGCACCGGATCGTCACCGCGCGTTCGGCGCCGCAACTGGTGCGCCAGGACTGGATCATCATCGTCGGCGAAGAAAAGCGCCAGGTGCGCCTGACCAACGGCGGCAACGCGTTCAACGTCAAGTTCATGCCCGAGGGCCGCACCCTTAGCCTCACCGACATCGTCTGGAAGCCGGGGCAGCCGACCTTCCGCGGCGCCCTCGACGGTCGGCCGTTCACCGTGGCGGTCAAGCCCGCGGCCGAGGGCTTCACGATCCGCCACCGCGGCGCGCAGGCCCGGGTTCTGGTGCTCACGCCGCGCTCGGCCGAACTGCACGACAAGCTGCCGCCCAAGCAGGCCGCCGACACCTCCAAGATGGTGCTGTCGCCGATGCCGGGCCTGGTGGTGACCCTGGACGTCGTCGTCGGTCAGGAGGTCAAGGTCGGCGAGCAGGTGGCGATCATCGAGGCGATGAAGATGCAGAACATCATCCGCGCCGAACGCGACGGCACGGTGAAGACCGTCGGGCCCCAGGCCGGCGACAGCGTCGCCGCCGACGAGGTGCTGGTGGAGTTCGCTTAGAGGCAGGCCATGGGCGCTGGGGTCGATTGGACGGCGGTGTTCTTCCAGGCGGGCGGCAGGCTCGCCAGAGGGCCGTTCCTGTTCGCCTCTGCGCTGCTGCTGATCGCCGGCGGCCTGTACGAGGCGGTCGCCGGGTCGGCGCTGCACTGGCTGACCGGCTGGGTGGTCTATCCCGCGCTGATCTATTGCGGAGCCTGCGTGCTGGCCAAGCGGCTGCACGACCGCGGGCGTAGCGGCTGGTGGTCGGCGCTGGTGCTGTTCGCGCTGGCGGGCCTGTGGCCGCAGTCGCCCGGCGGACTTGGCGTAGCGTTCGCCCTGGTGCTCGCCTGGGCCGTGGTCGAACTCGGCGCCATGCCGGGCGAGGAAGGGACCAACCGCTTCGGCACCAACCCCTTGCGACCCGCGCCCGCGGCGGTCGTCTAGCCATGGAGTGCAAGACGCCCCTAAAGCGGGCCAAGGCCGACGCCGCCAAGCCCGTCGATGGAAAGCCCGTCCTGCTCTCCGGCGGGAACCCGCAAATCGCCAAGGGTTTCGGCGACGCCCCGGTGCAGGCCTACATCGCCGCCATGCCGGGCTGGAAGCGCGACCTGGGCGCGCGCCTCGATGCGCTGATCACCGCCGCGATCCCCGACGTCAGCAAGGCCGTGAAGTGGAATTCGCCGTTCTACGGGCGCGAGGGCGAGGGCTGGTTCCTCAGCTTCCATTGCTTCACCCGCTACGTGAAGGTGGCGTTCTTCCGCGGCGCGGCGCTCGATCCGCTCCCGCCGGGCGCCTCGAAGCAGAAGGACGTCCGCTACCTCGATATCCACGAACACGACGCTCTGGACGAGGCGCAGCTCACCGCCTGGGTGAAGCAGGCCAGCGCCTTGCCCGGCGAGCGAATGTAAGCGGCCAATGGCCATCACCCCAGAGGCGCCGATGACCAACGCGACGGAAACCGAAGCCGGAGAGAACGCCACACAGTTGATCGACGGCCGTATCAAGGCGCTGGACGACTGGCGCGGCGAGACGCTCGCTCGCGTGCGCGCGCTGATCCACGAGGCCGACCCTGAAGTCGTCGAGGAATGGAAGTGGCGGGGCGTCCCGGTGTGGTCGCACGCCGGCATCCTGTGCACGGGAGAGAGCTATAAGGCGGTTATCAAGCTGACCTTCGCCAAGGGCGCGTCGCTGGCCGATCCCTCGGGGCTGTTCAACTCAAGCCTCGAGGGCAACACCCGCCGCGCCATCGACATCCACGAGGGCGAAGCGATCAACGAGCCGGCGCTGAAGGCGCTCATCACCGCCGCCGTGGCGCTGAACACGGCCAAACGTGCGCCCGCCGCGAAGAAGACGAAGGCGAGCGACTGACGTAGCCGCCAGCCTTCAGCATCCCCAACCGGCGGCCTGGCTCAGCGCGGCGAACGACCAGGCCGCATCGGTTCGCCGACCATCTCCAGCAACAGCGCCTGAAAATCGTCGGCCGACCTCGACGCGTCATCCACGTACGCCGCCAGTCGCTGCTCGCCGGCCGGTGTGAAGACCGGCGCCGCCATCGACCAGTTCGCGAAGGCGCGGGCTGCAATCGGCGCCCGGTTTGAGCGATGCAATGTTCGAAGCTGGGCTCATTGGATACGACGACAAAAGCGCTTTCATCGATGGGTCGAGGATGAAGACTAAGCGCGGGCGGCCCTACTAGCTCGCGGGACGTATCGCCCCGGCCCACCCGCCGCACGATCAGGTCGAGGGCTAGGGCGGCGATCATCGGGGCGGCGTCAGCGGCGCTGGTCATGGAGTGGTGTCCTGCACGCGCGCCGATTCGTCAGGCCGGCGGCTGTGCGTCGAGGGTGCTGCCGAAGATGTCTTCGAAGCTGGTCCGCAAGGCGACGTCGAACGCGGTCATGTTGGCGCGCGCGCCCAGGGCGGAGAGGCTGGTGACGCCGTGGTCGGTGACGCCGCACGGGACGATGCCGGCGAAATGCTCAAGGTCGGGGGCGACGTTGATCGACACCCCGTGGAACGACACCCAGCGCCGCAGCTTGACGCCCAGCGCCGCGATCTTGGCCTCGCCGCCCCCCGGCTGGTCAACCCAGACGCCGACGCGCCCGGCCCGCACCTCGCCGTGCACGCCGGCCCGGGCGAGGGCGGCGATCACCCAGGCCTCCAGGGCGCCCACGAAGGCGCGCACGTCGCGTGTCCGCCGGCTGAGGTCTAGCATCACATAGGCCACCCGCTGTCCGGGGCCATGATAGGTGTATTGACCGCCGCGGCCGCTCCGGAACACCTCGAAACGGTCCGGCTGCAAAAGGTCGGCGGCCTTGGCGGAGACGCCTGCGGTGTAGAGCGGCGGATGCTCCAGCAGCCAGACCAGCTCGTCCGCGCGGCCCTCGACGATCGCGGCGACGCGAGCCTCCATGGCGGCCACCGCCTCCGGATAGGCGACGGGCGCGGCCGACGTCGCCCACTGGACGAGTGCGGCGTCGTCGCGGCGGAAGATCGTCGCGGCGGCCGGGCTATTTAACGGGCGGTCAAGCATGTCGGCCCAATCTGGCCCTTAAGGCGGGGCGTGCAATGCCCGGCGTCGCGTTTCCATCGGAGCGAATATACAAGTGAGCCAGGTCAAAGCGGTGAATGTCGAGATCGCCGTGGTGCTCGGGCGCTCCACCTTGCCCATGCAGCAACTGCTGCGCATGGGTCGTGGCGCGGTGATTCCACTGGACGCCGGCGTCAGCGACGAGGTCTGGATCCTGGCCAACAACCATCCCGTGGCGCGCGGCGAGATCCACATCAACGACGACCGCATCTCAATCGAGGTGACGCGCGCAGCCGACGTGTTCGATTATAACGCCGGCGGCGTCTGAGCGTCCTTTCCAGGCGCCCTTCACAAAGCAGCAGGGGTTTGCTACCCCCGCGCCTCACCACGCGCGGTCGTGGCGGAATTGGTAGACGCGCAGCGTTGAGGTCGCTGTGGGGCAACCCGTGGAAGTTCGAGTCTTCTCGACCGCACCATCCTGCTTCGCCCTGCGGGCTTCGCAGGATCTGAAGCAGGTGACCGTGGCGAAGTAGGATGCCCTGCGAAGCCTTTGGCGTAGCAGGGCTGCTCTTCCGGAGCGCTCCTCTGCACTACGTCTATCTCCTTGTAACTCAGGAGAGCCCTTCTGAGCGCTACATCGGGGTCACGTCGGACCTTCGGGCTCGGCTTGCCGAGCACAACAGCGGCAAGTCCCCGCACACAGCGAAGTCCGGGCCCTGGAAGGTGGTCACCTACGTCGCCTTCTCCGAACGGCCGCAGGCGGAGGCGTTCGAGAAGTACTTGATATCCGGTTCGGGCCACGCTTTCGCTCGCAAACGACTTTGGCCGAGCGTCTGACGTCACGGAAATCGATCTTGCACAGCCTCAAGACGGGCTTTTCTTGCGCCGGTGCAGCATGTGGCGTTATGAGGCGGGCCGCGCTGGTGAATTCGGTCTTCTTGGCCGCACCAGTGAATCGGGGTCAGCAGAACTATCAGAGGTCTTTAAGCTAGCAGGGGGTCCGCATGAGCCGAGAAACGGCCGACCCGACCGCCTCCGAGCTTGATTCCGCCGTCGAGGCGGAAGACCTCGAAGACCTGGCTCTTGACGAGGACTACGCCCTCAACAGCGCCTATGTGCTGATGGTGCGTGACGCCATCGACCGCGGGGACGCCGAGCGTCTGCGCGAACTGCTGGACGCCTTGCACCCGGCCGACGTGGCCGATCTGATGGGCACCGTCTCGGCCGACGACCGCCAGGAGATCCTGCTGCACCTCGATCCCGAGGCGCTGCCCGAGTTGCTGTCCGAACTCGACACCGACATCCGCGAGGACCTGCTCGAACACGTGCCCTCGGCGACGCTCGCCAAGGCGCTGGGCGAGATGGACAGCGACGACGCCGCCGACGTGGTCGACGACCTGGAGGCCGACAAGCGCGCTCAGGTGCTGGCCGCCATGCCGGAGATCGAGCGCGCGGGCATCGAGACCTCGCTCGCCTACGAGGACGAGACCGCCGGCCGTCTGATGCAGCGCGAGGTGGTGGCGGCGCCGCAATTCTGGACCGTGGGCCAGACGGTCGTCCACGTGCGCCACGACAGCGACGAGCTGCCGGAACTGTTCTTCGACGTCTATGTGGTCGACCCCGCCTACCGGCCCGTGGGTGCGGTGTCGGTGAGCCAGCTGCTGCGGGCTGAAGCGCAGACGCCGCTGGCCCAGATCATGGAGGCGGTCACCGAGATCCCCGTCGGCATGGACCAGGAAGAGGTCGCCTATATCTTCGACAAGTACCACCTGATCTCGGCGCCGGTGGTCGAGCCGGGCGGCCGGCTGGTTGGACAGATCACCGTCGACGACATCGTCGGCGTCATCCAGGAAGAGACCGCCGAGGATATCCTGGCGCTGGCCGGGGTGTCGGACGCCGGCCGTGACGCGGGCGTCTGGGGCATCGTGCGCGCGCGCCTGCCGTGGCTGATCCTCAACCTGGCGACGGAGGCCGTGGCGGTGAGCGTGATCGGCGCCTTCCAGGACGAGATCGCCAAGCTGGTGACGCTGGCCATCCTGATGCCGATCGTCGCCTCGCTGGGCGGCAACGCCGGCACCCAGACCCTGGCGGTTGCGGTGCGTGCGCTGGCCAGCCGCGAACTCAACGCCGCCAACGGCGCGCGCATCGTCATGCGTGAGATGACCGTAGGCTTGATCAACGGCGGCGCGCTGGCGCTGGTGATGGCGATTGCGGTCGGCGTGTGGTTCCGCGATCCGCACCTGAGTCTCACCGTGGCCCTGGCCCTGGTGATCAACGTGTTCGTGGCCTCTGTGGCGGGCATCCTCGCGCCGCTGGCCCTGGACCGGCTGGGCCGCGACCCGGCGGTGTCGTCATCGGTGTTCGTGACCTTCGTCACCGACTTCATGGGCTTCCTGGCCTTCCTGGGCCTGGCGGCGATGATCCTGCTCTAGAACCGTTCGCCGGCCTCGATCTTGCGGAAGGTGGGGCGGACGCCTGCGCGTCTGTGTCAATCCGGGCCGAGGCATGAATCCCCGTCTGCAGCTTTCCCGAACCGCGATCGACCTGATCAAGCGGTTCGAGGGCTATCGCCGCACCGCCGCCCAGCTGCCCGATGGCGGCTGGACGATCGGCTATGGCCATACGCGCTCGGCGCGGGCCGGCGCCCAGGTCAGCGAGGCCGACGCCGAGGCGCTGCTGATCTACGACCTCATCGACATCACCCATGCCCTGAACGAGCACATCTACGCGCCGCTCACCCAGAACCAGTTCGACGCGCTGGCGAGTTTCGCGTTCAACATCGGCGTGCCTGCGCTGCGCACCTCGAGCGTGCTGCTGCGCCTGAACGAGGGAGCGCTGCTGCAGGCGGCGTCGGCCATGGAGCTGTGGCGCCGAGCGGAATTCGAGGGCGATCGGATCGTCGTCGACACCCTGGTGCGTCGGCGCGCGGCAGAAAAGGCGCTGTTTCTGACGCCGGAAGGCGGCGCCTGGGCGCCGGCCCCGAGCCCCGTCCTGCGACCGATGCTCGACGCCGAGACCGGCGCGGGACTGCTGCGCGAAGCCCCCGCGACGCTGGAGGCGCCGCTGGACGGCGACAGCGTCACCCCGGTGCGGACGTCGCCGCCGCCGCCACAACCCGTGCACACGCCATTGTCGCTGCACCGCCCGGCGGTCTTCCTCGACGAGGAGGCCCCGGCCGAGGAGCCCGCGCCCACCGCCGGCTGGATGACCGCACCGCTCAGCATAGGCGACGGCGCGCCGCGCTTCCCCCTGCGCTCCGCACCGATCCCGCGCGCGGCGATCGGCCCGATGGTGATCCTGGCTCTGCTGGGGGCGGTCCTGTTCGCCGGCGGCCTCTACTGGACTTTCGACATCGCGCCGGCGGCGCATCTCAGCCGGGCAGGGGCGCTGACCGTGGGCTGGATCGCCGGCCTGGCAGGCGTCGGCTTCTTCAGCCTCGCGGCCTACCGCCTGCTGCAGCGCCTCGTCCGCGACGACGACGCGTCATAACACCCTTCCATCTCTGTAAGCTCCGCTACGACCATGCTAGGGCTCGCGGATGATCCCAAACGACAAGGCGGGGCTGGATTTCAGCCTGGGCGAGGCCGCAGACGCGATCCGCGAGGCGGCGGAGCGGTTCTCACGCGAGCGGATCGCGCCGCTGGCCGCCGAGATCGATGCGACCAACACCTTCCCGCGCCAGCTATGGCCGCAAATGGGCGCGCTGGGCCTGCACGGGATCACCGTCGAGGATGAATTCGGCGGCCTGGGCCTCGGCTACCTCGAGCATGTCGTGGCCATGGAGGAGATATCGCGCGCATCCGCCTCGGTCGGTCTGTCCTATGGCGCGCATTCCAATCTCTGCGTCAACCAGATCAACCGCTGGGGCTCCGAGGTGCAGAAGCAGCGCTATCTGCCCAAACTCTGCTCGGGCGAGCATGTCGGCGCGCTGGCGATGAGCGAG
>NZ_JAUXZW010000063.1 GCF_030693805.1 Phenylobacterium sp.
GCGAATTCCCGGAGATAGACGCCTGCTCGCTGGCCATTTTCGGTCTGACCGCCGATCAGGCGGAGGATGCCGCGCGTCCCGCCGACTGGGACCGCGTCGAGCATCAACCTATCCCGCGTCAGGTGGAGGCGTTCGAGGCGGCCGGCTGGGACGTCACCGACGACAAGCGGCGGCCCTTGCGGACCTTCGGCCATTTCAATCAGCAGCTCTGGCTGGCCGTGCGCGGCGTGGCCGGCGAACTGCCGTTCCAGGCCGAGGTCGAACAGCCCGACGCCTGGAGCACATCGCTGGCCGCCGATGCGGCCCGCTTCCGCAAGCGCTAGGCCGTCATCGTTCGGCGTTGAACACAGATCAGCGGACCGCCCGATCGGGCGCTCGCCAGCCTCGGGGCAGAGATGAAATCACCGATCAAGCGGCTCTCCGACCTGAAGCGAACGCCTCACCGAACCGAGACCTATGCCCCGCCGACGCCGAAGGTGTCGCGCCAGATGCCCGCCAAGGTGTTGACCGCCGCCGAGCGGGCCGCGTTCCTGGCTTCCCGTCCCGACCTCAAGCCCAAGGCGTAGGCCTCCAGCAACGCAGAAGGCCCGCCATCGCTGACGGGCCTTCCGATCACGTTTGCCGCGTGGCGTGTCCCTGAGCCACAGCTGGCTCAGGGACCGCGTCCGGTCCTAGTCTTCGGTGGTTTCCGCATGCTGACCGGTGGTCAGTCGCGCGTTCCATTCACGCCAGAACACACGCATCTGCAGCTCGCCCGGGCCGCCTTTGACGTTGCCGTTCATCCCGCGCGAGATGTCCGACCACTCGACTTCCTTGTGGGTCGCGAAACCCATCTGGCAGCCTTCAAGGCCTTCCACGTCGTCGGGCGTCGCGAAGCCGCCCGGACCCTGGAAGCCCAGGTACCAATCAAGGCGCGCCTTGCGCAGGGCGGGGGTGTCTTCCTTGGGCATAGCCGCCCAGCCGTTGATCTCCATGTAGTCCGGACTGGTCGGATAGAAGGTGCGGAACACGAACCAGCCATCGATGATGATCAGGTTGGGGAAGATCAGGTAGTTGCCGGCGCCGCCCTCAATCATGCGGGCCTTTTCCGGGCCATGCCCGGCGACCAGGAACTTGCGGTACGCCTCGAGTTCCTCAGGCGCGTACTTCTCGAGGTAGGGCGTGGCCACGCCGCCTTGGCGTGCGGCCGTCGGAAGGCTGCCGGTCACGTGGCCGTTGCCGAGCGGAACCGCGCCGATGCGCTCATTGCCCACCTGAACCGACTCTTCCATGGGCTGGCGACCGCCGCCCAGGCCGACGCTGGGCATCCATTGGGCGAAGAAACGCTCGTGGGTGAAGGCGGCGTGGTAGCCGTCCATGCTGTTTTCGACGAGCAGCTTCCAGTTGGCCCGCATCGAATATTTGAAGTGGCCTTCGACGAACTCCATGTCGCCCTTGTCCATCGTGTTGGCGATGACGTTGAGCGCGGCTTCGCCCATGTACGACTCGAACTCTTCGATGTCGGGGTCGAAGCTGATGAAGATCAGACCGCGGAAGTTATGCATCCGCGGGGCCGGCTCGAGGCCCAGGGATTCACGGTCGAAGGCTTCGCTGTAAGCCTCTTCGCCCGGGATGCCCTTGAGCTCGCCGCGGGTGTTATAGATCCACCCATGGTAGAAACAGCGGAAGACCTCCGCGCCCGAACCCTTGTGCTCGCGACAGACCAGATTGCCGCGGTGGCGGCAGGTGTTCATCAGCGCGCGGACCTCTCCGTCGTCGCTGGTCACCAGGATGATCGGACGTCCGGCCACCGTGCGGGTGATGAAGTCGCCAGGCTTGGGGAATTCCGACACGTGGCCGGCGAACAGCCAGGACTTGTCGAAGATCTTCTCACGCTCGAGCTTCAGGATGTCGTCGTCGACGAACGCCGAACGGTGCACCCGGAAGATGCCGGATTCCTTGTCATCGATAATGAGACCGGCGGTGTTTTCACCAAAATCTGGCATCTGAATTCCTCCTCATTCGATCGCGGCGGTCGCGTGAATCCGACCTTTATCCAATTCCTGTAGCCAGTTCGCGTCGGCCGCGCGCCCGCTTAGCGCAGGCGACAGATCGTGTCGATCAGCAGCCTGCCGCCGTCCTGACGATGCTGTCGCCAGCGGACGCGTCAACATCATGCCCTGAATGGCCTTACCATTCCATACATGATTTGCGCCGATCGGTCAGCGAAAACCTGCGCGGGGGCTTCAGCAGCCCCTGAGACGTCTCGATCAGCCCGAGCTGAGCCCGAGAGCTACTCCGCCGGCGCGGTCTGCGGCGTCGGCGGCGCGGCGCGCTTGTCGTTCATCGGCCGGACCAGCAGGGTCAGCGCCGCGCACACCAGCCAGGTGCCGATCAGCACACGGTAGGCCCATGTATAGGCGCCCGTCGCATCGAACATCGCCCCGGCGAAGAACGGGCCGGACGCCATCGCGAAAGTGGTCAGGAACTGGGTCATGCCGGTGATCGAGCCCAGGTGCTTGCGCCCGAAGTAGGCGGGCCAGATCAGCGGCTGCAGCACCAGGAAGCCGCCCAGCGCCAGGCCCTGGAACGCGGCGGCCGCGAACATCATGGTCTCGGTGTGCGCCATCAGATTGATGCCCACGCCCAGCGACGTGCAGATCGCCTGGATGACTACCGCATGCTGGACGCTCAGCCGATCGGCGATCGCGCCCCAGACGAACCGCGACAGGAACGAGAACACGCCATAGACCGCCAGCCCCCAGGCCGCGACCTCGGCGCTGAAGCCGAGGCTCCTGTAGAACGGCACCATGCTGGAGGCGTTTGTCGACATCGAGAACAGGCCGATGCTCATGGCGAGCGTCAGCAACCAGAGCGTCGGCGAGCGCATCGCCTCGCTGAGCGTGTAGCTCCGCTCGCTCGCCGCCGAGACCTGGACGCGTCCGGCGACCGCGGGCTTGGGGGCGGCGCCGTCGTCGGGGAGCAGTCCCATGTCCTCTGGCGCGCGGCGCACGAACGGCAGGAACGGGATCAGCAGGGCGATGGTGAGCGCGCCCATCCATACCCACCCTTCGCGCCAGCCTGCCGTGTCGTTGATGGCGTTGGCGATGGGACTCATGATGAGGGCGGAGACGCCGCTGCCGGACACCGCGATGCTCATCGCCAGGCCCCGCTTGGCGACGAACCACTTGGGGATCAGTACGGCCGACAGCAGCCGCCCGGTGCCGATGCTGCCGACACCGCCCAGGACGCCGAACAGCAGGATGAACACCCACGGGTCCTTGACCCAATAGAGCGCGATCATCGAGCCCCCGTCCAGCAGCACGCCCACGAGGGTGATGATCCACGGGCCGTGCTTGCGGTCGAAGTACTTGCCGACCAGCAGGCCGCCGAACGCGCCCACCAGCCAGCGCATGGTCAGCGCGCCCATGATCTCGGCGCGCGGCCAGCCGGTGTCGGCCTGCATGGGCCCCACGAACACCTGCAGCGCCCAGAACGCCATGCCGTTGCTGACGAACATGGACATGAAGCCGGCGGCGACGATGGTCCAGCCGAAGTAGAACGGCAGGCCGAACGGGCGGCGCTTCACGGTGGTGTCTAGGGTCATGGGAATCGCCTGATCGCGGTTTTTGGCTGTCGCGTCAGGTTAGCCGCCAGGCCGGCGGTGTCTGGCCATTTTCGGACCTTGTGGCGCGAGCGTCCCGGCGTCGCGTGGCGACGCCGGGAGCGTCGTGCCGCCTAGGCCGGTACGGCGTCGAACGCCTTCAGGCCGACCTTAAGGCTTTCCGGGTCGGCATACATGCCGGGGTTCGGCTTGGGGAAGCCGCTCTTGGGCTCCTGCACGACGCGGGGATCGATCGGGCGGCGCAGCGAGACGTTGGCCTTCACAGCGGTGGGCCAGCTCACCTTGCCGTCCCGGAAGAACTCCAGCGCCGCGGCGTTGAAAATCTCCGGTTGGTCGGTCTGGCCCTGGTGGCCGCATTCCTGCGGGTAGAAGAACTGGATGTTCGGGGCGTAGTCCTCCTGCATGTAGCCGTTCTCCACCGGCAGGATCACATCCTGCATCCCGTACATGTAGATCATCGGGATGGTCAGCTTCTGGATCCGGCCCGCGGTCTGGAAGATCTGCTGCATGTTCGGATCGGGACCGTCGGCGACATCGGCGGGCGTGCCGTAGGCCTTACCGGCCTTGATGCGCGCCTCGCGCTGGCGGGTGGCGGCCAGGTAGCGCATCCGCACCAGCTCCGGCCACACGGCCTTGGGCTCATAGATGATCCCGTCCATCAGGCGCTGCATGCCGGCCTCGGTGCCGTCCCACTGCACAGCCTCGCGCATCTCCTGAGAATAGCGCTTCGGATTGAACTTGCCGTCCGACGGCTTCACCAGGGTGGTCAGGTCGATGTTATCGAGGAAGCCCGCGATGAACATCACGCTCAGCACCCGTTCCGGGTTGCTGACCACGAAGTTACAGCAGGTGATGCAACCCATGGAGTTGCCGGCGATGTGCGCCTTGTCGATGCATAAGGCGTCCATGAACATCTTGGCGAAGTCGTTGCGGGCCTTGATGCTGTTGTCGAGATAGGCGGGGTTGCTGACGTCGGACAGACCGTATCCCGGTTGGTCAGGGCAGTATACGCGGAAGCCAGCGGCGGCCAGAACCGGGGCCATGAACCGCCAGCCGGCGGTGCCCGATGAGCCTTCGATGCCGCCGTGGAACAGCACGACGGCGGGGCCCTTGTCGCCGGCGGTGATGTAGTGGGCGCGGCGCCCGTCGGCCAGGCGCACCCAGCGGCTCGCCAGGCCCGGAATGTCGATGATGTCTTCGTCGGTGAGGCCGCGGCCCGGCGCGGAGTGCTGATCGTTCGCCATTGTCTGCTCCCTTGGCGTGCAGGCGCGGGTCGTGTGCCGCCCGGCCTTCGCATCGTCTGCACGCTTCATAAGGGGTTTGGGGATCGCCTCACAGCATACGGCTGCTTTTTCACACACGTGAAATCGGCGACCACAGTATTGGGCAGGCCTCAGTGCGGCGGCGTCGCTTCGAGCGCCGCGATCCGTCCGCGCATTTCCGACAGGATGCTGTCGCGCTGCTCTTCAAGCTGGTGGGCGTGGATCGCCACGCCGAGCGCGAAGGTGCGCCCGTAGCGGCTGCCGGGCAGCAGCATCGACAGCACGGCGCTGTCGGGTATCGGCATGTTGACGGTGATCATGTAGCCCTCACGCCGCGCGAATTCGACCTGTTCGATGATCTTGCAGTAGTCGACCGGCTCCGCCGCAGCCTTGGAGTAGTTGATGTGATGGCAGATGCGCTTGATCTCCTTGTCGGAGTGTTCGCTGAGCAGCATCAGGCCAACGCCGGACGCCGCCAGCGGGCGAAGCGTCCCGGGCGCCGCCTCAAAGTGCAGCAGCGGTTGCTCGGCCACGGTGTGGATGTATTGCGCCGAAAGCCCGCTCTGGGTCGCCAGGATCACCACCTGACCGGTCGCAGCGTGCAGGTCCTTCATCAACCGGAGGATCTCGCCGTCGCCGAATAGCGCGGCCTCCACCCACAGGCCCAGGTGGGCGATCCGCATGGTCGGCAGGTAGGTGCGGGACTTGGCGTTGAAGTCGAGGTAGCCGAGTGAGACCAGGCTCTTGAGCAGGGCCGAACCGCTGGACGGCGCGTATCCGAACTCCTCGCAGATCGACTTCAGCGACAGCGGCCGGCGCTCGCGATCGAACATCTCGAAGATGGCGAAGGCGCGCTGGGTCGACTTGACCACCGCCCCGGCCATCAACCCACGGTCCCAGGCGCTCGCGCCGCGATTTCACGCATATGAAAATGTGGCGGCAGACGAAAAAGCAAAATGGATTTTCCGCGGGGCTGTTACAAATGAGACCATAGCTCTTGATGAACCACCCCGAAACGGGGGGCGGGGGCGACTGGCTGCGGCCACCCGGCTGCGACTGACGATCCTCGGCGGCGCGTGGACGCGCGTAACCGCGGTGAAGGGAGAGGAAACGTCGATGGCGATTGTTGACCGGCTTGGCTACGTCGCGCTGGGCGTCAGGAACCTGGAAGAGGCGGTGACGCTCTATTCGCGCGTCGGCAGGCTCGAGGAATCGGAGCGGCGCGGCCGCACGGCGTTCATGAGCGCCGGTATCGACCATCATTGGCTGCGCCTGGAGGAAGGCGACACCGACGGCGTCAACCGCGTCGGCTACGAAGTGGCGGGGCCCGAGGCGCTGGAAGCCGCACGCGACGTGCTGGGCCAATGGAACATCGACTACGACGAGGCCAAGGATCCGGCGAACGAGCGCGTGGCCCACCGCCTGCGCTTCGTCGATCCGGGCGGCATGCCAGTCGAGCTGTTCTACGGAATGCAACAGCGCGCCAACGAGTGGTCGGGGCAGGGCATCAAGATCAAGAAGCTGCTGCACGCCGGCTGGGCCACCCCGAACATCGACGAAGTGGCGCGTTTCTATCAGGAGGGCCTGGGCTTCAAGCTCTCGGACCAGATCGAGGATCTGGCGTTGTTCATGCGCGCCAACGATCGTTACCACCACTCGCTGGTGCTGCTGGGCCTGAAGGTGGACAAGGCCAGCTTTGGGCACTTCTGCTTCCTGGTGGATTCCCTCGACGATGTGATGCGCATCCGCACCAACGCGCTGCGCAACGACGCCAAGATCAGCATGGACCTCATGCGTCACGCTCCGTCGGGGTCGGCGGCGGTCTACTTCCGCGACACCGCGCGGATGCTGGACTTCGAATACTGCTTCGATCACGCCCAGGTCGACGACGCCACGCACAAGCCGCGCATCCTGCACAACACCCCGGAAGCCGGCAACGTCTGGGAAAAGCAGCTCTCGGACCCGATCACTTTCAACTGAGGCGTTCCGCGCACCTGTCTCCCGACGGGTGCGCGGGCCTTGGCTATCTGGCCGACCAGACGGGATTGCGCTTCTCGGCGAAGGCCAGCACGCCTTCGCGCCCGTCCGCCGACGCCATCACGCCCGGCATTTCGGCATAGGTCTGGGCCCAGCCGCTGGTTTCATGTTCGACATGGCCGTTGATCGCGCCGCGGGCGATGCGTTTCGACGCCTGCACCGCCAGGGGCGCATTGGCGGTGATCCGGGCGGCGAGCGCCAGCGCCGTCTCCAGGACCTGCTTCTGAGGCGCCACCGCATTCACCAGCCCGAGCTCCAACGCCCGCGCCGCGCTGATCCGATCGCCGGTGAGCAATAGCTCCATGGCGATCTTGGGCGGCAGCTGCGAGGTCAGGCGGAAGGCCCCGCCCGCCCCGGCGATGATCCCGCGCTTCACCTCGGGCAGGCCGAAGCTCGCCGTATCGGCCGCCACCGCCAGGTCGCTGGCTAGGGTCAGTTCAGTGCCGCCGCCCAGCGCAAACCCGTTCACCGCGGCGATGGTCGGCTTGCTGATGTGGTGGGTGGCGTAGCCCGCGAAGCCCCAGGCCGCCTGGGCGGGATCATCCGGCCCCAGTTTCTCGCCGCGGGAGATGGCCTTCAGGTCGGCGCCCGCGCAGAACGCCTGGTCGCCGGCGCCGGTGATGATCACCGCCCAAACGCCCGGGTCCTTGTCGGCTTCCTCAAGCGCCAAGCCGACGCCCATATGGACCCCCAGGTTCACCGCGTTGCGCGCCTCGGGCCGGTTGATGGTGACGATCATCACGTGTCCGTCCCGGTCGACGAGGACGGGCTGGGATGATTGCGGTTGGCTCATGCGGTTCCTCCTGATGCGGTCTTGCGCGCCGCGCCGTGCGATACGGGGCGGATCAATCGAACAGATCGGTTAGGCTGCGGCAACAATCAGAAGAGAGGAAACCGCGATGTCCGACCCGGAACTCCTTGTCGGCCCGACACTGGCCGAGTTCGAGCGGCTCGCCATGCAGCGCTGGCCCGACCGCGAGGCCCTGGTCGGCGGAGGACGGCGGGTCAGCTATCGGGAGATGTCGGCCGACGCCAACCGCTTCGCGCGCTTCCTGAAAGGCTTGGGCCTGAAGCGCGGCGACGCGGTCGCCGTCCTGTCGGCCAACCGCCCGGAGCTGGTGGCCGCGATCCAGGGCGCGCAGATCCTCGGCCTGCGCTGCACGCCGTTGCATCCGATGGGCTCGGAAGACGACCAGGCGTTCATCCTGGAGGACGCCGAGATCGACGCCCTGATCGTCGACGTGGAGAATCACTCGGCGCGGGGTCGCGCGCTGATGGGCCGCGTCAGCCTGAAGCACGTCGTCACCCTGGGCGCCGGCGACTACGGGGTCGACGCCCTGTCCGGCATGGCCCCGCTCGACGGCGCGGATCTTCCGATCGAGGCGCGGCCCGAGGACATCTGCGTGATCAACTACACCGGCGGCACCACCGGCCGGCCCAAGGGCGTGGTCCACCGCCACCGCAGCCGGGTGCACATGCTGACCAACGAACTGGCCTACTGGGAATGGCCCCAGGAGGTGCGCTTCCTGATCGCCACGCCGATGTCGCACGCCGCCGGCTCGATGCTGGACGCCACCCTGGTGAAGGGCGGGACGTTCCACTTCCACGCCTCCTTCGACGTCGAGGCGTTCCTGGAGACCATCCAACGCGAGAAGATCACGGCCACCTTCCTGGTGCCGACCATGCTCTACGTGCTGCTCGATCACCCGCGGTTGAAGGATTACGACCTCTCCAGCCTGGAGATGCTGATCTACGGAGCCGCGCCGATGTCCCCGACTCGCCTGAAGCAGGCGCTGGAGGTGTTCGGCCCGATCATCAGCCAGCTCTACGGCCAGTCCGAAGTACCCCAGACCATCACCTACATGAGCAAGAGCGACCACGACCTGTCGCGTCCCGAACGCCTGGAGTCCTGCGGCCTGCCGATCCCTACCAACCAGGTGAGGTTGATCCGGCCCGACGGCCAGGAGGCGCAGCAGGGCGAGCCCGGCGAGATCTGCGTGCGCGGCCCGATCGTCATGGAAGGCTACTGGAAGCGCCCGGAGGAGACGGAGAAGGCGTTCGCCGGCGGCTGGCTGCATACTGGCGACGTGGCCCGGCGCGACGCCGACGGCTACCTCTATATCGTCGACCGGACCAAGGACATGATCATCTCCGGCGGCTTCAACGTCTTCCCGCGCGAGGTCGAGGACGTGCTGGCCGACCATCCGGCGGTGGCCATGGCGGCGGTGGTAGGCGCCCCGGACGAGAAGTGGGGCGAGACCGTGAAGGCCTTCGTCACCCTCAAGGCCGGCGCCAGCGTCAGCGAGGCCGAGCTGATCGCCTTCGTGCGCGAGCGCAAAGGCGTGGTTTACGCGCCTAAGATGGTCGAGATGGTGGACGCTCTGCCGCTCACCGCGCTCGGCAAGCTCGACAAGAAGGCCCTGCGCGACCGCATCTGGGCCGGCCGCGAACGCCAGGTCGGTTGAGGCCTTGTCGCGTCCTCGAGCTTTCAGCTTTTATCAATTCGCCGGTTGAGGCGAATGTCTGCTCCCATCGCGCGTCGTCCTCGCTATGGATGCGGGAACGGCATTCGTGCGGGCGCCAAGAACCCCCGGCGAGAGAGATTAGGGAGCCCTAGATGACTCAGGCGGCCGCTCAAGACTTCGACGTGATCGTTGTGGGGGCCGGGCCCGTGGGCCTGACGGCGACGATCGACATGGGTCGGCGCGGCGTCAAGGTGCTGATCATGGAGCGTGATCCCGACACCGCGCCCTGGCCGAAGATGGACCGTTCCAACCAGCGGACCATGGAGATGTACCGTCGACTCGGAATCGTCGACCGCGTCCGGGAGCTGGGCTACCCGGCCGACAATCCGATGGACGTGATCATCGCGGAACGGGGCTCCGGGCCGCTGGTCGCGGTGCAGAAATACCCTTCGGTGGCCGAGCGCCGCGCGATGATCGCGGAATCGGAAGATGGCTACTGGCCTCTCGAGCCGTATCAACTGGTCGCGCAGAACGCGATCGAGCCGCTGCTGCGCCAGGTCGCGGAGCATGAAACACCGAACACCACCGTACGCTACGGCCTGGCGTTCACCGGCCTCGAGCAGGATGAGACCGGGGTCACCGTCCACGCCCGTCGCATCGACGGCGGTGAGGAGACCTTCCGCTGCGCCTACGTCCTGGGGTCCGACGGCGGCGCCAGCGCGGTGCGTAAGGCGGCCGGCATCAATCTGGAGGGCCGCGCGGCCCTGCGCGAAACCCGGCAGGTGATCTTCTGGTCGGAGAAACTCTACGAGAAGCTGGGCGAGACGATCGGCAAGGGCCGCCACTACATGTTCATGCGCGGCATGGGCGTGAGCAGCCTGATCGCCCAGGGAAACCGCAAAGAGTTTTCCACAGGCACCTTCCTGCCCGCCGACACCGACTTCGAGCCGCTGATCCGCGACATGCTGGGCTTCGGCGACGAGGTGGATATCGAAATCCGCCATGTCACCAACTGGCGCCTGCACCTGTTGCTGGCCGACAGGTACCGGAATGGCCGGGTCTTCCTGGCCGGGGACGCCGCCCACCTGGTCATCCCCACGGGCGGCCTGGGCATGAATTCCGGCATCGGCGACGCCATCGACCTGAGCTGGAAACTGGCCGCCATCGTCAAGGGCTGGGCCGGACCGCAGATGGCTGACAGCTACGAGCAGGAGCGCAGGCCGGTCGCGCAGCGCAACATCCAGGCTTCCGCCTGGGCTTCGGACGGCGCCGACATCTTCGGCCTTGGACACTTCCGGGTCGACAATCTGGCCGACACGCCGGAAGCCCGCGAGGCGCGCAAGAAGATGATCGACACCCACTTCCTGGAGGTGGGTCGGATGCACAACATGATCGGTGCGGAGACCTGCTACACCTACGCCGGCTCGCCTTTGGTGGCCCACGAACCCGGCAACGTGCCGATCTGGGATATCAACAAGATCGTGCCGCACGGCCGGCCGGGCATCCGCATCCCGCACATGTGGCTGAAGGACGGTAGTCCGCTCCAGGACAACCTGGGTTTCGACTACAATCTCCTTGATCTGCGCGGCGACCAGGACACCAGCGGGTTCGAGGCGGCGTTCAAGGAGATCGGCGCGCGGCTCGAGGTAAAGCGCATGGACGAGCCGAAGCTGCGCAAGGTCTACAACGGCGCGCTGTTCCTGCTCCGCCCCGACCTGCACATCGCCTGGCGTGGCGATGGACCGCCGGCCGACGCGCGCGCCATCGCGCTGATGGCGACCGGGCACGGTCCGGCCTTCAAACCCTAGGCGCCGCGTTCCGCCTTGGCCCCCCAGCGCCAGACCATATCAAGGAGACTGACTTGAGCGAGGACGAGACGAAATCCGAGAACTACGGCGGCGGCGACACGCCGCGGACCCGGGGCTTCGGCGAGGTCATGACCGTCACCGGTGAGACGGTGATCTACAGCGGAACCGAACTGACGATCTTCTCGATCCAGAACCTCGAGCCGCTCGAGGGCGGCGCCACGGGGCTGTTCAGCTACCGGCTGACCCGCGCCGAAACGCCCATGACGACCGTCGACGTGGCGCCTGGAGTGGGTATCCGCCACAATGTGACCGGCCTGGTGTTGAACGTGAAGCCGGGCGGCAAGCCGTGGAAGTGCGTGATCCAGCAGCTTGTGCCTGGCTGACCCGTCGGGGCCAGACGCTCAGGTCGCTGAGCGTGGAGCCGCCGTTCGCCGCGATGCACTGGCCGGTGACATAGCCGCGAGGCCTCCGGTCAGGAACGCCGCGGCCGAGCAATCTTGACTGATAGGGCGGCCCTTACAAATTGTCCCCCGTCCATAGGAAATGTCCCTCGTGCCCTCTTGCTTGGGGGGTCCGGGGGGACTTTTGACGGGACGTTTGACCGACGTCGCCGGGACATTTCTTTTGTCGGATTGTCCCGGCGGGGACGTTGAGGGGACCGTTAGGCGACATTTCGGCAAGGCTGATCGGCCTCAGCATAGGAGGTCAGAGAGTTGGGGCTAAAAGAGGCCCGGGCGCTGGTTCGGCTCATTCGTCCTTCTGTCCGGCGCTAGCGATTATGCCGCGTCCGGGGGCAACGAGGGCCGGTCAGTGTGCTACGGGCGCGCGTCGCAGCGCTCGCTCAGGCTCCGTTCCACCCAGTGCACGGCAAGACGCTGTGTGCGGAATCCAAAGTGGCAAGTGGTGCGCGCTCATCGTCACGCGATGCCGGCGCTGCCGGTTACACCGTAGACCTCGCCGGTGATGAAACTGGCTTCCTGGGACGCGAGTAGAACGTAAATCGGCGCGATCTCTACCGGCTGACCTGGGCGACCAAAAGCGGAGTGCTCCCCGAAGTGCTGCACCTTTGCCTGGGTCTGACCACCGGATGGCTGCAACGCAGTCCAGAAGGGGCCCGGGGCCACCACGTTTACCCGCACACCCTTCTCAATCAGCTGCTTGGCCAATGCCTTGCTGAAGGCGACGATGCCAGCCTTGGTGGTGGCGTAGTCGAGCAGCGATTCCGACGGGTCGTAAGCCTGAACGGAAGCGGTATTGATGATCGCAGCTCCAGGGCGGAGGTGGGGTATCGCCGCTTGGCTGATCCAGAACATCGCATAGAGGTTGGTCTTCATAGTCGCGTCGAACTGTTCGGCGGTGATTTCCGCAATGCCAGGCTGGGTGACCTGCTTTCCGGCGTTGTTGACGAGGATGTCGAGACCGCCGAGCGCCTCTACGGCCTTCGTCACCAGCTCTTTGCAGAACGCTTGCTCCTTGATGTCGCCGGGCAACGCGACCGCCTTTCGACCATCTGCTTCTATTAGCGAGATGACCTCGCGAGCATCGGTCTCTTCCGCCGGCAAATAGACGATGGCCACGTCCGCGCCCTCCCTGGCGTAGGCGATTGCCGCGGCCCTCCCGATCCCAGAGTCGCCACCGGTGACGAGGGCCTTGCGACCCTCAAGTCGACCATGGCCGCGATAGCTCGTCTCGCCGTGATCGGGCTGAGGGTCCATTTTCGCCGCGAGCCCTGGGGCGGGTTGCGGTTGCTTTGGGAATGGAGGCTTCGGGTATTGGTCTCGGGGGTCTTGCATCTGCAGGCGCTGGTCGGCGGCGTGGGGCATGGCGGATCTCCCTATCGGGAGTTCAACCTTCAAGCCGGCGAATGGCTCCGGGTATTAGTTGTGAGTGTCGTCGTTAGCGTCCGCGGGGGATTAGCACCGAGAGAGGCATCTCACGCCCACCAAATCTTCTGCCCGCGTGAGGGCAGCCGGGGTCACAGCCCACTGCGGATCAATGCGAATGATCCTTGCTCCGGCTCGTTCGGATGGGGCTCGGCAGCTAGGGTCAGGACTCATTGATCCAGAAGATGAAGGCTGCGGCGAAGGCGATAGCTGACAGGAAGGTGTGGGCGCATCGGTCGTAGCGGGTGTGGATGCGTCGCCAGTCCTTGAGGCGGGCGAAGAGGTTCTCGATGCG
>NZ_JAUXZW010000066.1 GCF_030693805.1 Phenylobacterium sp.
GAGCGATTTGTTACTTTTCCTGTGGAATTGGCTATGGCCAACCTTCCCGGTGTTACGGAAATTCGTTCGATTTCCCGCTTTGGCCTTTCGGTAGTAACCATCGTCTTTGAAGATGATATGGGCACCTATCTGCCACGGCAATTAATACAAGAAAAACTTAATGTAGTAAGACAACAAATACCTGAAAATTTTGGCATTCCGTCTATGGGGCCCATTACAACAGGGCTTGGTGAAATTTATCAATATACCCTCCAGCCCAAGCCTGGCTATGAAACAGCGTACTCCCCCACTGATTTGCGCACTATCCAGGATTGGATCGTAAGGCGGCAATTAGCTTTGGTAGAAGGCGTCGTCGGAGTAAATGCCTTTGGCGGAAAAATTAAACAGTATGAAATAGCGATCAACCCTGACAAGCTCAATGCCAACAATGTTTCCATTTCTGAAGTATTCGAGGCGTTGCGGCGCAATAATAACAATACCGGTGGTGCCTACATTGAAAAAAACAATATGGCCAATTTTATCCGCGGGGAAGGTCTGGTACGTTCACTTGATGACATAGGAAATATTGTTATTAAAGAAGTAAATGGCATACCCGTCTTAATCAGAAATGTCGCGGAAAAAGTACATTTTGGTCACCAGGTGCGCTATGGCGCTTTCACGCAGGATGGCCGGGAAGCTGTAGGCGGCATGATTCTGATGCTAAGGGGGGAAAATTCTAATGCTGTAATCCAGAACGTGCAAAAGCGCATAGCTGAAGTTCAGAAATCATTACCAGAAGGCTTGGAAATTAAACCTTTTCTTGATAGAAGCGCGCTTATAGAACGGACTACCAGCACAGTAAGCGAGAACCTCACAGAAGGTGCGCTAGTTGTAATTTTTGCCTTAGTCATCATTCTAGGTAGCATAAGAGGCGGCCTTGTCACTGCCAGTACTATTCTCTTATCCTTCCTCTTTGCCGCTATCTTGATGAAGCTATTTAACGTATCGGCTAATCTGATAAGTCTGGGGGCTATTGACTTCGGGATTATTGTTGACGGTGCAGTGATTATAGTAGAACGCACCATATATGAAATCCAAAAACAGTTTAAGGGCCGAAAATTAGGAGTTGATCAAAACGTCATGGATGAACTAGCCTACCAGGCTGGAAGTTCCATGATGAATACCGCATTTTTCGGTCAGATAATTATACTGATCGTCTTTGTTCCTATCCTATTCCTTACCGGAATAGAAGGCAAAATGTTCCACCCCATGGCCTACACTTTTGGTTTTACCATGGTGGGAGCCATTATCCTTTGCCTGACTTATGTCCCTGCGATGTCAGCCCTATTTTTAAAACCAATAAAGAACAAAAGGAATTGGTCTGGAAAGTTAGAAAGATCGTTTGAGAAAGTCGGTGAGAAAATTGTAAATGGCTTCCAGCTTGCTTATCTGCCTTTGCTAAAGAGTGCGCTACGGCACCAAGTAATTGTCATGATTGCGGCAATTGTGTTATTGGCTGCTGCTATCTTTACTTTTACCAGGTTGGGTGGCGAGTTTATACCGCAGCTAGAGGAAGGCGATATTGCCATGCAGGCACTTATCAGACCGGGTAGTAGTCTCAGCGAGACCATTGATGTTTCTATAAAAATAGAAAACATTTTGCTGGAAAATTTCCCGGAAATAAAAATCGCTTTAGCCAGGATTGGTGTGGCAGAAATTCCTACAGATCCTATGCCGATGGATATCGCTGATATGTTCATTATTCTGGAAAAAGACAAAAATAAATGGACTTCAGTCAAGTCAAAAGATGAACTTATTGAGAAAATCAAAGAAAAGCTTGATAACGAGCTGACGGGAGTCAACTTGGTTTTCAGCCAACCGATTCAGCTGCGATTCAATGAGTTATTAACGGGTGTCCGGGAAGATGTGGCCGTGAAGTTATATGGTGATGATCTTGATGTGCTGGCACAAAAAGCAGATGAGATGGCTAAAATCATCGAGACCATTCCCGGCGTGGGTGATGTCAACCCCGAAAGGACTTCCGGCCTGCCCCAAATGACCGTGCGCTATGACCGCGAAAAAATTGCTCAATACGGATTGAATATTGATAAGTTGAATGAATATGTCAGTTCGGCATTTGCTGGGGGTGTGGCTGGAGTGATTTTTGAAGGAGAAAAACGCTTTGACATGGTCATACGTTTTGATAAAACCCACCAGAAAAGTATTGACGATTTACGCAATCTTTATATCGATTTGCCTAACGGCAATCAG
>NZ_JAUXZW010000071.1 GCF_030693805.1 Phenylobacterium sp.
AAGTTTTCACTCAGAAAGCAAACGAACAGTCTGAGATCTACTCATTCGTATCCGAAAACCATGACAGGCTAGAAAGATTTGAACAGAATGGATCAGAGACTTAATATATGGAAAAAAGCTTCTAGATCACGTTTACAGAAAACTAGAAACCAGCGGAATTGGAACTTCGGGAGTATGTCTGTCTCGATGCGCAACAAGAGCCGCTTCGAGATATTTCTCATTCTTGGCGAGAATGCGACGATCCTTATGTGGTAGGTCGTCAATAATTGTTCCCTGTATTCCCTCGATAACGGCAACGAGATCGTCTCCTGAATGGGCATTAAAAATTTCTAAGGAATGAGCCAGAGTGAGAACCTGAAGCTGATCCTTTTCCAAAATATTATCCATTTCGATTAGAAGTCTTGAAAGAATGTCCTCAATACGATTGCTTAGAGTCTGCCGAATTTTCGTTGCTGCGTCATTCTTGTCTTTTCCACCTGTAAGAGCGCCCATCCCGAAGCGACCATTGCTTGCAAGTAGTGTTTGCAATCTGAACTGCACCATTATTTGCATTATCTTTGCACTTGCAAATCAATACAGCTCGACTGTTGCTTTCTGCCTTGCTCTTATTTCCAAGCTTTTCATAAGAAGAAGTGCTACTAGAAGCCAAAAGATTGCAACGAGAGTTTCGCTAGCAATTAAGACCCAATAGTCAGATACGCTCAAAGCATCACTCACGAGTTCACGCGCCGCCTGAATTGCATGCGTAAGCGGCGAACCCTGCGCGAGGGTGCGAACCCATTGTGGTAAGTCTGACGAAGCCACAGTTGCGCCAGTGATTACAAGCAGCACAAGTTGCGCAGCCGATGAGATCTGATAAATGTCTCGATAAATTAAACCGAATGCGCTCAGTACTAGTCCCAAAGCCGCACCGGCAAGACTTGCAACGAAGATTAGTAAAAGGTAGCCAAAAGATTCCACAAGGTTGAGTGGCCAGCCAACGACTAGAAAACCAAGTATAGAAGTAAACACTGACACACCTGAAGCAATTGCCACTCCAGGCAGTAATCTTCCAACGAAGACTGCGATTCGGGAAGCGGGGGAAAGTAAAAGGAAAGTCAAAGTGCCGAAGCGGCGTTCTT
>NZ_JAUXZW010000093.1 GCF_030693805.1 Phenylobacterium sp.
CGCGCCGAAGCCGCCCGCCAAGGGAGCCCAGCCGTGAGCCGCAAGCCGGTCGAACCGCCCAAGAAGCCCAAGGCCGCTCCGCGCGGCAAGACGCTCGAAGCGCCGGTCAATCCCGTCGAGGTGGTCAGCCACACGATCGAGCGCGCATTGGACCCGCTGGCCAGCGCCCTGAAACGCGCCGCGTTGAAACGCACCGACAAGGTCAGCCGCCAGATTGCGGAGAAGACCGACGCGCCGCCGCTCGCGCCGGCGAACTCGGCGCCCCCGATCTCACCGCTGGCGGTGCCGTTTCCGGCCATGCCGCCGATCGCCGGCGTCGAGCTCGCGACCGGTCGCGCCGGCTTCTACAAGCACGAACGCGAAGATCTGCTGCTTATGCGGTTCGCCAAAGGCGCCACCGCGGCCGGCGTGTTCACCCGTCATGGCGTGGGATCTGCACCTGTGGACTGGTGCAAGCGCCAGTTGGCCGCCTCGGGCGGCGCGGACGTGCGCGCCCTGGTGGTCAACGCCGGCTGCGCCAACGCCTTCACCGGTCGGCCCGGCGCCGACGCGGTGCGACGCGTGGCCTCGGCGGCCGCCAAGCGCTTCGATTGCCGCCAGCGGGATGTGATGACGGCGTCGACCGGCGTGATCGGCGTGCTGCTGGACGACGCGCGCATCACCCATCGACTGCCCGACCTGGACGCCAGGTTGTCGGCGGACGGTTGGGCCGGGGCCGCCCAGGCCATCATGACGACCGACACCTTCGCCAAGGGCGCGTTCGCCACCGCTGAGATCGATGGGGTGAAGGTCAGCATCGGCGGCATCGCCAAGGGCTCGGGCATGATCGCGCCAGATATGGCGACCATGCTGGCGTTCGTGGCCACTGACGCCTCGATCGCGCCGGCGGCCCTGCAGACCCTGCTGAGCCTCTATACGCGCACCACATTCAACTGCGTGACGGTGGACGGCGACCGCTCGACCAATGACACCCTGCTGCTGTTCGCCACCGGCCAGGCGGGAGCGCCCCGCATCAGCCGTGCGGGCGACCGCAGGCTGGCGGATTTCCGCGAGAAGCTGGAGGGCGTGCTCCTCAACCTGGCATTGCAACTGGTGCGTGACGGGGAGGGGGCCACCAAGTTCGTCAAGATCACCGTCAACGGCGCGGAGAGCCCGGCCTCGGCCCGCAAGATCGCGCGCACCATCGCCGAGAGTCCGCTGGTCAAGACCGCCTTCGCCGGCGAGGACGCCAATTGGGGCCGCGTCGTCATGGCCGTGGGCCGCGCCGACGAGCCGGTTGACCGTGACCGCATGAGCATTCGCTTCGGCGAGCTGTGGGCGGCGCAGGACGGACTGATCGCCGCGTCCTACGACGAGGCGAAGATGAGCGCCTACATGAAGCGCCAGGAGCTTGAGGTTCAGGTTGACGTCGGGGTTGGCCGCGGCTCGGCGTCGATGTGGACCTGCGACCTGACAAAGCAGTATGTGGCGATCAACGGCGACTACCGCTCATAGCCTGTACGATCGCGCGCCGCGAGCACGCCGCGCCCAAGCGTCACCTTTGATTAAGCCTGTCGTTGCTGTATGTCCTGACGCGGAGCAACTGGGGGCGGCGCATGGTTGTCTTCGAGCGCGACCTTTCAGCTGAGGCGAGCCGGCGTCTTGACGAGGCCTGGCTGAAGCGCTTCTCGGCCGCCCTGCATGCGGACCGCGGCTTCTACGTCGCCATAGCCGTCTACGTGATCGCCGGATTCGCCTTCGCCGCCCTCGCGCGGCGTGAGCTACATTTCGACGGCGCCTACTTCCGGGTGTGGATGCAGCTGATCGTCAGCGCGCTGGCGCTCAGCCTGACGATCGGGCTGTGCGGCGCGGTGGTGCGCGGTTCGGCGCACGGCCGATGGGAGGCCGCCGGCAAGGCGGTGCGCCACAGCCTTCGCCCCGAGATCGCCGCCGGCCTGCTGCTGTTCGCCGGCCTGGGCCTGTTCACCGCGGCGTTCACGGCCATCAAATGCATGTTGCCGCACGCGCGTCCGTTCTGGGCCGACGCCCTGCTGGCCGATTTCGACCGGGCGCTGTTCTTCGGGCGCGACCCGTGGCTGTGGTTGCAGCCGTTGTTGGGGCGTTACGCCGTCACCTCGGTGGTCGAGTTCGTCTACGGGCCGGTGTGGATCACCATGATGCTCTTGGCGCCGCTGTTCGCCGCGGCGTTCATGCAGCGCGGCGCTCTGCGTAATCAGTTTCTCGCGGCCTATCTGCTGGCCTGGTCGGTCAACGGCACCCTGATCGCCGGACTCATGATGTCGGCGGGGCCCGCATTCTTCGCCCAGGTGACCGGCGACGCCGCGCGGTTCGGGCAGCTGGTGTCGTATCTGCAGTACAACCTCGACTGGTCGATGTCGGCCAGCGCCGGCCAGCACATGCTGTGGAGCCTCTATCAGCACCAGCTCTCGAGCCTTGGGGCGGGGATCTCGGCGTTCCCGAGCATGCACATGAGCATGACCACGCTATGCGTCCTGGCGGCGTGGCGCCTCGATCGGCGCGCCGGCTGGGCGATGCTCGCGTTCGCGGTGGTGATCACCGCAGGCTCAATCCACCTGGCCTGGCACTACGCCGCCGACGGCCTGTTCGCGATCGTCAGCAGCGTCTGCCTGTGGAAGCTCGCCGGCTGGGCGACCCGGCGCGCGGACGCGCGCGAACGCGGGTCTGCACCGACGGCCTGAATGGCTCGATCGGGTTAGGCTGATGTGGGGACATGCCGGCCGCACCCGCCGGTTCTATGGCGGATGCGGCGGCTCGTTTTTAGCTTAGCGGTTGGACCAGACGCCGGTGCGACGGGCCGGGGCTGCTTCTCCGCCGCCACCGCCGCCACGCTTGGGCCCGCGGAAGCCGGTCTTGGCCGCGCCGCCGCCGCCGCCCGAACCCTTGCCCTGACCGGACTTGGCTTGCGGACGACCGCCGCGCTTGGCGTGACTGTCGCGCGGCGGGTGCGCCGGACGTTCAGCCCGCACGCCCGCCGGTTCCGGCATGGCTGCGGTCATCGCGCCCAGTTGACGATCGTTGCGGCGATCGAAGGTGGGAATGGTCTGGCGCGTCACCTTCTGGATGTCGCGCAGCAGATTGCGTTCGTCGTCGGCGCAGAAGCTGACCGCGCTGCCGTTTGCGCCGGCCCGCGCCGTCCGCCCGATACGGTGGACATAGGCCTCCGGCACGTTCGGCAACTCGTACTGGACGACGTGGGTGACGCTGTCGATGTCGATGCCGCGGGCTGCGATGTCGGTGGCGACCAGGGCGCGGACCTCGCCGGCCTTGAACTGCGCCAGCGCCCGTTCACGCTGGCCCTGGCTCTTGTCGCCGTGGATCGAAGCCGCCTCGACGCCGACCTGCTCCAGCGAGCGGGCGACGCGGTCGGCGCCGCGCTTGGTGCGGGTGAAGACGATGACGCGGGTGAAGGCCTTGTCCTCGAACAGTTCGGCCAGCAGGGCGCGCTTGCGGGGGCTCTCGATGTAAAGGACCTGCTGGTTGACGCGCTCAACGGTCGTCGCCTGCGGGGCGACGGATACTTTCAGCGGATCCTTCAACAGCTCGCCGGCCAGCTTGCCGATCTCGTTCGGCATGGTCGCCGAGAAGAACAGGTTCTGACGCTGCTTGGGCAGGTGGGCGACGATCTTGCGGATCGGCACCAGGAAGCCCAGGTCGAGCATCTGGTCGGCTTCGTCGAGCACGAAGATCTCGGTCTGGCTGAGCACGGCCATCTTTTCCTGCAGGTGGTCGAGCAGGCGGCCGGGCGTTGCCACCAGCACGTCGATGCCGGCGGCAAGCGCCTTGATCTGCGCGCCGTACTTCACGCCGCCGAAGATCACCGCGGTGCTGAAGCCCAGGTAGCGGCCGTAGGTCTTGAAGCTCTCGCCGATCTGGGTGGCGAGTTCGCGGGTCGGGGCCAGGATCAGCACCCGGCAGCCGCGACGCGGCGCGGGCTTACGGTCGGCGGCGAGGCGATGGAGGATAGGCAGGGCGAAGGCCGCGGTCTTGCCGGTGCCGGTCTGGGCGATGCCCAGCAGGTCGCGGCCGTCCATGACGCCGGGAATGGCCTGGGTCTGGATCGGGGTCGGTTGAGAATAGCCTTCGTCGGCGAGGGCCTTGAGCAGCAGTTTGTCGAGGCCGAGGTCGGTGAATTGAGTCAAGTGATGTCTTTCACGTACGCCGCGTGAGCGCGCGGCTTCGAACGATGCGAAGTCTCGCGCGCTGGGCGGCTGAGAAGATGGGGAAGCGCCCCGCGTGGCCGGGCGATCTATGTAATCTTCAGGGCGCTCGACAGGCTGGGCTTCCTGTTCTGGAAGCCCTCACGCGGCTGGAGCGCCGATAGCGTCCGATGAGGACGCCCGCCGCACATCGGGGTTATCCACCGTCAAGTCAAGTCATGGATGCGTAATGGCCGCAGGGTGTGGCGCCGGAGACGCAACGGCGTGGGCCTGTTGCAAAGCCTGCCTGGAGAGGCGAAGGAGCCGCGATGGCCGATCCCAAACCCATGCTGCTGGTCGCCGCCGCGGCGCTCGTCGACGTCGACGGCCGCGTGCTGATCTGCCAGCGCCCCGAGGGCAAGCAACTGGCGGGCCTCTGGGAATTCCCGGGCGGCAAGGTCGAGCCGGGCGAGACGCCGGAAGCCTGCCTGATCCGCGAGCTGGAGGAAGAGCTGGGGATCGTCGTCAGCCACGCCTGCCTGGCGCCGTTCGTGTTCGCCAGCCACGCCTACCAGGGCTTCCACCTGCTGATGCCGCTGTATCTGTGCCGGCGCTGGGAGGGCCAGGTGACGGCGCGCGAGCACAAGGCGCTGGCCTGGGTCAGGCCGAACGACATGGACGCCTATCCGATGCCGCCGGCC
>NZ_JAUXZW010000073.1 GCF_030693805.1 Phenylobacterium sp.
CGGTGAAGCCCAGGTCAGCTCCGCGACCTTCGGTGATGCGCGGCGCCATCTCGCGCGCCACCGCGATGTCGTTCAGCTCGCCCAGCGCATCCTGCAGCCGCTTCAGCGTCTCGAGGAAGCGGCGCCGGCGCTTGCCCTCGCCCTCGAAGGCGCCGGCGAAGAATTCCGCGCCGTAGCGCAGCTTCTTGGCGCGGATGCGCAGCGCGTGACGCGACGCCGGATCGAGATCGGAAAGCCGCCGACCGGCCTTGCGCACCTTGCTGCGCAGCCGTTCCAGCACCGCGGCGCCCAGCTCAGCGGCGCTGGTGTCGCCAAGCGGCGTCACCTCGGGAGCCGTGGCGTTGGTCCAGTCGCCGACCTCCACCCACGTCGTCGCCGACAGCAGCAGGTTGGAGAAGCGCGACGAATCCAACGCCGCCAGCGCGCGCTCATAGGCTTCCGCCTGCAAATGAAGCAGCCGGGCGCCCAGGGCCACTACGCCGGGATCGTCGAGCGCCCTGCGCTCGGCCGGCCGATAGGTGTCCTGGATGAACACGTCGAGGTCGCGCGCCGCGTTCAGCTCGCCGGCCAGCCACTTGGCCTCCGCCTTGACGCCCATCAGCGAGTTCGCCGGCAAGCCGGCCTTGAAGATCGTTAGAGCTGCGCGCAGCCGGCGCAGGCCCACTCGCGTCTGATGCAGCGTCTCTGGCGTGCGCACCCGGCGCAGAAGTTGGGCGTTGCCGGTGATCTGGGTGAGCGCGCTGCGGGCCACGCCGCGGAACGCCTCGGCGGCGCTCGCTTCAGGCGATAGGGCGGAACGCTCGGCCTTCAAGGCCGCGACCCCATCGTGGCCGGCCAGCCGATAGCCGCGCTCGCCCTTGCTCTCGAACGACAGGCGCATGGGCGTGTGGCGGGCTAGCTCGCGGGCCAGAACGAACAGCGCCGCCGGGTCGCCGGCCTTTAGCTCCAGCTCCAGTTCGCGGATCGGCTCGCTCTGAGAGCCTGCGGTGATCTCACCCTCGTCCAGGCTCACCTCGACCACGGTCTCACCGTCGCGCCACAGGTGGACGCTGCGCTCCACAGTGGTCGCGAAAACTGGCGCGAGCTGGCTGGCGTCTCCGTTCAGCACCGCAGCGGCGGGGGTCGCCCCGAACGCCAGGGGCTCGGGCGTCTCGCCGACGACCGGCGTCTCCCACTCGTTGCGGCCCAACGCGCCGACGCCCTGACGCTGTTTGACGGTCTGGATGAAGGCGCCATCCGCCTGGCGCACGCGTAGCGTCACGCCGCGATTCTTCAGGTCGTGCCGGGGGGTGTCGAAATAGACCGAATGCAGGCGCTTGGCCTGGCCGGCGCCGATGCCGCCCGGCCCCCGCAGCGTCCGGACCGCGTCCGGGGCGAGTTCGAATTTCAGCTCGGTCTCAAGGCGGCCGTCGTCGCTTCCCGCGGGCATGGTGGGCTCTGAAAAAGGATCGGCGCGACCCTGAGCCGCGGAATCCGTTTTGTCTATCGCGCCGCCTGAACCTGGGCGTCCAGCCGCCCCAGCCTGCCCTCGCCCGCCCCCACCTGCTTGCCGATCGCGCGCGATGTCGCGTAGTGGGCGAGTGCGGTGAGCAGGAACACAGGCGTCAGGGCCGCCAGGCCGATCTGCAGTGACAACTCCCCGAAGCTCCCGTGCATCCTGTCGCTGATCATGCCGACGAACAGCGGGCCGCCACCCATGCCGATCAGGTTGAAAATGAACATGAACAGGGCTGAGGACAGTGAGCGTCGCGACGGGGCGACAGCGTTCTGCACCACGGTCATGGCCGGCGCCAGATAGACGCCATTGAGCACGGTCGAAACCGCAAAGGACGCGACCGCCAGCGGCCACGTCGGCGCCATCAGGAAACCGATGAAGAACGGCAGGCTGATCAGCGTCGCCGCTCCGGGCACCAGCGCATACGCCCGCGGGCTGTAGCGACGCAGGCGATCGACCAGCCAGCCCGAACCCGCCACGCCGACCACCCCGGCGAAGCCCACCACCAGGCCGAAATAAAGCGCCAGGTCGCCCATTTCCATGTGCCGCACGCGGATCAGGAAAGCCGGCGCCCAGTTGCCGATCCCGAATGCCAGGAACGCGGAGCATCCGGCCCCTAACGCTGTACAGCGCAATACCGGATCGGCGAAGAATTCAGCAATGCCGCGCCCCAGCGGCGGGCTGGGCTCGTGGGTCTGTCCATCGCCCAGCGGGTCCATCCGCCCGCGCAGCGGCTCTCGCACGATCAGCAACACCAGGGCCGCCAGCACCAGGCCGGACAATCCCACCACCATGAACGCTGCGCGCCAGCCGTGGGCTGCGGCGATCGCTCCTCCGACCCCGACGCCCAGAGCCCCGCCCAGCGGCGCCCCGATCGATAGCAGACCAAGCGCCGTTCCACGCTGGGCAGGAGGGAAATAGTCCGAGATCAGCGAATGCGACGGCGGCGATCCGCCCGCCTCGCCGACGCCCACCCCGATCCGCGCCAACGCGAGCTGAGCGAAATTGCCCGCCAGGTCGCAGGCGGCCGAGAACAGGCTCCATACCGACAGTGCGCCGGCGACGATCCAGATGCGACGAGTGCGGTCGGCCAGCCACGCCAGCGGTATGCCGAACGTGGTGTAGAACAGCGCGAAGGTCAGGCCCGTCAGCAGGCCAAGCTGCGTGTCGCTGAGGTGCAGCTCCTTGCGGATCGGCTCGGCCAGCACTGAGAGGATCTGCCGGTCCAGGAAATTGAAGGTGTAGACCAGCGTCAGCATGGCCACGACCACGTAGCGATAGCCCGGACGTCCCGCGCCCCCGGCCGCCACAGACACGTCCTCGCCGGTCCCGCTCATGTCGCCCCTCGCCCGCTCGCCCGAGACCCCGGCTGCATGGCCAAGGTCGTTTGTCCCCATCTTCAGGTGCGGGCGCGCCGACGCAAGCCCTGCCGTGCGTCGGGCTGGGCTCGGCCTAGCGCCAGATATCGAACAGGGTCGGCGCATCGCCGACCACGGCGCCTTCGATCGACAGCAGCTTGAGCTTGGTGGCTACGCCGCCGTGCGCGGTGAATCCGCCCGGCTTGCCGCCGGCCGCGAGCACCCGGTGACAGGGCACGATGATCCCCACCGGGTTGCGGCCCAGCGCCTGGCCCACCTCGCGCGCCTGGCGTGGCGCGCCGATCCGCTGGGCGATCTCGCCATAGGTGATGGTCGCGCCCGCCGGCACGGTGCGCGCCACGGCGTAGACGCTGCGCTCGAAGTCTTCGCAGTCGGTGAGGTCGACCACCACGCCCGTGAGGTCGATCCGCTCGCCCGAGAGCAGCCGGCGCACGCCGTCGATGGCCGCGCGGGCGTTGTCGTTGTCGGGCGCCGTCTCCACAGCCTGCGGTCGGCGGCGCATCATCCGCGCGCGGGACCGCGTCTCGTCGCCCTCCGGCAGGTTCATGTCGCTGACGCCGTGAACGCTCCAGGCCACGGCGCAGACGCCGATCGCGGAGTCGAACAGGCTGTAGGCGTGCGTCGTCACAGGGGGAGATTAGCAAAGCCCGCGAACGCGGCCAGCCGGCAAGGCGCGGAATTCGGACCTGGACATTCTCCGACGAGGCCGGTTCGTCGCGACGGCGGGCTTGATCACCACGCAGCGCACGCCTCTTATCGCCGCTTTTCGGGGTTCGACGATGACGACACTGGTCTTGAGCGTAGTTGGCAGCGACCGGCCAGGCCTCACCCAGGCGCTGGCCGCCGCGGTTCTGGCGGCGGGCGGCAACTGGCTGGAGAGCCACCTCAGTCGGCTGGGCGGCCTGTATGTCGGTTCGGTGCTCGTCGAGCTCGATCCCGAGCGCGTCGAGGCCTTGCGCGCGGCGGTGAATACCGTGGACGCTCAAGGCCTTGAAGTGCGCATCGCACCTGCCCTGGAAGCGCCGGGCGTCGCAGGCGACGCTGTCCACTTGGCCCTGGTCGGGCAAGATCGACTGGGCATCGTGCACCAGGTGACGGCGATCCTCAGCGGTCTCGGCGTGAACATCGAGGCGTTCGAAAGCCGGATCAGCGCCGAGGCGCATTCTGGAGCGCCGTTGTTCAACGCCCAGGCGCAGCTTCGACTGCCCAGCGGCCTGCAGGCGGAGGATCTTCAGGCCGCGCTGGAGGAGATCTCCGGCGAGATCATGGTCGACATCGCATTGAACGCAGCAGAAACCCGCTGAGAGACGCCAAAACGCAAAAAGCCCCCTCGAAAGGGGGCTCTTGCGTGTAGCGCGTAAGGCGGACTTGGGTGCGGGGACAGGATTTGAACCTGTGACCTTCAGGTTATGAGCCTGACGAGCTACCGGGCTGCTCCACCCCGCG
>NZ_JAUXZW010000079.1 GCF_030693805.1 Phenylobacterium sp.
CGCGTCGGTGGTGTAGAGGTTGTAGTCCTGCAGTTCGTCGAACTGGTTGCTGACCTCGTGTGTGTTCCAGCCCATGCTAATGTCTCCGCTCGAAGTTGTTGCCTCGGAGCAGTGTAGAAGCCATGGCCCGCGAACGTGTTCGGATTTCTGTGTCCCCCGCCACGCCCCGTCGGCGTCCGCAGCAGTCGCGCGCCCGTGCCAGCTCCGAGGCCTTGCAGGAGGCCTTTGTTCGGGTTTTGCTGGAGCGCGGCTTTGACGCCATGACCGTGCGCGAGGTGGCCAGCGTGGCGGGCGTGGGCATAGGCACTTTTTACGACTACGTGAGCGACAAGCAGGCCCTTGCCGCCTTGACCATCCACATGCGGGTGCGGGCCATGGGGCAGGGTTTGCTGGCGCGCGCCGAAAGCTTGAGGGGCCAGCCGCTTGGCCAGCTGGTGCCCGCGCTGGTCGAGCACCAGATCGAAGTCACCCGCCAGGAAGCACGCGTGTGGGCGGCGCTCTACCAGCTGGAGCGCCAGATCTCCACCCCCGAGGCCTATCGCAAGAATTACCGCCGCTTTGTGGAGGTGTGGACCCAGGCGCTGGCCCTGGCTGCTGATGCACCCGATGCCATCACCCTGGCGCGCACCGTCCGTGCGGTGCATGTCATGACCTATGGCTGGGTGGTGCAGGCGCTGCTCGTGCAGGGCACCCGTGTCGATTGGCACTTGCTCACCATCGAACTGCTTCGGGCGGTGCAGGGCTACCTGGCGCCGCCCTCAGGCAATGGCTAAACAATTGTTAATGATTTTTGTGAACCTTTGTGAGGGCTTCACTGCTACCGTGGTCGGCGCTGGTCCGGCCTCCGGTAGGCGGGTCGTTCCGGGTGCTTGCACGTGTTGGTTGCCTACCACTTCCAAAAAACCCCCACGGAGGAACCCATGGCTTCACACGGCAACGTCTATCGCTCCGGCGATGCGCCCCCCAGTTCAAAGTTCTACGAACAAGGCAAATTCGGCCGCATGTTCCCGGCCTTGCCGGCCTTCTCCATGGACTCGCCCAGCCTGCGCGCCGCGCTGCTCAAGATCGGTGAGCGCAACGGCA
>NZ_JAUXZW010000080.1 GCF_030693805.1 Phenylobacterium sp.
GTCGCGTCCACCGCGATGCGATTGCGCGGACGGGCAAGGTCCACGTGCGCGATCTCGCCGACGTTGGCGGCCGGGCCGTTGGTCATCATCACGATGCGGTCCGAAAGCAGCACGGCCTCGTCCACGTCGTGGGTGATCATCAGCACGGTGTTCTTCAGCTGGGCGTGGATTTCCATGACGCTGTCCTGGAGGTTGGCGCGGGTCAGCGCGTCCAGAGCGCCGAACGGCTCGTCCAGGAGCAGCACCTTGGGCTCCATGGCCAGCGCGCGGGCCAGGCCCACCCGCTGCTTCATGCCGCCGGAAATCTCGTGCGGCTTCTTGTCCTTGGCGTGGGTCATCTGCACGAGCGCCAGGTTGTGCAGCGTCCACTCGTGTCGCTCGGCGCGCGACTTGGTGGCGCGGAACACCTTGTCGACGCCCAGGCGGACGTTCTCGTAGGCGGTCAGCCACGGCAGCAGCGAGTGGTTCTGGAACACGACCGCCCGCTCCGGCCCCGGCCGTTCGACGGCCTCGCCATCGAGGATCACTGCGCCCGTGGAGACCGGCAGCAGCCCGGCGACGACGTTGAGCATGGTCGACTTTCCGCAGCCGGAGTGGCCGATGATCGAGACGAATTCACCGCGATCGATCTGCAGGTCGACCCCACGGAGCACTTCCGAGACCTTTGAGCCGCTGCGGAAGCTGACGCAGAGGTTCTCGATGGAGAGATAGGATTTGGACATGGGTCTGATCCTCAGTTCGCGGCCGTGCCGCGCGAGACGATGTGGCCGACGAGGGCGATGAAGCGGTCGAGGGCGAAGCCCACCAGACCGACCCAGACCAGGGCCACGACGATGTCGGAGATGCGGGACGCGTTGTACTGGTCCCAGATGAAGAAGCCGACGCCGACCCCGCCCAGCAGCATCTCCGAGGCTATGATCGCCAGCCAGCTCATGCCGACCCCGATGCGCAGGCCGGTGAAGATGTAGGGCGTCGCCGCCGGGAGCAGGATGGTGAACAGGTGCTCGATCGGCGACAACCTCAGCACCCGCCCGACGTTGCGATAGTCCTGCGGGATGTTGCGCACGCCGACCGCGGTGTTGATGACGATCGGCCAGATCGCGGTGATGAAGATCACGAACAGCGCCGAGGGGTTCGCCTCATGCAGGGCGGCCAGCGAGATCGGCAGCCAGGCCAGCGGCGGAATGGTCCGCAGCACCTGGAAGATCGGGTCCAGGCTGCGATGCGCGAGCTTGCTGGACCCCACCAGCATGCCCAGCGCAATGCCCACGACCGCGGCCAGGCCGAAACCCACGGCGACGCGCCGCAGGCTGGTCAGGGTGTGCCAGAAAAGTCCCTTGTCCGTGCCGCCGTGATCGAAGAACGGATTGAGGATCAGGTCGTGCGATTCCATCCAGATGCGGCTGGGCGACGGCAGGCCGCCGGCGGCGTCACCAGCGGCCAGCTGCCAGATCAACAGCACTGCGATGAGGGTGACTAGCGGCGGGATCAGGTTGGCGGCCACGTCGCGCAGCGTCTGCGCGACCCGCTCAGCGGAGATGCTCTTGCGCGGCAAAGGCAGGACCGCCGCCGACACGGAAGGCTTGACCGGCGTGGACGCGAACTCAGGATGCAGTTTCAGGGCTGGCAGGCTCATGAGGCGGCTCCTTTCACGCGCATTCAGACGAGTTTCTTGATGGGTTGGCTGGCGAGGTAGGCGGCCGGGTTCGCCGGGTCGAAGACCTTGCCGTCGAAGAATTTCTCCGGCCCGCGGTTGTCTCCGGCGGGCGCGGCCACGCCCAGCGACTTGGCCGCCGCACGCCAGATGTCCGAACGGTTGACCTTGTTGACCAGGCCCATCTTGTTGGTCGAGGCCGGCAGCACGCCCCAGCGGACATCCTCCGTGAGGAACCAGAGATCGTGCGATTTCCAAGGGAACGAGGCGTTGTCGGCCCAGAACTTCATCACGTGGCCGGAGCCCTTGAGCGCACGCCCGTCACCGTAGTCCACCGTGCCCTGCAGGCGGGGCAGTATGTCGCCGATCGGCACGTTGATGTACTGACGGCCCGAAACGATGGAGCACATCGCCTGTTTGTTGGCCGGCTTGTCGCACCACATCTGGGCCTCCATCACCGCGGCGGTGATGGCTTCGGCGGCCCGGGGAAATTTCGCCACCCAGTCGGCGCGCATGCCGAGCGCCTTCTCCGGGTGGTTCATCCAGATTTCGGAGGTCAGGCAGGCGGTGTAACCGATCTTCTGGTTGACCAACTGACCGTTCCACGGTTCGCCGACGCAGAAGGCGTCCTGGGTGCCAGCCTTCATGTTGGCGACCATCTGCGGCGGCGGGATCACGATCGTCGAGACATCCGTCTCGGGGTTGATGCCGCCGGCCGCCAGCCAGTAGCGGATCCACAGGTCATGGGTCCCGCCGCGGAAGGTCATGGCCACCTTGGCTGTGTTTCCGGCTGCCTTCAGTTGGGCGAACTTGGCCTTGGCGCCGGCGCTGTTCAGGCCAACCTTCACCGCCTTCAGGTCGTTGCCGACCGAGATCGCCTGGCCGTTGAGGTTCAGCCTGGCCAGGATGTTCATCGGCACCGGCTTGCCGCCGCTGATCGTGCCCGCCGTCAGCAGGTAGGGCATCGGCGACAGGATATGCGCCCCGTCTATGCCGCCGCCGCCTGAGCCCAACACCAGGTTGTCGCGGGTCGCCGCCCAGGAGGCCTGCTTCAGCACCTCCACGTCGGGCATGCCGTGCTTGGCGAACAGACCGCGCTCCTTGGCGATGATCAGGGGTGAGGCGTCGGTCAGCGCGATGAAGCCGAGCTTCGCCTTGCTGACCTCGGGGCCCGCCCCCGCGGCGAACGCGCCGGAGGGAAAGGCCGCCTTGGCCGCGGCGAGCGTCGCAGCGGTCGCGGTGATCGCGCCGCGCCGGGTGAGGCCCGAGGTTGCGGCCCGCTTGGTGATGTCGTTGTTCATGGTCATGTGATCCGTGAGCTGTGGACTTGGCGCGGAATGGTCAGAGTTTGTATTCGAGGGTCAGCCACACCTTGGTGCGGGAGGGCGGCGGCGCGGCGGCGCCAAGGGGCACGCGCGCTTCGCGCTCGAAGTCTGCGTATTTTAGCGCCGCACTGAGTTTGGGCGTGATCGCCGCTTGAAGCTGGGCGTTCCACTCGCGGCCGAGGTCGGCGCCCGTCCGCTGACCGTCGAAGTCGTGGTATCGGACGATCAGCTCGGCGTTGAACAGATAGGCCATGCGGAACCGCGGCCTGGCGGTGAAGGCGAGGTTCAGGTCCTCGATCCCGTCGACGAAGCCCTTGTTCCCACCCAGCGGCTGGACGAAGGCGTCCGCCCAGCCCTGGAACGCGTGGGTGGTGGCCAGCGGCGTGGTGAAGCCCCGCGTCCCGTTCCCCTCGAGAGACTCCCAGGAGGCCTTCACCGTATAGATGTCGAAGGTCCCGGCGACGTCGACGCCCAGGTAGTCGAGGTCGTAGGCCGCCGTATTGCTACGGTAGTCGCTCTGGCGCGCGTAGGTGGCGTTGTAGGCCAGCTGGTAGAGCCCGACCCAGGTCTTGCCCGACGCCTTCACCCCCTTGGTGATGGACGAGTTGGCGGGCGAATTGCCGAACTCCAGCGCGTAGACGAAGCCCTGCAGGCGCAGGCTCTCGGCCGGCGACCAGGTGGCGTTGAACAGGTGGCTGTCGCTGTCCCAGTCGCGGTCCTCGCCGAGGATCCGGTTGACGTGGCCGACGTAGGCATAGGTGGCCTTGAACCGGCCCCAGGCGACGTCGGCGCGCACGGCGTCGAAGGTCTGCTCGTCCTGGCGCCAGCCCACATTGCCCACGAATCGCTGGTCATCGATGAGGATCCGCTGGCGGCCAGCCGTCATCTGCAGCATGGCGTTCGGCGTCCAGGTGAGCTGCAGGCGGTTGAGCTCGGTGACGTCAGGATCGTTGATTAACGGGTACTTGGCCTTGTCCGCCCCGTTCAGCGGCGCGGTGGTCGCGCCTGGCACGTTGACGGCGAAGTGCTCGCCGCCGGCTTGGCGCACGTCCTCGAACTCGATCAGGCCGCGCAGGCCGTTCCAGTCGGCGGTTTCCCAGCCCAGGCGGGTGCGCACCGTGAAGGCGTCGGCGTCCTCGCTGAGTGCAGGGGTGTTCTTCTGATCGACGTTCTCATAGCGGCCACGCACCTCGAGCAGCAGCTTGCCGCCGGCGATCGCGTCGCTGATTGTGCTGGCCGCGGTTGGCGCAGGAGCTTCAGCCGGTGTGGCCTCTGCCGGCGGCACGGGTTCAGCCGCCGCCTCCGAGCCCAGCCCATCCTCCGCCGGCGGCGGCTCTGCTGCTTGCGCCTGCGGCGCGGCCGCGCCCGCCCAGGCCATCGCCGCCAACAGCGCGCCGTAGCGCGCAATCCCTCTCGTCTTCATTCCGGCCTATCCCCCAAGCCAAAAAAAAAGACGCCCGGCGAAGCCTTGCGGCCTCACGCGGACGTCGGTGTCCATCTGGTCCCGGAGCGGCTACGCCCCGGCGGCCCCTCTCGGGACCTGTCGCGGGACGCCTTTGCCCCGCGCTGTCGAGTTCAGGTGTCCATGGCCCTTCTCATCTCGCAATCGCGAAGTGCGTGTCCGGCGGGCAAAACACCTTGTCGGGAGTGTTTGCTCAGCGTCTGGGCGCCCGTTTGCGCTGCAACGCACACAGATTGAGCGCCACGGCGAAGCTGTGACGCCTATGCCTCGCGAAAGCGGCCGATGTCGAAGCTGGCGGCGTAGCGCTTCGGCTGGGCTGCGTCGAAGCGGCGTGCGTCGAAGAACAGGTCCGGCGCCATCGCGATCGGTGAGGTGGCCTCGTCGAGCGTCCAGGGTCCCGTGTGCAGCCCTTCGACCTTCTCGTCGACGATAGGCGCGGGTTCGCCCAGCGACGCCGCGGCCGCGCGATAGAGGTCCGGCCGATAGGCCGCCTCAGCCGCGGCGGCGATGTCGACGTCAGGGCCGATCTGGCCCCAGCGCAGCATCTGCGTGAGGAACCACACTGCGTGGCTGCGCCAGGGGAAGCTCGCGGCATAGCGGTGGTAGATGATGTAGTCGCGGCTGTCGGAGCCCAACTCCTCGCGCGAATACGGCGGCGAGCCGACCAGTGAGCGAGCCACGGTCTCAATCGGCGCATCCACGTAGCGCTGGTGGGCCAGGATCGACGCCAGCTCGGCGCGGTTGCCGGGCTCGTCGGCCCAGGCGGCGGCCTGGATCAGCGCGCGCAGCATCGACCGCAACGCCTGTGGCTCGCGGTCCGCCCACCCCTCGGTGACGCTGAACACCTTGTCCGGGCCGACGCTCCAGAACTCGGCGGCGTAGATCATGATCTCGCCGTGCCCATCGGCGACGGCCTGGGCGTTCCACGGCGCGCCGACACAGAAGCCGTCGATATCGCCCGACGCGATGCGCGCGGTCATCCGCGCCGGCGGCACCACGGTGATGCGCACGTCGCGGTCGGGGTCGATGCCCGCTTCCGCCATCCAGTAGCGGAGCTGGTAGTTATGCACCGAGAACGGAAACACGACGGCGAAGGTCAGCATCGCCGCGCCCGCCTCGCGCCGCTGGGCGATAACGCTGGCCAGAGCCCGCGCCGTCCTTGGCCGCGCGTCCATGGCCTGCGGATCGGCGTTGCGCATCGCCTCGGCGAGCGCCGTCGAGACGGTGATCGCGCTGCCGTTCAAGTTCAGCGACATCGGCGCGATCATCGCCGAAGGCTCGCCGCTGAGACCCAACCGGGCGGCGATCGGAAGCGGCCCCAGCATGTGCGCGCCGTCCAACGCCGCCGTCGCCACCTTGTCGCGGATGTTGGCCCAGGAGGCTTCGCGGCTCAGTTCGACGTTCAGGCCCTCGAGTCCGAAGAAGCCCTTCTCCTGGGCGACCGCCAGCGGCGCGCAGTCCGACAGCGCGATGAAGCCCAGCCGCAACGGCCTTGAAGGCAGGGTCATTTGGCTCCGCCTTTCAGCACGCCGGCGAAGGTCAGCAGGTCATTGGCCACGGCCCCCAAAGGCCGACCGGCGTCCATGGCCAGCTTGCGCAGCACGCCGTAGGCCTGCGCCTCGTCCAGGCCGCGCTCCTTCATCAGCAATCCCTTGGCCCGCTCGATCGCCTTGCGTGAAGCGAGATCGGCGCGGGCCTTGTCCAGGTCGTTACGCAGCCGTTGCATCAGCTCGAAGCGGCTCATCGCCACCTCAAGCACCGAGCGCACCCTGGCCGGGGAGAGCCCGTCGACCACGTAGGCGGCGACGCCGGCCTCGATGGCGGCCTCCGCCAGGCCCGGCGACGAGCGGTCGACGAACATCACCACCGGGCGCGCGTTTTCGCCCTTGGCGTCGCGCAGGCTTTCGAGCGTGTCGCGGTCGGGGCTTTCACAGGCGATGACGATCACGTCCGGCGCCATCCGAGGCAGATCGGCTTCGATCGCCTCGAACGTCGCTGCGCGGTGGACCTCCAGCGGATGGACGTCGGCGAGCCCTTCCGCCACCAGGGCGGCGCGAGCCTCGTCCGGGTCGATGATCAAAACCTTCATGGTCGCCTTCGCCGCCCCCGTGGCGACATTGCTGGGCATCGGCGCGAGGTCAACGGTGAGCCGACGGTATCGCTAGCGATCAGAGCGGGCGCCTAAGGATCAGGCGTCGCCATCTTGCGGCATTCCGCTGTTGCGAATTATTCTCATCCATGCCTTCAGTGTTGTTGCGAAGGACTCGCAATACCTCGCAACCGGAGGCTCCGTTGATCCACGACACGCGCGCCACGGGGAGGCGGTCGGCGCCGACCGCCGGCGAGAAACTGCTGCTGTTCGCGATCCGCGGCTGGGCGGCCATGCGCCAGGCTGGCGAGCGCCCACACGACCAGCTTGCAGCCGCGATCGCGCAACGCGCCTCCAGCCGCACAGCCGCCCTTTTCATCGCCTGGATCCAGGCTGTCGAATCCGCCAGCCGCCGTCCGATCCGCATCCAGTGCGCGTGCTGCGGCGGGATGTCGAACGACGAGCAGCGGCTGGTGCTCGCCACCGGCGTCGCCCCGATCGCCATGGACATGGGAGAACGTCTGCTGGAGCCCATCACGCTGGATGCACGCGAAGTGATGGTGCTGGGCCGCGCCCTGGGCGCGAGCCTCGCGGCCGCGGGTCTGCCGTTGCCCGCGCGCCTGACGGACGAGGTCGATGACGACAAGGGCACCGTTCACGCGGACCATACCTGGAACGGCCCCGCGCCGGTGCGCGCCACCTTGCACTGAACGCGAGACGCTGCGCCAGCCCGCGAAAACCGCCGTGCGTTAAGACCTCGGTCACCGACGCAGGCTCACCTCGCCCGAATGTCCCGATCCTCGTCCCAGCCGCGATTTGACCACGGCGCCGCCCTGCGCGTCCCTTCTGCAGCCGACCCGCGCGGCTGGCGTGCTCTATGGGCGTGGCTGGGCGACGCGGCGCGCGCGCCTGACGAGGCCGGCGCCGTCCAGGTCCGCACGGCCGATGGTTTCAAAGTCGCACGCCCCGGCGACTGGATCGTGCTGTCAGTCAGCGGAGCCTTCCACGTGGCCCGCGTCACCCCGATGCTTGACGCCTGAGAGACGGGCTCCACTTCTGCGGTAGCCAAAGTCCGTCAATTGGCTACAATGGCCTTACCATTGGCGGCGCGCACAGATGCACCCGGTGGCGTCCAGATTCCCCAGGGAGACTTCGAGATGGCTGACAATACACCTGCGCCCAAGCGCACGCTGACCGACGAAGGCATCATCGACATTCCAGGTCTGGCGAGCCGCTGGGTCCGCCTGGCCGACGGCCGCAAGGCCCACTACGTGACCGCGGGCGACAAGGGCCCGGCGGTGATCCTGCTGCACGGCGGGATCGAAGGCTCGTCCGGCACCGCCGGCTGGCGCTTCATGGCGCCTTATCTGGCCGCCAACGGCTTCCGCGTCTATTGCCCCGACCGTCCCGGCTACGGCCTGTCGGACACCAGCAAGGTCGAGTATCTCGACGCCAGCATGAAGGCCAACAACGACTTCCTGCTGATGTTCGCCGACGCCCTGTGCATCGACAAGTTCCACATGAGCGGCAACTCGATGGGTTGTAACGTCTCGACCAACTTCGTGGTCAGCCATCCGGAACGGGTGCTGAGCGTGATGTTCATCGCCGGCGCGCTGGGCGACATCACCGAAGCGCCGCGGGTCATGGGCCCCCAAGGCAAGTTCACCCCGAACCCCAGCTACGTCATGAAACCCTGGGACGGCACCGCCGAGGGCATGCAGGAGCTGATGGACGGCATCATCTACGAGCGTAAGGCCGTCTGGCCGGAACTGGTCGAGATGCGCGTGAGAGCAGGTTTGAATCAGCGCAAGCCGCGCGACGCGGCCAAGCTGCCTTACGCCCTGGATCAGGTGCGTTCGCAAAAAGACCCGAACCAGATCCAGATCTTCTCGACCAAGGGCCGGATCGACAAGCTGACCATCCCGATGATCTACCTGTTCGGCCTGCAGGACGTGCTGGCCCCGGTGGAGAACGGCTTCAACCAGGAAGACTCCGTTCCCAACATCCAGTTCTTCTATCCGGACGAGTGCGGCCACCAGGGCCAGTCCGACCAGCCGGAGATCTTCAACGACGTGGCCCTGGAATTCTTCAAGACCGGCAAGGTCACCTGGGCGACGGCGGTAAAGGCGGGCGTGTCGCTGCGCAAGCCGATCAACCCGCGTTACGTCGAAGAGCCCAAGGGCGGCTTCCCCAAGCCGGCTCGCGAGATCTACGCCGATCCCCAAAGCCTGCGGAACGGCCTCAAGGCCCTCGACAAGGTTCCTGCCTAAACAGCAGCTTCCCGCTCCCGGCCCAGGCCGGGAGCGCACCTGCATTGCGAAAAGGGCCTGGCGAAAGCCGGGCCCTTCTTCTTTGGGCGTCAGGCGGGGGCTTCCTCGCCTTCGATTTCGACGCCCGCGGCGACCAGCACGCGCGAGACCATGTTGTAGGCCGCCACCACCAGGATCAGCTCCACCGTCAGCCGGGAATCGGGGAACGCCGCACGAACCTCGGCCATCACCTCAGGCTTCACAGCGACATGGCGGGTGGAGTCGCGGGAGAAGCGCAGCACGGCGAGCTCCGCCGCGTCGAACAGGCCGGGCGTCGCGATCGCCGCATCCACGTCGGCCAGCGCGTCCACCTGAGCCGTGCTCGCGCCGGCGCTCAGCAGCAGCGGCGCGTGATGGTGGAATTCATACGGCGCGTCGTTCAGCTGGGCGACGGCGCACATGGCCAGCTCGCGGTAGCGGGCGGGCAGCGCCAGGTCGTTGCGGATCGGCCCCATGTAAGCGGTCCAGCCCGCGGCGGCCGGCGGGCTGTGGAGCAGGATGCGATCGAGATTGAACAACGCGCCGCCGCGCCGCGCGCGAGTGCGTTCGGCCGCAGCCTCGGCTTCGGCGTCGCCGCCGTTCCAGTAGGGCACGCTGGGCATGGGTGGTCTCCTTAAGGCGCCTCAGCCCGCCGTCTGTTCGGCGATCCGCTGCTTTTCCATCGCACGCAGTTCGCGGCGCAGAATCTTGCCCGTGTTGGTCATCGGCATCGATTTCACGAAGGCGATCTCGCGCGGATATTCATGCCGGGCCAGCCGCTCGCGGACCGAATTGCGGATCTCGTCGGCCAGCTCCAGCGACGGATCGTGGCCGTCGGCAAGCACGATGAAGGCTTTGATGATCTCGGTGCGCTGCGCGTCAGGCACGCCGATCGCCGCGGCCATCACCACAGCGGGGTGACGCAGCAGAGCGTCCTCGATCTCCCCGGGGCCGATGCGATAGCCGGCGCTGGTGATCACATCGTCGCCGCGTCCGCCGAACCAGTAATAGCCCTCGTCGTCCATGCGCCCGAGGTCGCCGGTCAGCATCCAGTCGCCGGCGAACTCCTCCGCCGTGGCCTTCGGGTTATTCCAGTACTCCAGCAGCATCACCGGATGCGGCGCCTTGAAGGCCAGATTGCCGGTGGTCCCGGGCGGCAGCAGATTGCCGGCGTCGTCGACAATACCGGCGATCATCCCCGGCACCGGCTTGCACAGCGAACCGATGCGCGGCTCCAGCACCTGCCAGCTATTGCCCAGGCACATGTTGCACTCGGTCTGGCCGAAGCCCTCGTTGACCTGCACCTTGAGCGCGGCCGAAGCCCACTCCAGCAGGTCCTTGCCAACCGACTCCGAACCCGAGACGACGCTGCGCAGGTTAACGTCAAACCGGTCGAGGTCGGGGACCTGGCGGACCAGCTTCAGCATGGTGGGGGTCAGCAGCGTGGTGCGCACCTTGTGCTTGCTCATCATCTGCAGCGCTTCTTCGGGGTTGAAGCTGCGCGCACGGTACGTCAGCACCGGCACGCCCGCCGCCCAGGTCGGCATCAGCACGCTGAACAGGCCGGCCAGCCAGGCCCAGTCGGCCGGCGTCCACATCAGGTCGCCGGGTTGGGGCAGGAAGTCGAACATGAACTCGACACCCGGTCGGTGTCCCAGCAGGGTGCGATGGCCATGCACCGTGCCCTTGGGCAGGCCCGTGGTGCCCGAGGTGTAGCTGATGAAGGCCGGGGTATCGACCGGCAGCGCCAGGGTCTCGAAGCGGTCGGACGCGCGCTCCAGGCTCTCCCAGAATCCGATCGCGCCGGGCGCCTGGCCGTCGATCAGCAACACCGTGCGCAGGTCCGGGCACCTGTCGCGGATCTCGAGGATCTTGGGGAAGTTGGCGACGTCGGTGACCACGGCGCGCGCGCCGGAATCGTTGAACCGGTACTCGAGCGCGTCGGCCCCGAACAGGCACGAGGTGGGCACGGTCATCATCCCGGCCTTCCAAGCGGCCACATGGGTGATGGCGGTGGCCGGATCCTGGCCCAGCAACACCATGATCCGGTCGCCGCGCTGCAGCCCCTCGGCCGTCAGCACGTTGGCGAGCTGGTTCGCGTGGCGCTGGATGTCCTTGAAGGTGAAGACCTGCACCTGGCCGTCGGTGCGCTCGTGGATCAGGGCCGGCGCGTCGGGCTTCGCCTCAGCGTGCCGGTCGCAGACATCGTGCGCCATGTTGTAGAGCGTCGGCAGACGCCATTGGAACGCGCCGTAGAGCTGTTCGTATTTGCCGGCTTGAGCGGTTGCCACTGCGTTTCGACCCTTGTTCCCACGAGCGCCTTGCCATCAACGAAGAGCGGCGGCGCTTTTGACGGCGACACTATACACCGGCGCCTCACGCACAAGGCTGCCGCAGCGTCAGTAGCCTGGCTAGACCTTGAGGCGAAAGGCCCCGTCCTCGCGCACCAGCCGTCCAGCCGTGGGACCGGCGAAATGCGTGCCGATGATCAGCGTCGGAGTGTCGGCGAACTCCTCCATGAACGCATGTCGCGTGCGGGTCGATTCATCGGGGTCGGTGTCGAACTGAGAGGCCCAGTGCGGATGGGCGATCTGGCAGGGGTGGTGCATCATGTCGCCGGTGATCACCGCTCGCTCGCCGCGGGACTCCAGCACCACGCTGACGTGGCCAGGCGAGTGGCCGGGCGTCGGCGTCAGGCGCACTTCGGGCGCGATCTGCGCGTCGCTCTCCACCAACTCGGCGAGGCCCGCGTCCATGATCGGCTTCACCGAGTCCAGGAAGGTCGCCTCGGTGTTCATCATCACCTGGGCGAAACGCGAGTAGTCGCGGGTCGGCCCGTTCTCGGTTTCGTTGCGCCAGTGGTCGTACTCGACGCGACCCATGTAGTAGCGCGCGTTCGGAAAGGTCGGGACCCAGCGGCCGTCCCGCCACATGGTGTTCCAGCCGACGTGGTCGACGTGCAGGTGGGTGCAGATCACGCCGTCGACGCTGTCGGCGGGCCAGCCGGCGGCTTCCATATCGGCCAGGAAGCCGGTGCTCAGCATGTTCCAGTTGGGCACTGTGCGCACCTTGTCGTTGCCGACGCAGGTGTCGACCACCAGGCGCATGCTCGGCGTTTCGACCAGCAGCGCATGGACGCTCAACCGCAGGTGACCCTCTTCGGTGGCGAAATGCGGCGCCAGCCACGGGATCGCCTGGATCGTCTCGGGATAGCTCTCCGGCAACGCCGACTTCGCGCCGCCGCCCGCCATCGCCGATTCGAATTCGACGATCTTGGTGACGGTGATGTCGCCAATACGCCAGACCAGGTTCGTCATGCGTCCGTCCTTGATGCCGCTTCGTAAAGCTTTATGCCTCCAGCGTGATGCGAATGAAATTCATCTGTAGGCAAGCCGCTGATAAGTTCGCCCGGCTGCGCGACTCAACCTCTGCGGCGCCGGTCGAAATCGTATTACGCAGACGCCCGCCCGCGCGCCGGCTATGAGGGAGAAGACAGTGTTCCGCCTGATCCGACCAAGGCTGCTGCTCGCCGCCATCGCCCTGTTCACGGCGGCTGAAGCCCAGGCTGCGGAGTATGACCTGGTGCTGGCGCCGGCGACCGTGACCACGGCTGGCCGGCCTGGCCCGGCGATCACCGTCAACGGCCAGATCCCCGGCCCGACCCTGCATTTCCGAGAGGGCGAGACCGCGACCGTGCGGGTGACCAACAACCTCAAAGACACCTCGTCGGTGCACTGGCACGGCATTCTGCTCGACAGCAAGGAAGACGGCGTCCCGGGCTTCAACGGCTTTGTCGGCATCAAGCCGGGCCAGACCTACACCTACAGCTTCCCGCTGCGGCAGGCGGGCACCTACTGGTACCACGCCCACTCTGCGACCCAGGAACAGGCCGGCCACTACGGTGCGATCGTCGTCGACCCGCCGAACGGTCCGGTGGTGAAGACCGATCGCGACTACGTGCTGGTGTTCTCGGAATCCACCGCCGAGGACCCCGAACGGATCCTGGGCAACCTCAAGGTCGACCCCAGCTACTACAACACCGGCCGCCGCACGGTCGGCGACTTCTTCCGTGACGCGGGTAAGTTCGGCTTCCAGGCCGCCTGGCGCGATCGCGCCAACTGGGGCCGCATGCGGATGAACCCCACCGACATATCCGACGTCAGCGGCTACGTGCTGCTGGCCAACGGCAAGCCCGCCGAGGCCAATGAGACGTTCCTGTTCACACCTGGCCAGAGCGTGAAGCTGCGCCTGGTCAATTCCTCGGCGATGACCTTCCTGGACGTCCGCATCCCGGGCTTGAAGATGACCGTTGTGGCCGCCGACGGCCGCGACGTGGTCCCTGTCACCGTCGACGAACTGCGGATCTCGGTCGCCGAGACCTACGACGTGGTGGTGGAGCCCAAGGCCGACCAGGCGTTCACGATCTTCGCGGAATCCATTGACCGACGCGGCTACGCCCGCGCGACGCTGGCCACGCGCGCCGGCGACAGCGGCCCGATCCCGGCCATGCGTCCGCGCGCCATCCTGACCATGGCCGAGATGGGCACGATGGGCGGCATGGCGGGCATGGACATGAGCGGCGGCCACGACCACGGCGCACCCGCCGCGGCTCCCATCCCCGGCGCGGCCCCCGCTCCGGAGCACCACAACCACGGCGCCCCGTCGGCGCAGGACAAGGCCGCCGACTCCTCGGCCGCCGCGCAGTCTGGCGGCGACATGGCCGGCATGGACATGAGCGGCGGCGGCCACGCCCACCATCAGGCGGCCTCGCCGAGCGCCGGCGAGATGAACATGACGCCCGAGGAGCACGCCGCGATGATGGGCGACGCCGCGCTGCCGAAGATCGACTACGGCATGGGCAAGCCCACCGCCGGCCACGGCATGAGCGAGCTGTCGCCCGAAGGCACGCTGGACGGCTCGGGCCGGGTGTTCGGCTGGGCGAACGGCGCGCCGGCCGGATCGCGGGTGTTGAGCTACAACGACCTGCGCGCCCTGACGCCGAACGCCGATTCCCGTCCGCCGGATCGCGAGATCGTCGTGCGCCTCGGCGGCGACATGGAACGCTTCGTATGGACCTTGAACGGCAAGACATTCGGCGAGGACCAGCCGATCCGCCTGCGTTATGGCGAGCGGGTGCGGATGACCTTCATCAACGAGACGATGATGGCCCACCCGATGCACCTGCACGGCATGTTCATGCAGCTTGAGAATGGTCAGCCCGCGGACCTGCTGCCGGACAAGCACGTGGTGACCGTGGCGCCGGGCCGCACCGCCTCGGTGCTGATCACCGCCAACGAGCTCGGCGAGTGGGCCTTCCACTGCCACCTGCTCTACCACATGGAAGCGGGGATGATGCAGCAGGTGGTGGTGGCCCGCGAGGACGGCTCCATGGGCCCATCCGCCGCTCCACCGGCCGCGCACGACCATCATGACCACGCCGGACACGGAGGCGCCCAGTGAGGCGGATGATCTTGGCGGCCGCCGCGATGGCCGCCGGCGCGGCCTGTGCGTCTTCCGCCATGGCCCAGGAACACCAACACGCCGGCGGCATCTCCGCCATGGCGATGTCGGACCATCAGCGCACCTTCCACATGGCGCGCATTGAGGCCGATGTGGCCGAGCTAGACGGCGACCCGCTGTTCACCTGGGACGGCGAGGCCTGGATCGGCGGAGACCGCAACAAGCTGTGGCTGAAATCCGAGGGCGAGGTGCACGATTCCGAAGTCGAGCAGGCCGAAGTCCAGGCGTTGTACAGCCGCCAAGTGTCGACATTCTGGGACGTGCAGGTCGGCGCCCGGCATGATTTTGAACCGTACTCGACCACCTACCTGGCGCTGGGCGTGCAGGGCCTGTCGCCCTACCAGTTCGAGACCGAGGCGACCGCCTTCGTCAGCGAGGATGGCGACCCCAGCTTCCGCCTGAAGCACAGCCTCGACCTTCTGTTCACCCAGAAGGTGGTGCTGGAGCCCTCGATCGAGCTGAATCTTCAGGGGCGCGATGTGCCGGAGCGCGGCGTGAAGAGCGGGTTCACCGATCTGGAGATCGCCGCCCAGCTTCGCTACGAGGTGACGAAGAAGTTCGCGCCCTACGTCGAGGTGGCCTACGAGCGGCTGCTGGGCGACACCGGCGATGCGGCGCGCGCAGCCGGCAAGGACCGCGACAACACCCTGGTTCGGCTTGGGCTGCGCACCTGGTTCTGAGAGTCCGTTTGGAAACTCACGGGTGGGTGGTCCGGCGTAGCAGGTTTCCGCCCATGGCGACGAGGATCATGGCCTGCGAGACGTCGATCCGGGCATCTTAGTCGCGGACGAGACGGCGCCAGCGGGTCATCCAGCCGAAGGTCCGCTCGACCACCCAGCGGCGGGGCAGGACCTCAAAGCCCTTCTGCGGGTCGGAGCGGCGGATGATCTCGACCACGAACTCCAGGTAGGCGGCCTTGTCCATCAGCTTG
>NZ_JAUXZW010000084.1 GCF_030693805.1 Phenylobacterium sp.
GTCCCGGATCCTGAACAGCCCCCCCAGCCCCCCTGGATCGCGGGCTTCGATCAGCCGACGCCTAATTCGAACGAGCCCCGCCAAAGGATTCGCACTCCAGTTTACCTTCCCAAAGGTCCGCCTTCCCAAGCGATCCCCATAGTGTGTCATCCAAACGTTCAGCCCGCGCAGTTCTCCAGCTGCGCGGGTTTCGTTTTGTCTGGGGTGTGAGTTCGGCCGCATCCACACATGTCGCGGTGCGCTGAAGCCTCTCGGCTACGTCCTGATTTTCACAAACGTCGTCCTCGGGATAAGCCCGCGGGTGTCGGAGAGATTTGCCGCTGGCCTTTACGGCTTCGCCTCGAGTACACCCAGGATCGCGCCGCCTTCGCCGGCCTGCAGCAGCACGACGCTGGCGAGGTCCTTCTGCGGCGACTTGGGCAGGCGGTAGGCCGTGGGCCGGCCGCGCCAGGCGCCCAGGCGCACGGCCTGACGTACGACATTGCGATGCGGCACCGTCTGACCGCGGCTGTCGCCCTTGGTGACCTCGACGTCCTGTTCGCGGCGGTCGTAGCGGATCAACCAGACCTCGCCGCCGCCGCGGGGCGCACGCCCCTGGCCCACGTCGACGCGCGCGCGGCCGATGAAGCGCATATCCGGTGAATGCAGAGGAGCGGCGGCCGCCTCGCGCAGCAGCTTGTCGATGCGTTCGGTCTGCTGGCCGCCAGCCTGGACGCGGCCGTCGATCACCACCTGCGGCGTATAGGGCTCGCGAAGGTCCAGGCGCTTCACATAGGCCTGCTGGCGCAGGGCGAACTCCGGCCGCGCGAAGCTGTCCGGCCAGCCCAGGTAGTCCCAGTAGTCGACGGAGAAGGTGAGCGGCAGGACCCCCGGCTTTTCGGCGAGCTTGCCCACATAGGCGTTCGCCGCCGCGCAGGAGGCGCAGCCCTGGGCGGTGTAGAGCTCGACCACCACAGGCGGTCTGGCCCACGCCGCGGCCGGGTAGACCCCGAGCAGAAGCAGGAAAATCGCGGCCCTTCGCATTGCGCGGCACTTAACCGGAGTTGCGGAGGCTCTGCGTTTCAACAAGGTGTGACCGTGCGGAAAACGCCGCCCGGACCGCGCGAAGCGGTCCGGGCGCGCGGGTTGTTCGCCCTAGGCCGCGGCGTCGCGGGCGAGGTTACGCAACACGTAGTTTAGCACGCCGCCGTTCTTGAAGTACTCAAGCTCGGTGGGCGTATCGATCCGGCAGCGCACAGGGATGCGGGCGATGTAGCCGGTCGACGGGCGGTAGAGCTCGATGATCAGCTGCTTGCGCGGCGCAAGCTCGGTCAGTCCGCGAATGCTGACGATCTCCTCGCCGGTGAGGTTGAGCTTGTGCCAGCCATCCTGCAGGAACTGCAGCGGCAGCACGCCCATGCCGACCAGGTTCGAGCGGTGGATGCGCTCGAAGCTCTCGGCGATCACCGCGCGGACGCCCAGCAGCTTGGTGCCCTTGGCCGCCCAGTCGCGGGACGATCCGGTGCCGTATTCCTTGCCGGCGAACACCACCTGCGGGCGGCCTTCGCTCTGGTAGCGCATGGCCGCGTCATAGATCGACATCACCTCGCCCGAGGGGAAGTGCTTGGTCATGCCGCCCTCGATCTCGGGCACGATCTTGTTGCGGATGCGGATGTTGGCGAAGGTGCAGCGCATCATCACCTCGTGGTTCCCGCGACGCGCGCCGTAGGAGTTGAACTCCGACTGCGGCACCTGGTGGTCCCTCAGGTAGACTCCGGCCGGCGAGGTCAGCTTGATCGAGCCGGCGGGGCTGATGTGGTCGGTGGTGATGGAATCGCCGAACACGCCCAGGATGCGGCCCTCGATGATGTCGGTGACCGGCTCCGGCTCCATCTTCATGTCCTGGAAGTAGGGCGGGTTCTGCACGTAGGTGGAGCCCATCTCCCAGGCGTATGTCTGGCCCCCGGCGACCTTGATCGCCTGCCAGCTCTTGTCGCCCTTGAACACATCGCCGTAGCGGGCGGCGAACATCTTGCCGGTGACGTGCTTGCGCTGGAGGGCCGCCACCTCTTCGCTGGTCGGCCAGATGTCGCGCAGGTAGACGGGCTTGCCGTCCTTGCCTTCGCCCAGCGGCTCTGTGGTCAGGTCGATCTGCATCGAGCCGGCCAGGGCGTAGGCCACCACCAGCGGCGGCGAGGCCAGGTAGTTGGCCCGCACGTCCGGGTTCACCCGGCCTTCGAAGTTGCGGTTGCCGGACAGCACGCTGACGGCGACCAGGTCACCCTTCTGCACGGCGTCGGAGATCGGTTCCGGCAGCGGACCGGAGTTGCCGATGCAGGTGGTGCAGCCATAGCCGACCAGGTTGAAGCCCAGCGCGTCCAGCGACTTCGTCAGCCCCGCGCTCTTCAGATAGTCGGTGACCACCTGGCTGCCGGGGGCGAGCGAGGTCTTCACCCACGGCTTCACGGTCAGGCCCTTCTCGACCGCCTTCTTGGCGACCAGGCCGGCGGCGATCAGCACGCTGGGGTTGGAGGTGTTGGTGCACGAGGTGATCGCGGCGATCACCACGTCGCCGTGGCCGACGTCATAGGTTTCGCCTTCGACGGCGACGCGGGCGGAGCCGGTTTCCGGCTTGCCGAACTCACGCGACAGCGCCAGCTTGAACTCCTGGGCGGCCTCGGAGGTGACCACGCGGTCCTGCGGGCGCTTGGGGCCGGCCAGCGACGGCAGCACCGACGCCAGGTCCAGCTCCAGCACGTCGGTGAACACCGGGTCGGCGTCGCCCGGCTCGTGCCACATGCCCTGCTCGCGGGCGTAGGCCTCGACCAGCGCGACCCGCTCGGCGTCGCGGTTGGTGGCGGTGAGATAATCGATGGTCTGACGGGTGACCGGGAAGAAGCCGCAGGTCGCGCCGTATTCCGGGGCCATGTTGGCGATCGTCGCCTGGTCTTCCAAGGTCAGGTGCGCCAGGCCCGGGCCGTAGAAATCAACGAACTTGCCGACCACGCCCTTCTTGCGGAGCATCTGGGTGACGGTGAGCACCAGGTCGGTCGCGGTGGCGCCTTCCGGCAGGGCGCCGACAAGACGGAAACCGATGACCTCGGGGATCAACATTGGGATCGGCTGGCCGAGCATGGCGGCTTCCGCCTCGATGCCGCCGACGCCCCAACCCAGCACGGACAGGCCGTTGATCATGGTGGTGTGGCTGTCGGTGCCGACGACGGTGTCGGGATAGGCGAGCGTCGCGCCCGACTCGTCGCCTGTCCACACGGTCTGGGCCAGGTATTCAAGATTGACCTGGTGGCAGATGCCGGTGCCGGGCGGCACGACGCGGAAGTTGTTGAACGCCGAGGAGCCCCAGCGCAGGAAGCGGTAACGCTCGATGTTGCGCTCGTATTCGC
>NZ_JAUXZW010000089.1 GCF_030693805.1 Phenylobacterium sp.
GCCTTCGATCCTGAGACCCAGCGTTCGACCCGCCAGTTGAAGGACGTCAGCCTGCTGGCGGTCAGCGAAGTGCTGGTCGACGCCGCTGCGATCTCCCGGTTCCGCAAGGGCTACGTGGCGGCGTTCGGCGCCCCCGGCGAAGACGCCCTCTACGCCGCCGTCACCGAGGGGGGACGACGCGCTGGCATGGAGCACTGGCTGCCGCTGTTCTACCCGAAGCTCGAGACGCTGTTCGACTATCTGCCGGCCGACGCTCTGGTGGGGATCGACCACCTGGCGCGCGAGGCCCGCGACGAGCGTCTGTCGATGATCGCCGACGCCTACGACGCGCGCGCCGAGGCCGACCGCAAGGTGCAGTATCATCCCCTGGAACCGCAGGCCCTTTACCTGACGGCGGCTGAGTGGGGGGATCGCCTCGCCCAGCGTCCCAACCGGCGGTTCTCGGCCTTTCGCGAAGTCGAGAGCGACGTCGCCATCGACATGGGCGCGCGCCAGGGCCGTGACTTCGGCCCCGAGCGTCAGCAGGACAGCGTCAACCTGTTCCAGGCCACCGCCGAACATGCCGAGACGCTCGCCAAGGCGGGTAAGCGCGTGCTGTTCGCCTCCTGGTCCGAAGGCTCGTCGGAGCGCCTGGGCTCGATGCTGGCCGACCATGGCCTGAAGCGTGTGCCGTTCGCGCCCTACTGGGACGCAGCCCGCGCCGCCGACCCCAAGACGCCGCAGCGCGTGGTGCTGCCGCTGGAGGCCGGGTTCGAGACCGACACGCTCGCGGTGATCTCTGAGACCGACATCCTTGGCGACCGCCTCGCGCGGCCGCGCCGTCGCCGTCGGGCGGCCAACTTCCTTGCCGAGGCCTCGGCGCTCACGCCCGGCGACCTGGTGGTGCACATCGAGCATGGCATCGGCCGCTACGAGGGCCTGAAGACGCTGTCGGTGCAGGACGCGCCGCACGACTGCCTGGAGCTGCAGTACGGCGGCGAGGCCAAGCTGTACCTGCCGGTCGAGAACATCGACCTGCTCACCCGTTACGGCTCCGACGGCGAGGGCGTGCAGCTCGACCGACTGGGCGGCGCGGCCTGGCAGGCGCGCAAGGCGCGCGCCAAGGAACGCCTGCGCGAGATGGCCGAGGGCCTGATCCGCATCGCCGCCGAGCGCGCCACGCGCGAAACCGACCCGGTCGAGCCGCAACACGGCGTATTCGACGAGTTCTGCGCCCGCTTCCCCTACGAGGAGACCGACGACCAGCTCTCCGCGATCGGCGACGTCCTGGAGGACCTGGGCGCCGGCAAGCCGATGGACCGGCTGATCTGCGGCGACGTCGGCTTTGGCAAGACCGAGGTGGCGCTGCGAGCCGCGTTCGTGATGGCCATGAGCGGCCGTCAGGTGGCGATCGTCTGCCCGACCACGCTGCTCGCCCGCCAGCACTTCAAGACCTTTTCCGACCGCTTCCAGGGCTGGCCGGTGAAGGTGCGCCGCCTGTCGCGCCTGGTTCCCGCCAAGGAAGCCGCCGAGACCCGCGAAGGGCTGAAGAAGGGGGAGATCGAGATCGTCGTCGGCACCCACGCGATCCTGTCGAAGCAGGTCGAATTCCGCGACCTGGGCATGGTGATCGTCGACGAGGAGCAGCACTTCGGCGTCAAGCACAAGGAGCGCCTGAAGGCGCTGCGCGCCGACATTCACGTGCTGACGCTCACGGCCACGCCGATCCCGCGCACCCTGCAACTGTCGTTGTCCGGCATCCGTGAGATGTCGATCATCGCCACGCCGCCGGTCGACCGGCTGGCGGTGCGCACCTACGTCACGCCCTGGGATCCTGTCGTGGTGCGCGAGGCGCTGCTGCGCGAGAAATATCGCGGCGGGCAAGCCTATTACGTGGCCCCCCGCGTCTCCGACCTGCCGGACCTTCAGCGTTTCCTGCGCGAGCAGGTGCCGGAGGTGAAGTTCGTCACCGGCCACGGCCAGATGTCGCCCACCGAGCTGGAGGGGGTGATGAGCGCCTTCTATGAGGGCGAGTACGACGTGCTGCTGTCGACCACCATCGTCGAGTCCGGCCTGGACATCCCGACCGCCAATACCCTGGTGATCCACCGAGCCGACATGTTCGGCCTGTCCCAACTCTATCAGCTACGCGGCCGCGTCGGCCGAGCCAAGGCGCGCGCCTACGCCTATCTGACCACGCCGGCCGAGAAGACCATCACCTTGTCGGCCGAACGGCGGCTGAAGGTGCTGCAGTCGCTGGACAGTCTGGGCGCGGGCTTCCAGTTGGCCAGCCATGACCTCGACATCCGCGGGGGCGGCAACCTGCTGGGAGAGGAGCAATCGGGCCACATCCGAGAGATCGGCGTCGAGCTCTACCAGCAGATGCTCGAGGACGCGGTCAACGAACTCAAGCACCGGGTGGGGGCGGAGGGCGCCGGCATGGCCGACCGCTGGTCACCGCAGATCAACACCGGCGCGGCGGTGCTGATCCCCGAAGAGTATGTGCCCGACCTGAACGTGCGCCTGTCGCTGTACCGACGCCTGTCGGACGCCGAGCAGTCGGCGGACCGCGAGGCCTTGGCCGCCGAGCTGATCGACCGGTTCGGGCCGTTGCCGCCAGAGGCCGGCCAGCTACTCAAGGTGGTGGCGATCAAGGGGCTCTGCCGTGAGGCCAACGTCTCTAAGATCGACGTCGGTCCCAAGGGCGCGGTGGTCACCTTCCGCGGCGACCAGTTCAAGGACCCGATGGCGCTCATCCAGTTCATCCAGAAGAACCAGATCGCCTGGCGCCTGCGTCCCGACCACAAGGTTGTGGTCAAGGGCGAGTGGGAAACCCCCGAACAACGTCTCGCCGCCGCCGAGCGCGTGCTCAGCGAACTGGCGCGACTGGCGGCCTGATCCTCAACGACTCCGTTCCTTTCCCCTGGACGGGGAAGGGAGCAGGGCTACTTCTTCGCCTTCGCCGCTTGGACCTCGATCTCGGCGAGCATGCCGGGCTGGACGAGGGCGGCGACCTGCATGGTGACGCGGGCCGGCTTGTTGGGCTGGGCCGGCGTGCCGAACGCTTGGGTGTAGGCCTCCATCATCCCGGCGAAATCCATCGCTCCACCCTTGGCTGGGTCGCCGACCAGGTAGACCCGCATCATCACCACGTCGCCGAAGCCATAGCCCTGGCCTTTCAAGGCTTCCTCGAGGCGCTTCAGCACGCCGGTCACCTGGGTCTTGGTGTCGCCAAACACCGGCGGCGTGCCCTTGGGCGCGCCGGCGTTCAGCGCCGGCGGCGTCATGCCGCTGACGTAGAGCATGTCCGATCCCGCCGGCACGGCGACGGCTTGAGAGATGGCTGATGTCGGCGCACCGACGTGGACGTTCTGGGCCAGAGCGAGCGGGCCGGCGGCGAGCGCGAGCAGCAGACCCGCGGGCAGGGCGTTGAGACTGGGCATGGATGGCTCCCTGATGTGTTGCAGCTCTATGCGGCTGTGCTGTTTGCTTTCACGACGGCGGAGGGTGAGATCCGTTCGGCGATCTGGGCGATGGTGCGGTGGGCGGAACAGACCGCGCCCTCCTGCCAGCCCGGCATCTGGCTCAGGTGCGCGCCGGTGAAGTAGACGCGTCCGTCCGGCTGGTTCAACAGCGCGAACGCCGGACCGTCGATCGGGCCCTCGCGTCCGCTCGGGTCGCGCGCCGGCCAGGGACCCAGGCTGAAGGGCGCCTTGCTCCAGTTGACCACCACCGGCTTGGCCAGGTCCGCTTCATGCCCGGGATGCAGCTTGCCGACCATGGCGCGGGCGATGGCGATCTGCTCGGCCAATGGCCGCGCGGCGAACGCCGCGGCGCGCGGGCCGGAGCCGTAGCAGGCCAGCAGCATGCCCCGCTCGGTGTGCAAGCCGGCGGACGGGTACCAGACCAGGCTGGTCTCGCCGCCGACGAAGGAGATGCCGCCGAAGATCTGCTCCCGCTCCCAGAACCGCGGGGCCTCGAAGCCGATCTTGTTGGAGTGGTCATACGCCGTGCCGGCGATGGCGGCCTTCACCGGCTTGTCGAGGTTGCTGTCGATCGCCGCCAGCACCACCAGGGGGATGGTGACGATGGCGAAGTCGGCCTCGGCCGCCTGGCGCTTGCCGCTCGCGCGGTCGCGCCATTCGACCCGCACCCCGTCCGTGCGTTTGTCGATGCGCAGGACCTGGGCGTTGCGGATCACCGGGCTCCTGATCGCCCGGCCGAAGGCGGCGGGGATCTGGTCCATGCCGCCGACCGGCTGGAACATGGTCGCCTGCATGGTGATCTGGTCTTCGAAGACGATCGAGCCCAACTGCTTGTGACGCAACAGTTCCGCGCGGGCGACCGGCGGGCGATGCTTGGCGAACTGCCGCGCAGCGCCCGGGGCCTGGACGAAACCCGAGCGCTCCGTGCCGCGGAAGCTCATGTCGTCGGCGAGGTCGCCGTAGGTCCGCAGGAACGGAGCCAGCGCCGCCTTCTCGTCGCCGGTCAGGTCCTGGTCGAGCGCGCCCTGGCTCACCGCCTTGGCCAGGAGCTCTGAAAGATAGCCGCGGGTGTCGATGACCGCCTGGCGCATCTGCACCGGCGCGCCGCCGTTGGCGTCCTGGTCCCACAGATAGGCGCTGCGGCTGGCGTTGATCTCCACCTCCAGCGGCACGCCGAGCTCCCGGCAATAGGCCAGCAGGCCTTCATGGTGGCTTGGTATGCGGGCGGGCCCGGCGTTCATGTAGACCCCGTCGGCGAACTCGACGGTCTGGTCCTCTTCTCCGACCATCTCGACCTTGGAGCCGCCGCGCAGCGTCCAGTTGCGACCGCCCAGACGATCGCGGGCCTCCAGCAAGGTGACGGTGAAACCGGCGCGCTCCAGGCGGTACGCCGCAACCAGACCGGCGATCCCGGCGCCCAGGATCACCACCCGCTTGCCGGCGCCGAAATGCGCTGGCAGGGCGGGCGCCGCTTGCGCTGGCGCGCTGGCCATCAGGCCCAGCAGGCTCATCGCCGAATAGGCCGCCGAGTAGCCGCCGGCGGCGACGGCGCGGTGCAGGAACCTGCGGCGGCTCAACCCCATGTCGACCTCTCCGATGCGGAAAACCCTGGCATTCCGCACCGTCAGCAGCGCTCCATGCGGCGCCGGTGACAAGCTGCGGACCGCCTTGCGACTCCGGTTCGCGCGAGAGGCCCAAGGAACAGGCGCCGGCGCCCGATCCGAGCCCGGCCGCGGCTTGACAGTGATCACCGCGCCCGGCTTGTCGGCGCCAAGGCCGTGTCAGCGGCAAGCTCTCAAAGGGAGGCCGCCCGTGCCCATCTTCTATCCGGACATCCTTCAGCAGGGCACGGCCGCCCGACCGTTCGAGTACGGCGACAAGGAGGTCATGCTGTATGCGGTCGGCATCGGCATGGGCGCCAATCCGCTGGATGAGCGCGAGTTGAGCTTCGTCTACGAGAATGGCCTGAAGGTCGTGCCGACCGCCGTCACGGTGCTGGCCGACAGCGTCATGCGCGGCGTGAGCGCGGCCGTGCCCGACGGCCTGCGCTTCAGCACCTGGGACATGTTCAAGATGCTGCACGGCGAGCAGAAGGTGGAGATCCACAAGCCTCTGCCGGCGCAGGGCGCATTCACTTTCAGCGACCAGATCATCGGCGCCTTCGACAAGGGGCCCGACAAGGGCGCGATCATCCTCAGCGAATCCAAATGGTTCGACGCCGCGGGAGACGTGGCGGTGACGCTGACCACCACTCGCTTCGCCCGCGGCGACGGCGGGTTCGGCGGACCGGCCGATGGCGCGCCCAAGCCGCACCCGACGCCGACCCGGGCGCCGGATATGTCGCTGGATATAGTCACCCGTCCCGACCAGGCGGTGATTTACCGGCTGAACGGCGATCGAAATCCGCTGCACGTCGACCAGGCGTTCGCCCGGAAGGGCGGCTTCGACCAGCCCATCCTGCACGGTCTCTGCACCTATGGGATCACCTGCCGGGCGGTGATGCAGGGGATGCTGGATTACGACTCGGAGTCGATCGCCAGCCACCAGGTGCGCTTCTCCTCGCCTGTGTACCCAGGAGAGACGGTCACGGTGGACATGTGGCGAGACGGCAAGGAGATCGCCTTCGAGGCGCGGATCAAGGCCCGTGACCTGTATGTGATCCGCAACGGTCTGACGCGCCTGCGCTAGGCGTCGGCTCCGCCGCTGACGAACCGGCGCACGGCGATCTCGACCAGCTCCGGCGGCGCGGTGTGACCGCCGGGAAATTCCTTATAGAGCACGTCGTAACCGGCGCCGGCGAGCTGGCGGGCCGTCGGGCGCGCGCACATATCGATCGGCAGCACCCGGTCGCGCTCGCCGTGCGAGATGAAGATGCGCGGGCGCCCGACCGCGCCGAGGTTCATCGAGAACCCGGGCGAGAAGGCGATCGCGTCACTGAACAGGTCGCCGTTGCTCAAGCCAATGCTCAGCGCATAGGACGCGCCGTCTGAGAAGCCTGAGACGCCGACGCGCGCTGGGTCCACGGGGTGCTCAGCGAAGATCAGCTTCAGCGACTCGTCGATGAATTTCACATCGGGGCCGAAGCCGCCCTCGATGATGTCCCAGGTCATGCCCAGCGATTTGGGCGCGAACACCAGGAAGCCCAGCTCGTCGGCCAGCGGCGCGATCATCGGCAGGGTCCGTTGGGGCAAGCCGCCGGCGCCGTGGAACAGCACCAGCAGGGGCACCGCCGCCGCATCTCGACAGGAGGTGGGTGCGTAGAACTCGGTCTCCCAGTCGCCGGTCTCAATCCAGTCGCTGCGGGAATAATCTCGCGCTTCGACGTCTGGAGCGCGCGCTGTCAGCCGGCCCAGCGAGGCGGGCTCATCGTCTGTGGGTGAGGAAGGAACGTCCGACGCCATCCATTGCTCCTGCGAACTGCAGCGCCGATCTTCCGGCGCGGCGTCGCCGATGTACAGCGCCTCAGCCGGCCTGGCGGGTGTCAGCGCGGGCGGCCGCCTGCTCCAGTGCGCGGCCGACACTCTCGGCGCCGTTGACCTCGGCGACGCCGATGTCGAATTCGACCACGAAGGGCGGCTTGCCCTCTCCGGCCTCGAAGGCCGTGCAGCCGATTACGGCGGCGATCCGCTCTCCGGCGCCGCGCGCAGCGCCCTGCGGCGTCGCTGGCAGGGCGAGGGCGAACACCTCGGTGGAAAGGCGTGACGCGGTGTCCTCTACCCGCACCAGCCGGCCGATCATCGAGCCGATCTGTGGGATCGCCCGGTCCAGCCAGCCGCCGGCGCGAGCGGCCAGCACCTCAGGCCGATCGGAGACCTTGAGCACGCACACCGACAGGGGGCGGTTGCGCACACGCGCCGCCTGAGCGAGGCGCGCCAGATGGGCGGCGAACAGATCGCGGGTGAACAGGCCGGTGGCGGCGTCCATCAAGCCGGAACTGCGCGCCTTCTCCAGCGCCTTGCGGATCGCCGTCTGGCGGCGATAGCTGCGGGCGAGCTCGATCACCTGCTTGGCGGTCTCGACCTCGGGCGTCTCGGGCGAGGCGACGTCGGTGACCCCGCGATGGTAGGCCTCCGACATGGTGATGTAGGACTCCTCGCGCATGTAGAGCAGCGCGGGCGTGTGGTAGAGGCGGGTGTTGCGGCGCATGCCCGCGGCGATCGACAGCGCCTCGTGCGAATTGTCGCCGGCCCATAGCACCACGGCGTCGAACGGCCGCTCGTGCAGGTAGTCGAAAGCGGTGTAAGCGGTGAACGCGCCGACCACCTCCGCCCCGCTGCGGGCGAGCGCGTTGGACAGCGCCAGGAACTGCGGCGCGGGCTCGCCGATCGCCAGGATGCGGAACGGGCTCGCGTCCGGGTCGGGCATGTCGAGCCGCCGCCCCCGGTCGGCGAAGGTGTCCAGACGAAGCTCGAACTCCTCCTCCGCCACCGCGGTGCGCACCAGTGTCTCCAGCCTCAGCACGGCCTGGGCGGGGTGCAAGGGCGCGGTGAGCGTCAGGTCGTAGGCGTGCGCCTCCTGCGAGGTCTCGAGATCGCTGACGGCGATGACCGGCAGGCGGCGCGGCGCGCAGGCGGTCTTCAAGCGCCGCGCGAGGGCCGGCGAGTCGCCGCCATAGCTGGCGACGTCGATGATCGCGGCCTCGATCTGCAGGTCGGCCAGCGCGGCGGCGGCGGCGTAGGGTCCGCGCGCGGTGACCGTGCGCCAGCCCAGCCGGTCGAGACCTTCGGCCAACGGGCCGGCGACCGTGTCGTCGCGCGCCACGATCAGCACCCGCGCCTGGACCGCCTCCGTCATGGTCTTATCCGGTCCTCGTCGCTCGACGCGTGGGTTGGCGCCCGCTGTGAGCGGAGAATCGCCGAACTGCAAGGATAACGCGTGGTCCGCGACGGTGACAGCGCTGCAAGGACGGCAAGTTCATCTCCATCGCTTCGATCGAGTCGAAGTTCTACGCACTGCTGCGTGAAAAGACGGGTCTGAGCGATCCGGCCTTCGATCCACAAGAGGATCGCGACGCATGGCTGACGCTGAAGGCAAGCTGGCCACCGTCATCGAGACCGAGACCCGCGCCCACGTATTCCTTGTCTGAAGGCCGTGTTCAGCGTGGGTTCAGCCGGCGGGCGTCAAACCTACGGGACGGTCTTCCGCCGTTATCTCCCGTCCCTCGAAGCGGCGGCGGACCTGATGGACAGACACGCCCATCGACGGCGCGTCGCTCTTACGGGCGGCGCGCCGTCTATATTGCGGGCCTTGCTTCCCGGCGATCGCCTGTCAGAAGCTGTCCGCACATGACGATCCAACGTATCCTGCGGCGTATCCACGAGCTCGATCTCGATCCGGCGCACCTGGCGCAGCGGGGGGTCAAGATCTCCGCCAAGGCCCTGACGCGGCTGTGGGGCCGAGATGTCATGCTCTATGTGGGCGGCGTGTCGTTCTTCGCCCTGCTGGCGGCGTTTCCGGCGCTGGCGATCCTCATCGGCCTCTATGGACTGCTGGCCGACCCCGCCCAGGCCGCAAGGCAGGTCGAGGCCATGGTCCACGTCATGCCGCCCGGCGCGCGCGAGATCGTCGAGGGCGAGCTGACCAGGCTGGCTAGCGCGCCGCTGCGGGTTTCTGCGCAAAGCGGCGTCGCCCTGATCATCGGGATTTACGCGGCGCATCGCGGCGTGAAGGCGCTGCTTGCGGGGTTGTCGTTCATCCATGAAGAGGACGAACAGCGGGGCTTCGTCGGCTTCAACCTGATGGCGCTGCTGGCGCTGATCGCCGCCTTCGCCATGCTGGCGGTGCTGTCCGGGGTCTTCTTCGCCCTTCGGCTGATCGGCGGCGCATTCCACTTGAGGCCGCTCGCGGGGGCGCCGTGGCTCTACAGCGAATGGACCTGGGCGAGCCTGGGCCTGACCGTCGCCATGACCCTGATCTATCGCTTCGCCATGTCCCGCAAGCCTGTTGCGTGGCGCGCCTCGGTGTTGGGCGGGATCGCTGCGACCCTGATGGCGCTGCTGGTGTCCTGGGCCAGCGCCTTCTACGTCGAACAGATCGCCCAACTCGGTGCGACCTATGGCTCGGTGGCGACCGTGGTGGTGCTGCTGATCTGGCTGTCGTGGACCGTGAATGCGGTGTTCTTCGGCGGCGCGCTGGCGACCGAGGTGGAGATCGCCATCGACCAGTACGAGATGAAGCTGGGGCTGATCGCCGATCAGCGCGGCGACGAGCCGATCATTTCTCCACCAGGAAGCTGAGGACGCCTTCGGCTTCGCCTTGCTCCAGCACGGTGGCGCCGACGCCCTCGACGAAGTGCGGCACGTCGATGCGCGCCAGCGGGTCATCGGCTAGCAACCGCAGGCGCGCGCCCGCCGGCGCGGCTTCCAGTGCGCGGCGCAAACGCAGCGTCGGCACCGGGCAACGGTGTCCGCGGGCGTCGACGAGGATCTCCGGCTCGGACATGCGTTCCGGTTAGCGCTCCAGGCAATCGCTCGGCAAGGCGGAACCAAAGCTGGGCCTTTGCGCGTTTTCTCGCGAAACGTGAACACTAGGGGGGAAGCATGGCCATTCCGGCCGACGTCTTCACCACCAACGTACCTGCACGCCTGGACCGCCTTCCATGGAGCCGCTTCCATTGGTTGGTGGTGGGTGCGCTCGGCGTGACATGGATCCTGGACGGGCTCGAGGTCACGCTGGTCGGCTCGCTCTCGCCGGCGATCGCCGGGCCCGATGGGTTGAACCTCACCGCCGCGCAGGTCGGCCTGACCGGCAGCGCCTACATCCTGGGCGCGGTCCTGGGGGCGCTGGTGTTCGGCCGGTTGACCGACACTTTCGGTCGGCGAAGACTGTTCACGATCACCGTCGCGGTCTATCTGATCGCCACCATAGCCACCGGATTTTCCTGGGATTTTTGGTCTTTCATGCTGTTCCGGTTCCTGACCGGCGCCGGCATCGGCGGCGAGTATGGAGCGGTCAATTCCGCGATCCAGGAGCTGATCCCCGCCAGGCGGCGGGGCTACACGGACCTGGCGATCAACGGCAGTTTCTGGGTCGGCGCGGCGCTGGGTGCGATGGGTTCGCTGGTGGTGCTGAACCCTGAGGTTGTCCCGCAGGAGTGGGGGTGGCGACTGGCGTTCATCATCGGCGGCGCTTTGGCGCTGATCATCATCTTCGTGCGCCGGTTCATCCCCGAAAGCCCGCGCTGGCTGATGACCCATGGCCGAGAGGCCGAGGCCGAAGCGGTCATCGAGGCGATAGAGGCCAGCGTAGCCCGAGAGACCGGCCAAGCGACGCCGCCGCACGCCGACCTCGCCAGCCTGCGCCTGATCCGCCGCGCCCGAACAAGCTGGTGGGAAATCGTCACCTCGCTATTTCGCCTCTATCCCAAGCGCACGGCGCTGGGGGTGGTGCTGATGTCGACGCAGGCATTCTGCTACAACGCGATCTTCTTCACCTACGCGCTGATCCTCACCCGCTTCTATGGCGTCGCGCCGCAGTCGATCGGGTGGTTCATCCTGCCGTTCGCACTCGGGAACTTCACCGGGCCGCTGCTTCTGGGCCATCTGTTCGACTCGCTCGGGCGCCGGATCATGATCGCTGCGACCTATGGGCTGGCAGGGGTGCTGCTGTGCGTCACCGGCTGGATGTTCGCCCAAGGCATGCTGAGCGCGACGACCCAGACTGTAGCCTGGACGGTGATCTTCTTCTTCGCCTCGGCGGGCGCGAGCGCTGCCTACCTGACCGTCGGCGAATGCTTCCCGCTGGAGACGCGCGCGGTGACCATCTCGCTGTTCTACGCCTTTGGCACCCTGCTGGGCGGCGTCGGCGGGCCGGCGCTGTTCGGCGCGTTGATCGACACCGGCGAACGGGGCCAGATCTTCCTGGGCTATCTGCTGGGCGGCGGGCTGATGGTGGCGGCCTCGATCGTCACGCTGTTTCTAGGTGTCGACGCCGAGCGCAGGCCGCTGGAGGACGTGGCTCCGCCGCTGTCGCTCGCCCCCGACTAGGATGTGGCGGCTGGCGCGCGTAGGCGCGTCAGGCTGATGCCCGACCCCACCGCGGCCACGCAAGCGCCGACGAACAGCGCCATGCGCGGCGCGCCAGTGGAAAAACTGTGGAACATCAAGGCGACGCTGATGGACCCTAAAGTCTGGCCGAGGACGCGTGCGCTGGCCACAAGGCCCGCCGCGCCGCCGCTGCGCTCCAGCGGCGCCGAGATCATGATCGTCCGGTTGTTGGGTGTCTGGTAGAAACCGAAGCCCACGCCGCACACCGCCAAAGGCCAAGCCAGATCGAAGTTCGACGCCGTGGGCGGCTGCAGTCCGATCAGCAACAGGCCGCATGCCATCACCGCCAAGCCTATGCCGCCCAGCACGCCGGCTGGATAGCGGTCGGCCAGCCGTCCGGCCACCGGCGCCATCACCGTCGTCGCCAGCGCCCACGCCGTGAGCAGCAGACCGGTCTCCACCGTGGTGCGCCCCATCGTCCCCTGCAGGAGGAACGGGAGCGCGACCAACCCCATCGTCTGGGCGCTGAACGACATGATCGCGGTCAGCGCCGACAGGCCGATGATCGGGATGCGGATCAGGTCGAGCGGCAGCAGGGGCGTGCGCATGCCGAGCTCGCGGCGGACCAGGACGACGCCCACAGCGAGCGCGCCGGCGAGCTCGGCCAGCGCCGGACGCACGTCATCGGCGCCCAGGCCGCGCAAGCCCACGACCAGCAGGCCGAAGGTGGCTGCGGTCAGTACGGCGCTGCGCCAGTCGAACGTACGATCGGACCCCGGCGTCGCGGGCAGGGCGAAGGCGCCCACCACCGTGGCGGCGATCCCGAGCGGGACGTTCATGGCGAACAGCCAGTGCCAGCTCGCCACCCCCAGAACCAGTGATCCGATGGCGGGCGCAGCCGTACTGGTGGAGGTGACGATCAGCGCCATGACGCCCATGCCGCGCCCCAGCTGGCGATGTGGCCATATCAGCCGGACCATGGCCGCGTTCAGACTCATGATCCCGCTGGCTCCAAGACCCTGCAGCATCCGCGCGGCGATCAGCTCCGGCAGCGTCTGCGACAGCGCCGCGCCCAGCGAGGCCAGGCTGAAGACCACCACCCCGGTCTGGTAGATGCGCCGATAGCCGATCCGGTCACCCAGCGCCGCCAGCGGCATCAAGGTGACCATCATCACAAGCTGTGAGGCGTTGACGATCCAGATCGAGGCCGCGTCGGAGATCTGCATGTCTCGGGCGATGACCGGCAGGGCGACGGTGGCGACCGCGCCGTCCAGCACGGCGAGCGCGATCGAGAGACTGAGCGCCAACATGGCCCAGTGACGGCGAGGAGTCGGCAAACCGCCTTCGGAATCGGTCATGCGGCCTTCATTGGTCTGTCCAATGGACGGTAGGCCATCCGATCAGGACGCACGCAAGCCGCTTCACATTTCGAGCGCACTGGGAAATGGTCCGCCGGCTGCACGTGAAAGGATACCTCCGATGAAGACCCGCGCCGCCGTCGCCTTCGCGCCCAAGACGCCGCTCGAGATCGTCGACCTGGACCTGGAAGGCCCCCGCGCAGGCGAAGTGTTGGTGGAGATCAAGGCGACGGGCGTTTGCCACACCGACGCCTACACCCTCGATGGCCTGGATTCGGAAGGCATCTTCCCGTCGATCCTCGGGCACGAGGGCGCGGGCGTGGTGGTCGAGGTGGGTCCGGGGGTCACGTCGGTGGCGCCGGGCGACCACGTGATCCCGCTGTACACGCCGGAATGTCGCCAGTGCAAAAGCTGCCTGTCGCGCAAGACCAATCTGTGCACGGCGATCCGCGGCACCCAGGGACGGGGCGTGATGCCCGACGGCACCAGCCGCTTCAGCTACCGCGGCCAGACCGTCCACCACTACATGGGCTGCTCGACCTTCTCGAACTACACGGTGTTGCCGGAGATCGCGGTGGCCAAGATCCGGTCCGACGCGCCGTTCGACAGGGCCTGCTACATCGGTTGCGGCGTGACCACGGGCGTCGGGGCCGTGGTCAATACGGCGAAAGTCGAGGCTGGTGCGAACTGCATCGTCTTCGGCCTGGGCGGCATCGGCTTGAACGTGGTCCAGGGCCTGAAGATGGTGGGCGCCGGCATGATCGTCGGCGTCGATCTCAACCCGGCGCGCGAAGCCTGGGGCCGGCAGTTCGGCATGACCCGCTTCGTCAATCCCTCGACGATCCCGGGAGATGTCGTGCCGCATCTGGTCGAGCTTACCGGCGGCGGCGCGGACTACACCTTCGACTGCACCGGCAACGTCCAGGTGATGCGCCAGGCGCTGGAGGCCTGCCATCGCGGCTGGGGCGAGAGCATCATCATCGGGGTCGCCGAGGCTGGGCGCGAGATCGCCACCCGACCTTTCCAGCTGGTCACCGGGCGAGTCTGGCGCGGCACGGCGTTCGGCGGCGCGCGCGGGCGCACCGACGTGCCGACCATCGTCGACTGGTACATGGACGGGAAAATCCAGATCGACCCGATGATCACCCACACCCTGCCGCTGGAGCGGATCAACGAGGCGTTCGACCTGATGCACGCGGGCGAAAGCATCCGCACCGTCGTGGTGTTCTGATCGCCTAGACGGCGCCCAGGCCGCGCAGCATCGGCAGCTTGGTGCGATTGAACGTCGCGACGCGGGCGGCGAGTTCGGCCTCATTGCCGGCCTGATCGTCGAGCGTGCGCCCGTCCTTCAACAGGCGACGCCCGGTTGCGGCCATGACTTCCCAGCCTTCCCGTGCGGCCTGGGCCACATCGTCCACGCCTCGCAATGCGGCGCCCAAGGCCAGCAGGTCTACGAGATCGACCCGCACCGCCGTACCGGCCAGCGGCGCGGCGATGTAGCTCGACACTTCGCCGAAGCGGGCGCGGTCGGCGACGGCGCGATTGAACCTCGGTGCGGCGGCGTCCGTCACGCCCTGGCGGATCACCGGATGGACCTGGCGGCTGTTGACCAGAAGGATCAGCGCCTGCAGCACCGCACCCTCACGCGCGCCGAGCAGGGCGCGGCGATTGCGCAGGTCCCCGTAGGTCAGCGGGCCCTCCGCCAGAGCGTCGACGATCGGCTGGTAGATTGCGGGCTGTCCTTTGAGTTGGCCGATGGGGACAGGAATTTCGAAGGTCGCCGCCTCTGGCGCGACAAGCAGGGTGAAGCGCGTATCGTCCAGCATCGCTTCGCGCTCCAGACGGCCGGGCGCATTGCGGCCGCGCACGAACACGTCGCGCCTGAATGGCTTGTTGCCCGCGTAGTCGAGCAGGGTCTCGCGCCATACGGGATCTCCGGCGGCCTGGATCATCGGCTGCAGCGCCGCGGGCGCGGCCAGGTGCGGCATGTCGTCGGCGACGTTGGCTGAGGCTGCGAACGAGAGGCGAGCGCCCTCCATTTCGCGGGCGACGTCGGCGTGATAGTGCGGGCGGCTGTGGTCGTTGAGATACTCATGGATCAGATACACGGGGTCCTGCTTGAGCGTCTCAGCGATGCGTGGACCCATCAGCGGCACGCTGCCGAAAAATCCGCCGTCCGACTGGAGCATCTGCTGCGCGGCGCGGAAGGCGTTGAGGATCTCAACTTTGGGTGGGCCTGGCGCGCGGTCCACGAACTCGGCCACGAACCGTTGCAGTGGCGCCAACGCCGCCCAGCCTGGCAGGCAATTGTAGGACACATAGACCATGCCGCCTGGCTTCAGCAGCCGGTCGAGCAACTGCACGATCACCGCGCGGTTCTCGGGGCTCACCCAGCTGTAGACTCCATGCAGGGCGATAATGTCGAACTTCGGCAGGGCGGCGGCGGGAAGCGCCAGCATCTGCTCGAAACTGTAGTCCTCGAAGACGATGTTGGTGAGACCTGCGGCGCGAGCCAGCCGACGGGCGTTGTCGATCTGGCCCGGGTGGAAGTCGACGCCCCAGAAGTCCATGCCAGGGTTGGCGGCGGCCAGCAGGTTGAGGCCGAAGCCTTGACCGCACCCAAGCTCCAGATACGTCGACCCGGCCTCCAGGGACGGCGGACGCACGCCCTGCCTCAAGCAGGCGAACGCCAGAAAGCCAGGCGCGAGCTCGGCATAGAACTTGTCGGTGTACTGGACGTCGGTGACGTACCCATCAGACCAGGCGGCCATGCCTTGTTTCCACCTCGCGCATCTGGGCCCCGACGTTTGGCCGCCCGATCGGCGATCTGCGCTGTTTCGCGCGCGGCTGACAAGGACTGCGACGGGCGCTTGGCGTGCGGCGTTAACCGGGCGTAGTCTCGACATCCAAGGCGGCGCAGGTCCGCAAGGGCGTGCAGTCGCCGGTCACGTGCGTTTGAGGATGCGCCCCGCATCTCGAAAGCCTGGCGTCATCCCGACGTACAAACGACGGGAGGATCGGCATGCAAACTCAAAACCTGGGTTCCGTACGCGCGCTGGCGCTGGTGGGACCGACCGGCGCCGGCAAGACCG
>NZ_JAUXZW010000094.1 GCF_030693805.1 Phenylobacterium sp.
GTTGTACGGCAGCTTGGAAAAAAACGAGGCATTGATCGCCAGCGTCACGAGGTTGCCGTAACCAACGGTGTAGCCGTCGGGCGCCGCCGCGGCCAGGGCCTGCGAGCCGATGATGCCACCCGCGCTGGGGCGGTTGTCCACCACCATGGGTTGGCCCAGCTGACGGGCCATGGCGTCGGCGATCGGGCGTATGGCCACGTCCACGCCAGATCCTGCAGCGTAGGGAACAATGAACCGTATTGGCTTGTCAGGCCATTGGGCAAGGGCGGAACCCGCCGCCGCGCACAACGTCAGGGCGACGGTAGCGCGCATCCACTTCGAAAAATGTCGGATCATATGTATCTCCATCGGCATGGGAACCTGTAATTAACTGCCCTCGGTGGACAGTGAAATCAGTCTATGCAGAGACATGGCGCCACATAAGGCGATTGTTTTTTGCGGCGTTAACCTGGGGTTGTCGTTGCCGCCGCCGGCTCACAGCTGATAACCTTGTGGCCATGAAAGACCACCAGCTAAAGGCGTGGCTGCAACTGGTTGAGTCCGGCAGCATCCGGGGCGCCTCGCGCGACCTCCGCATCAGCCCCGCGGCCATCACCAAGGCGGTGCGGGAACTCGAGGCTGACGTCGATGCTCAGCTAGTGGTGCGCAGTTCGCGCGGCATCGTGTTCACCGAGAGCGGGCGTCAGTTGACGGTGCGGGCACGGCTGGCACAAGCCCAGCTGGATCTGGCGCGACAGGACATCCGCATGCTGCAGGGTGATGGCCGCGCCCATGTGTCTGTGTCGGTGACGCCCATGGTGTTCTTGGGTGTGTTGCCCGACGTGGTGACCGCCTTTCGCAAGGCACTACCTCAGGGCCGCCTGACGCTGTTCGATGGCCTAGTGCCTCAGGCCCTGCCGATGCTGCGTGAAGGCAGCGTGGACTTCGCCATCGCCGGCGCGATCGCGACCGACCTTGAAATGGACATCGACTTCGAGCCCCTGGACACGATGGAGATGGCCGTGTTGTGCCGCCGCGGACACCCCTTGCGTGAGGCCACCACATGGAGCGAGGTGGTGGACGCCGAATGGCTGATGCACATCGCACCCGGCAGCCAGCACGCCCGCTGGCTGGACCAGCTCAAAGGGCAAGGACTGCGCCCGCCCGAGCGGGTAATCGAGGTGCACTCCTTCGGCACTAGCTCGGCCTTGCTGACGCGCAGCGATGCGCTGCTGGTCGCGCCGGCCGAACTGCTGCGCTCCGCGCCTTACCGCGACATGATCGAACGCGTGCCGCTGGCGCTTGCATTGCCGCCGCTGGCGCTGGGCTTGCTCACGCCGCGCGGTCTGCCTCTGTCTATGGCGGCCGAGCGCATGGCGGAGCTGTTTCGAAAGTTCGTGGCCTTGGAAAAAAGACAGAGAGTACGCCGGGCCACAGAAGCGCAAGACGCTCCTCCTCCATGCAAATATGACCGGCTGCCGTGAAGGAGAGTGATCCAAACCGTGGGAGGCCACCCGGATGAAGAGTTCGCGTGACGGCTGGTCGAAAGCGGAAGGCTGCAGGTCAAACTGGTGAGCCAAGGAATGG
>NZ_JAUXZW010000095.1 GCF_030693805.1 Phenylobacterium sp.
GACCGCCGGAAGCAGGGGCTCCACGATCCGCCACTCCGCTTCGCTCAGATCATAACGCGCCATCCCAAGGCTCCCTTCCGGAAACCTTGAATCAAGCTTCGGCCACAGCCTCAACTGCTATTGAGTACGCGCCCTAGCGGCGGCTCGGGCGCGGATCGAGCGCCAGGTAGATCAACGCCGTGATCGCCGACAGGTCGAGCGCATAGAGGTAGCGGTAGTCGCACGCCACCGAGAGCACGAAGAAACTCGCGGTGAAGCCCACGGCGCCGACCAGCATCGCGGCCATCGGCACGTCCCCGGGCGCGCGGCGCAGCAGCAGCACGATGCCTGCCGCAACGGCGACCAGCAGCCAGGTCAGATGCGAGTACAGTGGCGTCTTGAAGAACCGCGCCGCATAGGCGGCCAGCGCCTGGTCGCGGGCGTCGATCTGGGGGACAAGCCCCAGATCGGCGATCATCGGCGGCGGGCCGACGACGCCCACGTGCACCGGCAGGCAGCGGTCCAGCGCCGGCGTCTCCAGCACCTGATCGAACACCGCCCATCGGTGGGCGAGGTAGGCGCGGGGGCTCTGCAGCACCACATCGCGCCATTGTCGCGACATCGCTGCGTCCGGCGTGCGCCAGAGCGCGCGGCCGAGCCTGGGCGACTGGCCCAGCGTGTCGATCCGCTCTGCCGAATAGACGCTGCGCGCGTCGGCCGCGACGATCGCGGCGGCGGCGGGCGTCATGTCGGTGAGCGCCAGCCTGGGGTCGTGGACCGCCGCACCGACTACGTCGTAGTGTTGCAGGATGCGGGCGGCCGCCTGCGGCCGCAGCTTCGGCACGTGCTTGACGGGCTTGACCGCGGCGTCGAAGGCGACGGCCAGGACGCAGACGGCGACGAAGCCGCCCAGTCCCCAGGCGAGACTTGCGCGCCAGCCTCGGCCCCGCGCGATCCAGGCCAGCGCCACGGCGGCGGCGGCGACCACGACGAGGCCATTCTGGCGCACCAGCCCGGCCAGGGCGAAGCAGACAAGCGCGCCGGCGAGCGGGGCGAAGCGGGAGCGTCCCGCCCACCGCCGCTCCGCGTGCGCCAGGGCGATGAAGCCCACGACCGCCAGGTTGGCGAACAGCACGTCCTTCCAGACGATCCCCTGATAGATCAGCAGTTGCGGGGTCAGCACGGCGGCCAGCGCCACCGGCGCGGCAAGCCACGAGGTGCGCGGGCGCAGCGCCGGCAAGGTCATCAGGCCCAAGTAGAGCAGCAGCGCGCTGGCGGTCACGTAGAGGCTGGTCCCGGCGTGCAAGGCGTCGAAGCGGCCGAGGATCCAGGAATAGGCGGCCGGCGCCCAGCTCTGGCGGATCGCGGTGCGGCCCTCGTAGAGCGCGATCACCGAGTCATACGAAAGATGGCCCGGCAGGTTCGCGGCCAGGGTCGCAGCCAACCCGGCGCCCACCGTCACGCGATAGGCCAGCGCCGCGGCGACGCCTGCGGGGCGGGGGGTGCGTGCGTCCAACCGATGCCCTTTTCCGCCCGTCGCACGGGCCTGACCGGGGTTCGTCCTAGCGCTGCCCACCGCGACAGGAAAGCCGCAAAAAAACGCCCTCGCACGACGCGCCGGCTCGCCTATGTTGGCGCCGCGCGCCGGAGACCCTGATGCCGAACGAACCACTGCTGGCGCGCTATCCCAAGACGCGCCCCGAGCTCCCGCCCCGTTTTCGCGAGATCTACGCCGCCCAGTATCTGGACAACCGGCAGGGCGCGACGACGGCGGCCTCGGCGGCGCAGCGGCTGGAACGCTGGATGCACATCCGGGTCGCCGAGGATGTGCGGGCCGCCGGCCCCGCCGCGACCCTGGAGATCGGCGCCGGCACCCTCAACCAACTTCCATTCGAACCGGCGGGCGCGGCCTATGACGTCGTCGAGCCGTTCGAGGCGCTGTATCGCGACGCGCCGCAGCGTGGGCGGATCCGCGACGTATTCGCCGACATCGCCGAGGTTCCCGCCGATCGGCGCTACGCCCGGATCACCAGCATCGCCGCGTTCGAGCACGTCGCCGACCTGCCGGCGCTGCTGGCGCGCTGCGCGACGCTGCTCGAGGACGGCGGCGCCCTGCGGGTGGCGATCCCCAGCGAGGGAGGCCTGCTTTGGAGGATCGGCTGGATGGCGACCACGGGGCTGGAGTTCCGCCTGCGGCACGGCCTCGACTATGGGATCCTCATGCGCCACGAGCACCTCAACACCGCGGCCGAGATTGAGGCGCTGATCGCCGACCTGTTCGCGCGGGTGGAGGTGCGCGCGCTGGGCCTGGGGCGGCAACTCTCGCTCTACCGCTTCATCGTCGCACGCGAACCCAGGCCCGGCGTCGCCGCCGACTGGTCGCAGCGGTTCGCCGCATGAGGGCGCACGCCTTCCTGCCGGGCCTGCTGGCGATCAGCCTGGCGGCCTGTGACCAGCCCGAATGGACGAAGCCGTCCGCCCCCGGCGACCACCCGCCGCCCGCGCCCGCCTGGGCCGCGCCGCTGATCGGCGAACGGCTGCGCGAGGCGTTCATTGAAACGGCGGGATGCGCCGGAGCCGTCGACACGGTGACCCAGCGCTTCAAGGGCCCGCCGCCCGGCGCGCGCATCGTCGGCTGGGCCTGGGACGCACGCGCCCATCAGCCGGCGACGCAGATCATCGTCGTGCGCGACGGACTCATCGTCGGAGCCGGCGACGGAGGCCGGCCCCGCGCCGACGTCCCGGCCGTCCGCCCCGACGTGACCTCGGCCGCCACCGGCTGGCAGGCCGACGCCCGTTCGATCGGCGGTGAGCTGGAAGTGTTGGCGGTGATCGGCGCTGGCGCCTGCCCGCTGGGACGGATCACGCCTTGACGACCGGCGCGTCGGTCGCCTTCGGCCTCGCCCTGCAACGCCCGCGCTGGATGCTGGCCGCCGCGCTGGCGGGGCTGGTCACCGCCGCGTTCTGCTGGCCCCTGTGGCCGGGGCTGATGTCCTACGACAGCCTCTTCGCCTACACCGAAGCGCGCCTGGGCGTGGAGACCATGCTGTGGCCGCCGGCCCACGCCTATCTGTTCTGGATTTTCGAACGGCTTGGCGCGGGCCCGGGCGGCCTGTTCGCGGCCCAGACCGCCATCCTGTTCTTCGCCGCCGCTCTGATCTTCAGCCTGGCTGTGAACCGGGCGCCCATAGTGATCATGGCGTTCGCCGCGTTCGCCGGCGCCTTCGTGCTGTTCCCGCCTTTGCTGGGGAGCCTCGCCGCACAATGGCGCGACGTGACCACCGCCAGCTTCACCCTGCTGGGGATCGCCCTGTGGCTGGCGGCGGCTCAGGCGCGCAGCAAGTTCCTGCTGGCGGGCGCTGCGGCGGCGTTCAGCCTGGCGCTGGCGCTGCGCTACAACGCCTTTCCGCTGGTGTTCACCCTGCTGGGCCTGATGGTGCTGCAGCCGTTCGGCGAGGCCAGCGGCGCACGCATCCGCCTCGCCGCCCTGGCGCTGGCCGCGTTGGGCTGCGCGCTGGCCTACGCCTCGACGGTCTGGCGGCTGCCGGACCTCGCGCGCCCGCCGCCGCCGCAGGCCTTCTCCGCCACCCAGGCTTTCGACCTCATCGGCATGTCCGCCTGCCTGGACCACAGCCTGCTGCCGCCCGCCGTCACCGCCGACAAACCGATCACCGGCGACCAGCTTCGCCGGGCCTACGATCCACGCCACCTGCAGCTCGCCTACCAGCCGCGCGACGGCGTACCCCCGATCCTGCAGACCGACGGGGCCGGCGCGGTGCAGGCCGCCTGGCGTCGCGAGATCCCGCGTCAGTGGCGCTGCTACCTGGCGCACCGAACCCTGGTGCTGGTCGAGCAGCTCGGCATGGCTAGGCGCGGCGTGTTTTATCCGGTGCACGGCGGGATCGACGCCAATCGGTTCGGCGTGCGGCTGGCGAGGCCCGAGGCGGCGGCGCAGGTTGGCGGCTTCGTGGAGCGCAATTCGCAGCCGCTGTGGCGGCGCCCGTTCGTGCTGCACGCGCTGGCCGGCCTGATCGCGCTCGCCGCGTGCTTCGCGGGCGCCCCCGGGCGGCTGATCCTGGCGGCGGGCTGGCTGGGCTCGGCGGCCTATATCGGACTGCTGTTCGTCGCCGCACCAGCCGCCGACGCCCGCTACATCTTCCCGCCGAACGCAATCTGCGCCCTGATCGTCGTGCTTGGCGTGATCTGCCTCAGCCGGCCGAGGGCCGAACGATGATCAGGAAACCCAACAGCATCACCCCGTAGCCGACGGCGAAACGCCAGGACAGCGGCTCCTTGAACAGCAGCCAGGCGACCAGCGGCACCAGGCCCGAACCGAGGATCGCCACCGGATAGGCGGCGCTGAGCGGCACCCGCGTGAGGATGTAGAACCACAACAGCGCGCTCGCTCCATACCAGGCGAAGGCGGCCATCAGCGGGTAGTTGTGCAGCAGCCGCGACGCGAGGTCGCCCTGCAGCGACGCATGGCGAACCGCCGCCCACTTGAACATCGCCTGTCCGGCCGGCAGCACCACCGCGAAGCTTGCGCACAGCAGCAGGTCCTTCAGCGGCATTGCGCATCTTCCTCGGCCTCGGCCTCCATGCGCGCGATGGCGCGCAGGTAGGGATGGATCGGCCGCGCGGGCACATTCAGCACGTCGAAGTTCACCGCCTGCAGCAGGAACTGCACGCCGATCATCACCGGCAGGGCGGCGGCCATGACCACGCCGGGCGAAGCGGGCTGGCCCTCGGCGCGGACCCACAGCCAGTGGGCCGCGTAGCTGACGCCGAAGCCCAGGAACAGCAGGCCGAAGATCAGCTCGACGGTGGCGACGTTGAAGTCGCGCACGAAGTACTGGCCCAGGATGCGCTGGAAGAAGTTGCGCGCGTGCTTCAGCGCAAACGGCCCGACGATGGCGCCGATCCGCAGGTTGCTGACCTCCTCGCCATAGCGGGCGGGCATGGGCACGTCGCGCACCACCGCGCGCAGGGTGCTGAGGTGGTACAGCAGATCGGTCTCGAAGAAGAACCGGCGCGAGACGCGCTTCTCCATCAGCCGTTCGGCCACCGAGGCTTCTATGGCCGTATAGCCGTTGGTCGGGTCGAAGATGTTCCAATAGCCGCTGGAGACCTTGGCCGCGAAGCTCAGCGCCGCGTTGCCGAACACCCGCACGCCGGGCATGTGCCGCAGATGGCTGATCGAGGTGAAGCGGTTGCCCTTGGTGTAGTCCGCCTCGCCCAGCAGGATTGGGGCGACGAGCTGGGCCAGGTGCCCGAGATCCATCTGGTCGTCGCCGTCGACCTTGACCATCACGCGGGCGCCGCGGCGGCCGGCCTCGGCGTAGCCCGCCATCGTCGCGCCGCCGACGCCCAGGTTCTGGGACAGCCGCACCACCACGACACGGGGATCGCGCGCCTCGGCCTCGATGAAGTCTCCTGATGCTTCGGGACAGGCGTCGTCGATGCAGACCACGCCTTCAACCCAGGCGGGGATCTTGCGGATCACCCTGAGGACATGGCTGCGCACCCGGTAGCAGGGGATGATCACCCACACGCCGGAGCCTTCCAGGCGCGCGTCGGAGGCGAGCACCGCCTCGGCGCCCGGCATGCCGCGCCGGTCGGCGATCGGGCCTCTGCGGTCTCGGAGAATGGGATCGGTCATCTGGCTGGCGCGGACGCTCCCTGGGGCGATCGGCTAACACGCGGGGCGGCGGGTTGCAAAAGCACCACGGCCGCGGGCAGATTTACACACCCCCGTCGATGGCCTAACAAGGCCGCGTTTTCGGGGAGTAGCCGTCCGCACAAGCGGAGTGTCCGTCAACAGACTTGGCCCGCGCGGCCATGGCGTACACGGCGGATCCGTCAGGATCCGGATTGGCGAGACCGACGATGAACGGACCTCGGCATGGGCCGACGGGGTCCGTCGTCGTCGTGTCTGTCGCGCCCAGGGACCTCTCCGTTGGAAACCGTATTGATCTCGGCCGCGCTCGTGGCCATCGCCGAAATCGGCGACAAGACCCAGCTCCTGGCGATCCTGCTGGCGTCGAAATTCCGCAAGCCGTGGACCGTCATCGCCGGCATCCTGGCCGCCACCCTGGCCAATCACGCCCTGGCCGCCACGGCCGGCTATCTGGTCTCCGACTGGTTCAAAGGGCCGGGGTTCCAGATCGCGGTGGGCGTCGCCTTCATCGTCATGGCCGCCTGGGCGTTAATCCCCGACAAGGCTGACGACGGCGCAGCCGCCAAGGGCCACGGCGGCGTGTTCCTGACCACGCTGGTGGCCTTCTTCCTGGTGGAGATCGGCGACAAGACCCAGGTCGCCACCACCTTGCTGGCGGCGCGCTTCCAGGACATCGCGCTGGTCACTATCGGCACCACCACGGGCATGATGCTGGCCAATGTGCCGGCTGTCTTCCTCGGCGAAGCGGTGACCCGCGTCGTCCCGCTGGCCTATGTGCGCATCGCAGCGGCCGCAATCCTGGCGCTGGTCGGGTTATGGGCGATCCTCAACGCATTGGGCGTGCTCTAGCTTAAGGCTCGGCAACGCCTGGATTTTGCTTAAAATCCGGGCGATTCGCCGCGCTGCGCCACGCTTGCGCCGCAATATCCTAGCTGGTACCAGCGGCCCCCACCCGGTCGGAGAGTCGATGGAAGTCGCCACCCACATGTTGCGGACCGGACGGCGCGGCGCGCTGTTCGAAATCAGCATGGCGCTTCGGGACGTGCGGCTGTCGATAGAGCGCATCGGCCTGGCGTGGTCCCTGGCCTGGCATGACGTCGTCTCGCGCTATCGCGGCTCTATCCTAGGCCCCTTCTGGATCACCCTGTCGATGGGCCTGATGGTGCTGGGCATCGGCCTGCTCTACGCCCAGTTGTTCAAGATCTCGCTGCACGAGTTCATGCCCTTTGTGGCCATCGGCATCGTCTGCTTCGGGGTCATCACCGGGATGATCAACGAGGGTTGCGAAACCTTCGTGCGCGCCGCCGGCATGCTGTCGCAGACCTCGCTGCCGATGTTCACCTTCGTGTGGCGCACCGTGCTGCGCAACCTGATGAACCTGGCCCACCACGCGGTGATCATCGTCGCCGTGCTGGTGATCTACGGCTATTGGCGGACCATGAACCTGCCGCTAGCGGCGGTCGGCCTGGTGCTGCTGGTGGTCAACGCCGCCTGGATCAGCGCGCTGGCCGGCATCGCCTCGGCCCGCTTCCGCGACGTGCCGCAGATCGTCATGTCGATCATGCAGTTCGCGATCTTCATGACGCCGGTCTTCTGGCGGCCGAGCGCGTTCCCCGACCGCCACGCCCTGCTGACCTTCAATCCGTTCTACCACATGCTTGAAGCCGTCCGCGCGCCGCTGATGGGGGCTGCGGCGCCCGCGCATTCCTATGCGATACTGTGCATGATGGGCCTGCTCGGCTGGTTGCTCACCTTCGCGGTCTTCACCCTCACCCGCCGACGGATCGTGCACTACCTATGAAAGCGCCTCCGGTCTCGATCTCGGCGCGCGGGCTCAGCCTGCGCTTTCCAGTCTATGGCGTCGACGCCAAGTCGCTGAAGAAGCACCTGGCGCGGGTCACTGTAGGCGGACGACTGGGCTCATCGACGGCCGGCGCGACCGAGGTCACCGCCCTGACCAACGTCAGTTTCGAGCTGAAGGCCGGCGACCGCCTGGGCCTGATCGGCCACAACGGTTCGGGCAAGACCACGCTGTTGCGGGCGCTGTCGGGCGCCTATGAGCCCGACGAGGGCCAGATCGAGGTCTGCGGGCGCATCGCCGCCCTGCTGGACCTGAACCTCGGCATCGACCCTTCGGCGACGGGCCTCGACAATATCCGCCTGCGCGGCCGTATCGCCGGGCTCACCACCCGCGAGATCGAGGACCGGCTGGAGGAGATCGCCGCCTTCACCGGACTGGGGCCGTTCCTGGCCATGCCGCTGAAGACCTATTCCGCCGGCATGCAGGCGCGGCTGGCGTTCGCCACGGCCACCGCGGTCGAGGCCGACGTACTGCTGATGGACGAGTGGATCGCCGTGGGCGACGCCGACTTTCAGAAGCTCGCGCACAAGCGCCTGCTGAAGCTGGTGGAGCGGGCCGGCATCCTGGTGCTGGCCTCGCACGATCTCGACCTGCTCAGGCTCTACTGCAACAAGGTGATGCGGATGGAGGGCGGCGTCGCCTCACAAGTGACGGACATCCGCAAGCTCGACGAGCTGCTGGCGGCTTAAGGCCAAGGTCCGCGATGGCGCCCTCGCCCCTCAACAACAGGCTGCGCAACGGCGCGTTGGGGATCCTCAACCAGATCCGCCGCCACCCCGCGATCCACCGCCCCGTCCACCGCATCGCGCTCGAGCTGTCGCGCTTTCCGCTGGGCGCGAAGATGATCCGCGCGGTGCTCGAGCCGCAGTATGTCACCACCAGCGACTACATCCGCTGGATCGAACGCAACGACACCCTGGACGACGCGGACCGCGCAGCAATCGGCGCGCACATCGCCCGCTTCGCCCACCAGCCACTGATCTCGGTGGTGATGCCGGCCTTCGAGACCCAGGAGCGGTTCCTGCGCGAGGCCATCGCCTCGGTCCGCGCCCAGCTCTATCCGCACTGGGAACTGTGCATCGCCGATGACGCCTCGCCCAGCCCGCACGTCTGGGGGCTGCTGCAAGCCGAGGCCGCGCGCGATCCGCGCATTCGCGTCGTGCGGCGCGAGGCGAACGGCCATATCAGCGCAGCGACCAATTCGGCCCTGGCGCTGGCGCAGGGGGAGTTCGTCGCCCTGATGGACCACGACGACATTCTGCCGGAGCACGCGCTTTATGAGATCGCCGCGGCCCTAGACGGGCAGCCGGACCTGGATCTGATCTACTCCGACGAGGACAAGATCGACGGCCAGGGTCGCCGCTTCGAGCCCTATTTCAAGACCGACTGGAACGCCGAGCTGCTGCTCAGCCACAACATGGTCAGTCACCTGGGCGTCTATCGGCGCAGCCTGGTCGAGAAGGTCGGCGGCCTGCGCGAAGGATTCGAAGGCAGTCAGGACTACGATCTGGCGCTGCGCGTCGCCGAACTCACCGAGCCGGCGCGGATCCTCCACATCCCGGCAGTGCTCTACCATTGGCGGCAGCAGTCGGAGATCGGTTCGTTCTCCGAACAGGCGATCGAACGCTGCGCGGTCGCCGGCCGCCGCGCCGTCGAGGAACATCTTCAGCGCACCGGCGAGACCACCACACACGTCGAGATCGAACCGAACGCGCCCGCCTGGGTGCATGTGCGTCGCGACTGCCCCTCGCCCGAGCCGCTGGTCTCGGTGATCGTGCCGACGCGCGACCGCGCCGAACTGCTGGAGAACTGCGTCGAGGGGCTGCTGAACCGCACCGACTATCCGGCGATCGAGCTGCTGATCGTCGACAACGGCAGCGTCGAAGCGGCCACACACGCGCTGTTCGAGCGGCTTCAGCAGGACCCACGGGTCCGCATCCTGCCGCAGCCCGGTCCCTTCAACTATTCGGCGCTGAACAACGCGGCCGCAGCCCAGGCGCGCGGCGACATCCTGCTGCTGCTTAATAACGACATCGAGGTGATCGAGCCCGGCTGGCTGCGCGAGATGGTCGCCCACGCGGTGCGGCCGCATGTCGGCGCGGTGGGCGCGCGGCTGCTCTATGGCGACGGCCGGGTGCAGCATGGCGGGGTGATTCTGGGCGTCGGCGGCACGCCGCCGGTGGCCGGCCACCTGTACGTCGGCGCGCCTCGGGCGGACACCGGCTACTTCGGCCACCTCAAGCTCACCCGCAACGTCTCGGCGGTCACTGCGGCCTGCATGGCGCTGCGCCGTGAGGTGTTCGAAGACGTCGGCGGCCTCGATGCGGAGAACCTGGCGGTGGCGTTCAACGACGTCGACCTGTGCCTGAAGATCCGCGCGCGGGGCTACAGCATCGTCTGGACGCCACGGGCCGAGCTGTTCCACCTGGAGTCGGCTTCACGCGGCCTCGACACCCGACCAGAGCAGGCCGAGCGCTTCCGTCGCGAGGTGATGTACATGCGCGGGCGCTGGGGCGCGGCGTTGGACGACGATCCGTTCTACGGCCCCAACTTCGACCGCATGCATGGCGACTACCGCCTGGCCGAGACGCCCAATCGGGCGCGGCCGTGGGCCGGCGCGGCCTAGCTCTTCACAAGCCCTTGGGCGGCGTGGGTCGCTCGAGGTGGTTCGCCCAGCGTCAGAGCACCCTGGCGCCGTTCGGGCTGAACGTCGCCGCGGCTGCGGGCGCGCACGGTCTCGATGTACAGCGGCGCCAGCACCGCCAGCGCCCCCAGCGCATCGGCGAAGATGTCGCCCAGCTCCGCGTCCCGGCCGGTGACCTGCTGCGCCACCTCGACCATGCAGCCCATGAAGATCGCCAGCACGGTCAGGTCGACGCGACGCCGGGCTGGAAACGCCAGGAACAGCAGGCTGGTGAGGCCGTAGAAGGCGATGAAGTGCGCCGCCTTGTCCCATGGCACCAGCGCATGTTCGACGCCCTGGAAGGGCCCCACCATGCCGATCGCGCACGCCGCAGCCGCCGCCCCGAAGAGGAATTTGGCTGCGGCGATCAGGGAACGGTCCATCGGCGTATCATCGCCGCGCGCCGTGAAAACATCATTGACGACCGCGCGCCGATTGACACGATCCTTCCGCGCGCGGATTCCGGCGGCGGAACCTCGTTCCTCTTTCTTAAGGCGCCGTAACGATAGTGGCGCCCGTCAGTTCGTCAGCGGGGGCCCGAGCGGTGCGTCACAGATTGAAGATCGCCGCGGGCGCCGCAGCCTTGTGGTCCAGCGCCGCGACCGGCGGCCTGGCGCAGCCGTCCGATTTCCCCGCCGCTTTGGACGTACGCAGCCTGACCGCCTGGATCGGCGCGAACACCTCCTTGCCCACCGCGACCATCGTCTCGGTCGGCGCCAACAGCATCATCGGCCTGCGTTCGGCGGTCCTGGCCGGCCCGGATCGACCCGGCGTCTACCATGCCCAGATCTGGTCTGAGGTGATCAGTCGGCCGGCGGCGACGGCCGGCGGTTACATGTCGTGGTCGGCGGACATCGATGTCGATTGCCAGAGCCGTCGCAGCAAGGCGACGCGGATCCAGAACTACCCCCTGCGCAATCTGGGCGGCGTCTCACGCGAGCTCCCGGGAGCCCCCGACTGGGTGTCGCCGACCGTGGGCACCCAGCTCTACAGCCTGATCGCCTCGGTCTGCGACCCGAACTACAAGCGCCCGCTCAGCGCCACCAAGATCGCGGCCGCCCCGCCCGCGCCGGACGTCCTGCAGGCCGCCCCCGCCGCGCCTCCCGCCCCCGTCGTGGTCGCAGCCCAACCGGCAAAGCCCGCGCCGGTCGCCGTCGCACCGAAACCGATCGTGGTGGCCGAAGCGCCAAAGCCGGCCCCGGTCGTCGCGCCCTCCGCACCGATCATCATCGCCCGCGCCGAACCGCCCGCCCTCCCCCCGCCGTCGCTGCCGTCGGCGCGCGTCGAGGCTGCGCCGAAGCCCGTGGCGGCTCTTGCACCCGTACCGATCCCGACGCCCGCCCCTGCGCCTGTCGCCGTCATTGAGCCCGCGCCCGCGCCGATCGTCACGGCC
>NZ_JAUXZW010000113.1 GCF_030693805.1 Phenylobacterium sp.
TGGTCTACGCGGCCGACATGGCCGTCGTCCGAACCGATGACTTCCATGTGTTCGCGGATCTGCGAGGCTTGGATCATCGGATATCTCCATGGATAGTCGCCGCACCGTCGCGGTGCCCGTCCAACGGACTCAGGCGCGTCTGGTTTCCGCCTTCACCGCAATCGTGAGGCCCTCGTGATCACGCTGTTCCATTCGCCGGCGACCCGCTCGACCCGCATTCTCTGGTTGCTGGAAGAGCTCGGGGAACCGTTCGACATCGAATACGTCACCGTGCGTCGCGGCGAGGAAGGCGGCTTCGGCGACCCTCGGAATCCCCACCCGGACAAGAAGGTCCCGGCGATCGTCGTCGACGGCGAAGTGGTCACTGAAAGCGCGGCCATCGTGCTCTATCTGACCGACGCCTTTCCGGCCGCCGGGCTTGGGCCCCGCGTCGGCGAGCCCGGCCGCGCGGCCTACCTCACCTGGCTCGCCTATTCGGCGGGCGTGATCGAGCCGGCGCTGTTCTCCCTCGCCCGCAACCAGGATCCTGGTCCGCCCGCCGTCGTCGCCTGGGGCGACCCGCAGGACATGGTCCAGCGTCTCTCCCATACCTTGTCGAACAACCCCTATGTGCTCGGGGATCGCTTCAGCGGCGCCGACATCCTGGTGTCGAGCGCCATCCAGTTCGCCCTGCACATCCTGCCCGGTCACGCGGAGTTCGAAGCCTACATGGCGCGCATCGGCGAAAGGCAGGCGTTCAAGCGCTCGCTGGAGCGGGACGCCGGCTGATGGCCGAGCCGGTCAATCTGAACCAGGCCCGTAAAGCCCGCGCCAAACAGGACGCCAAGGCCGCAGCCGCCCAGAACCGCGTCCGTTTCGGCCGCAGCAAGGCCGAACGCGCGGAAGCTCAAGCCCACGCGCGCAAGGCTGACAGTCAGCTCGACGGCGCGAAACGCGAGCCCTGACGCGGATGTTGCGCAAGCGCTCGGTCGTGCTCGCCGGACACGCCACGTCCATCGCCCTGGAGCCGGAATTCTGGGCCATGCTCGAAGCGCAGAGCCAGGCCGAAGGCCTGAGCCTCGCCGGCCTGATCACCCGCCTCGACGACGCGCGTGGACCCCGTTCTCTGGCCAGCGCCTGCCGTCTGGCTGCACTCGCCTACGCCGGCGGTCGCAAGGCCTGACTATTTTGGCGCGGGAACCACGTCCGGCAGCTTGGGAGTGTCCGGCAAAGCCGGCGGCTTGGGCACGTTCAGGTTGATGTCGACGCTCTTGGGTTCGGGCGCGCTCACGCCGCCGCCGCTATACATCACTAGGCCGATCACAATGACCGCAACCAGCAGTCCGCCGACCAGGAACGCCAGCCATGGGGTGGCTCGGGTCTCGGTGTCCGCCACGGGAATGTCCCTTCCTTGATTGACCTGTGCAGCAAACGAAGCGCACAGGCGGCGGTTCCCCGGCAGGTTGTCATCGTCGCCCCTCAGGTTCCCCATTCGTTTCCTTTGTTCGTCCCGGCGGCCAACGCGCCTATATGTGACCCGATGCCCCTGCCCGACTCGCCAGATCACGCCGCAACGCCTGCGCCCAGGATCAGCGATCTGGCGCGCGCCCGTCCGCCGGGTCCGGACTACCTGGAAGGCCTGAACCCCGAACAGCGTCAGGCGGTCGAAGCCATCGATGGCCCGGTGCTGGTCCTGGCCGGCGCCGGCACCGGCAAGACCCGCGTGCTCACCACCCGCCTCGCCCACATCCTGGCGACCGGCAAAGCCAAGCCCTGGGAGTTGCTGGCGGTCACCTTCACCAACAAGGCGGCGCGCGAGATGCGCGAGCGGATCACCGCGATCATCGGGCCGACCGCCGAGGGCCTGCGCTGGCTCGGCACGTTCCACTCGATCGCCGCCCAGATCCTGCGCCGCCACGCCGATCTCGTCGGCCTGAAGTCGAACTACACGATCCTCGACGATGACGATCAGGAGCGGCTGATCAAGCAGTTGCTCGCCGCCGAGAACATCGACGTCAAACGCTGGACGCCCAAGCATCTCGCGGGGCTCATCGACCACTGGAAGAACCGCGGTTGGACCCCCGACCGCCTGCCGCCCGCCGAGGCGTCGCAGTTCGCCAACGGCCGCGGCCAGGCGCTGTATCGGCTCTATCAGGAACGGTTGCGCATCCTCAACGCCTGCGACTTCGGCGACCTGCTGCTGCACAACCTGACCATCTTCACCTCGCAGCCGGACGTGCTGGCGGAGTTCCACAACCGGTTCCGCTACATCCTGGTCGACGAGTACCAGGACACCAATGTCGCCCAGTACCTGTGGCTGCGCCTATTGGCCCAGAGCCGCCAGAACATCTGCTGCGTCGGCGACGACGACCAGTCGATCTACGGCTGGCGCGGCGCCGAGGTAGACAACATCCTGCGCTTCGAACGCGACTTCCCCGGCTCCACCGTGATCCGCCTGGAGCGCAACTACCGTTCCACCAGCCACATCCTCGCCGCCGCCTCCGGTCTGATCGCGACCAACAAGGACCGGCTGGGCAAGACCCTGTGGACCGAGGCCGACGGTGGCGAAAAGGTCGTGGTGCGCGGCGTCTGGGACGGCGAGGCCGAGAGCCGCCTAATCGCCGAGGAGATCGAGCGTGCCAAGCGCGGCTCCACCGACCGGCCTGCCCGCCGCTACCGCGACGTCGCCATCCTGGTGCGCGCCTCGTTCCAGATGCGCGCCTTCGAAGAACGCTTCGTCATGCTGCAGATCCCCTACACGGTGATCGGCGGCCCCCGCTTCTTCGAGCGCGCCGAGATCCGCGACGCCCACGCCTACCTGCGGCTGATCCAGTCCCCTGACGACGACCTGGCCTTCGAGCGTATCGTCAATGTGCCCAAGCGCGGCATCGGCGAGACCACGGTGCAGAAGCTGCTGCAGATCGCCCGCGCCCAGCAGGTCCCGGCCAGCATCGCCGCCCGCCAGCTCGCGCTCACCGACGAGCTGGCCGCGCGCACCCGCACCGCGTTGGCGACCTTCCTGCGCGACCTTGACCGCTGGCGCGCCGAGGCCGAGCGCATCGCCCATCCTCGCCTGATGGAGATGGTGCTGGAGGAAAGCGGCTACACCGACGCCCTGAAACTCGACCGCACCCCTACCGCCCAGACCCGGCTCGAAAACCTCAAGGAGCTGGTCCAGTCCATGGGTTCGTTCGAGGACCTGGGCTCCTATCTGGAGCACGTCTCCCTGGTCATGGACCTCGATCGCGGCCCTGCCGCCGACGCGGTGCAGATCATGACCTTGCACTCCGCCAAAGGCCTCGAATTCCCGCTGGTCTTCCTGCCCGGCTGGGAGGAAGGCGTCTTCCCGTCTCAGCGCAGCGTCGACGAGAAGGGCGAGAAGGGCCTCGAGGAGGAACGCCGGCTGGCCTATGTCGGCATCACCCGGGCGCGCGAGGAGGCCCGTATCTCCTTCGTCGCCAATCGGCAGGTTTATGGCCGCTGGACCAGCCAGCTTCCCTCGCGCTTCGTCGACGAGCTGCCGCTGGCCAATGTCGAGGCGGCCTCGGAGACGGGCTACTACGGCGGCGGACCCGGCATGCAGCAGCAGCACGGCTCGCGCTGGGACGAGAGCTCCAGTTTCGGCGACGGCTATTCGTCGCCAGGCTGGCGCCGCGCCCAGGAACGAAACTACCGCGGCAGCCACCCGGGCCGCCAGCCGGTGCTGGAAGGCGAAGGTCGCCTGGTCGCCGTCTCCGCGCCGTCGCATTCCAGCGACTACGCCCGCGGCGATCGCGTCTTCCACCAGAAGTTCGGCTACGGCGAAGTCACCGGCGTCGAAGGCAACAAGCTCACCGTCACCTTCGAGAAAGCCGGCGAGAAGCGGGTCATCGACAGCTTCGTCGAGCGCGGCTGATCGCGCTTAGCGCCGACGGCGCAGCAGGCTGAACGCCACGCCCAGCACCGCGGCCGCAGCGCCGACCAGCGCGGTCATCCCTAGCGCACGGGTTTCGGCCGGCGCCTTGGCTACCGGCTCGGCGACCGCCGCGGCGACACGCCGGAACGTCACCGTTTCGGCCTCCCGGTCGACCTGAGAGGCCTCCCAGCCCTGATCGAGCCAGGCGCGCGCGTGGGCTTTGTCCGGCGTGTTCGCCCACCAGGCGCCGGTGCTGCGCGCCGCCTTCGGCAGGGCGAAGCCCAGCACCTCCTCCAGTTCGGCGAATCCCGCCCGCCAGACGGCGTCCGTGCGCGCGGCCAGGCGTTCGGACAGCAGCTGATACTTGCTCATGCTCGGGTCTCCGTAAGCGCTTCCCCAAGGTCCCGACCTTGCAGCACGGCGTGCGAACCGGCGCGGGCGGGCGACTTTCCGCGCCGTATTGGCACAGGCGCGCGCTCATGGCGAACGAACCCAGACTGACCGCAGTGCGCGGCCTCGAGATGCTGTTCGCCGCCATCGTCGTGCTGATGATGTCCAACGCGCTGATCGGCCCCCTCCTCGATCCTAAGCAGACCGGCGGCGACGCGATTCCCGTGCTGCGGCTGATCTGGCTGCCGGTCTATGCGGTGGTGGCGGGGCTGGCGCTGCTGCGCTGGCGCGACCTCGCCCGGCACTGGGCGCCGGCGCTGGCGTTCGCCCTGCTGGTCGGCTGGGCCTTCCTGTCGTCCTACTGGTCCATTGAGCCTGGCGTGACCTTCCGCCGCTCCATCGCGGTCGCCGCGGCGACGCTGTTCGGCGTCTATCTGACCGCCAGCTACAACGGACGCAGCCTGGCCGAGCTGCTCGCCGGATCGTTCCTGGTGCTGGCGCTGGGCAGCTATTTCGTCTGCCTGGCCATGCCCAGCCTGGGCGTCCACGCCGACGTCAACGCCGGCGCCTGGCGCGGCCTCTGGTACGAGAAGAACCAGATGGGCGCGATGATGGTCTATGGTGCGGTGTCGGCGACCGCGGCGATGATCCTGTCGCGGCAGCGCCGCTGGCTGTGGGCGTTGACCTTCGTGGCTTGCGCCGGTCTGGTGATCATGACCCGGTCCGCCACCTCGCTGCTGGCTCTGCTGCTGGTCGGCGCCGGCGCCATCACCCTGCTGATCATGCGCCGGGGGCCTGCGACCACGGTCGCTATCGTCTGGCTGGGCGTCACCGCGCTCGGCGCGCTGGCGATGGCCTATCTCGTCGCCCCGGACATGTTCTTCGCCGCCCTGGGCAAGGATCCGTCGCTCACCGGACGAACCGACATCTGGGCCGCCGTGCTGCGCGCCTACCGCGACCGCCCGTTGCTGGGATACGGCTACGGCGCCTTTTGGGGACCGCACTCGGCGCCGGCCGAATGGATCCGCGCCCAGCTTCAATGGGTGGTTCCGACCGCCCACAACGGCTGGCTCGATTTGCTCATCCAGTTGGGCCAGATCGGCGTGGCCCTGTTCGGCCTGATCTTCGCGCTGGCCCTCGGCGCGGCCGTCGGCCGTCACGCCAAGGTGCAGGACGGCTACTGGTCGACGCTGTTCGTCGCCGTGTTCGCCCTCAGCCTGTTCTCCGAAAGCTTCATCCTGGTGCAGAACAGCCTGCCCTGGGTGCTCGCGGTCACCGCCATCAGCCGCCTGCTAGGCCCCGCCCCGCCCGTCGCCCGTCGCTCGGCGGCGGCCGCCTTCGCCGGCGCCCAGACGCGCATGCCTTCCCCCGCTTGAACCTTTCCGCCATCCGGGCGCTTATGCAGCGAATCCGCGGAGGAACCACCGTGAAGGCGCTGTTCTCCGGTATCGCCATCGCCGCCGTCATCGGTCTATGGGCCGGCGCAACCATGAAGCCGACCCTCGCCCTTTCCGACGGCCCACGCGGGCCTCAGATTGAGATGCCTGCCTCCGGCGAGCGCGCGCAACACGACTTCGAGGGCGGCCTACAGACCTGGAATGGTCCCGTACCCGACTACGTCATCGGCACCGATGCGCTGAAGGCGAACGCCCCTGCCCCCGCCGCGCCAGACGAAGCCTATCAGGCGGCCTACATCCCGCCGGACGACCCGCCCCCGCGCTACGAGTTCGCCGCCTACGAGCCGCCGGCGCCGGTGAAGGTCAGCATCCCCTCAATCGACGGAAACACCCTGGCCGGCCTCGGCCCGCCGCCCCCCGCGCCGGAACCCGAGGCTCCGCCGCCCGAAGGCTGAACCCGCTCGCCTTTCGCCGCCGCGGCCACTAGACGGGGCGGCATGACCGAGCAGGCCCTGCAGATCACCGCCCGCGGCGCACGCGCCGAAGCTGAAGCCGCCGCCCGTGCGCTCGACGACCACCCCGTCACCGAAGCCGCCACCTACTCCATCCTGGAAGAGGATGAAGCGCGCGAGATCTGGCGCATCGACGCCTTCCCCACCTCCTCCGCCGAAGCCGAGATCATTGAGGCCCTCCTGCGCGGCTTTGACCTGCGTGTCGCCAGCGAGGCGCTCGCCGACGCCGACTGGCTGGCCATGGCGCTCTCCGGCCTGCCGCCCGTGCGCGCGGGGCGCTTCTTCGTCTACGGCGCCCACGACCGTGGCCTGGCGCCGGCCAGCACCGTCAACCTGCGCATCGAGGCGGGCGCCGCCTTCGGCACAGGCCACCACGGCACCACCGTCGGCTGCCTCAGCGCCTATGACGCCCTGCTGAAGGCGCGGCGCTTCCACAAGGTGCTGGATGTCGGCGCCGGCACCGGCGTGCTGGCCATCGCCGCCGCGCGCACCGGCTCGCGCCTCGCCGTAGGGTCCGACATCGACCGCCCCTCGGTGCGGATCGCCGGCGAGAACGCCAGGCTGAACCGCGCTCGCGTGCGTTTCGTCCACGCCTCCGGCCTAGGTCACCCGACCCTGCGCGCCGGCGCGCCCTACGACCTGGTGTTCGCCAACATCCTCGCGCCGCCGCTGGTCGCGCTGGCGCAGGACATCCGAGGGGCCCTGAAGCCGGGCGGGATCGCCATCCTCTCAGGCCTGTTGCGCGCCCAGGAACGCCGGGTGTTCGCGGCCTATCGATCGCGGGGCTTTCGCGTGTTGCGGCGGCTCCATCGGGACGCCTGGTCGACCCTGGTGCTGCAGCGTCCCTGAGGTCGCCAGCGCCGCGCACGGGAACCTCATTCAGCGGCGTACCGTTTCTCTGGTCCAGGGGCGCCACCAGCGCCGCCGCCAGGAGGCGTCAGAATGTCCAGCCCGAACGAGCCCTACGTCGAACGCCGTGTGATCGAAGAACCCGCTGTCGTGCGCCGCGACGTTGTCGAGGCGCCGCGCGCGGCCTCCAATGCCGGCTGGTGGGTCGCCGCCCTCGTGGCCATCGTGGCCGTCGCTGCGTTGCTGTTCATGTTCAATGGCGGCCGCACCACCGACGCCGACCTGCAGGCGGCCCGCGACTCCGGCCGCACTGAAGTGCTGATGAACACC
>NZ_JAUXZW010000114.1 GCF_030693805.1 Phenylobacterium sp.
TGGTCTACAGCTTCTATGATCCCGGCATGGCGCGCCGCAGCCTGGGCTCGTTCGTGATCCTCGACCACGTCATCCAGGCGTGTCTGACCAGCCTGCCCTACGTCTATCTGGGCTACTGGGTGCGCGGCAGCGCCAAGATGAACTACAAGGTGAGGTTCTCTCCGCTGGAGTTGCTGAAGCCCGAAGGCTGGTCGCTGATGGCGGCGCGCGACCGGCCGACCACCGGCGTTGTGGATTAGGCGCGTCGCCGCCTTCTATTCGCCCGCAATATCCGGCACGAACACGCTGGAATCCCACCGGTCTCCTTTTCAGCCTCGGACCCGCCTCATGGTGCGACAGCTACGGCTGAGCCTCGAGCGCCCCGCCGCCTATAACCGTGACGACTTCCAGGCTGGCGCGGCGAACGCCCAGGCCCTGGCGGCGCTCGCCACGTGGCCGAACTGGCACGGCGGTTGTCTGGTGCTGGTGGGGCCTGAAGGCGTCGGCAAGACCCATCTCGGCCGTGTCTGGGCCACCGAAACCGGTGCGGCGATGCTTGAGCGGCTGACGCCCGATCTCGCGGCGGCGGCCGGGCGACCCGCACTGATCGAGGACGTGGACCGCGGCGCGCCCGCCGAGGCCCTGTTTCACCTGATCAACATGGCGGCGCGCGAGGGCGCCAGCCTGTTGCTCACCGCGCGCACGCCGCCAGCGGCCTGGCCGGCCGAGGTCCCCGACCTTCGTTCGCGGCTCAACGCGCTGCCGGTGGCCGAGATCCAGGAACCCGACGACGAGATCCTGGAGGCGGTGCTGAGAAAATTCTTCCGCCAGCGGAGCATTCGCCCGACCAAGGATGTCTATCCCTATCTGCTGCGGCGGATGGAGCGGTCGATCCCGTATGCCCGCGAAATGGTCATGCGCCTGGACGAAGCGGCCGACGCCGCAGGACGACCCGTTTCGCGCGCCCTCGCCAGATCGGTGCTTGAGGGCGATAATCAGAATCTTGACCTTTTTCCGTGAACACTTAGGGCCAATGCAGTTCCTCCGGCCAGAATGCGTCCGGATCTTCCAGGCGGAGCGCCTTTCTCGATGACCTATGCCGCGCCCACTCCCCCTCGCCCCGCCAATGAGGGCGCGAGACTCCAGCTCGGGTGGGACCAGACGCTGGCCGACAGCACCGAACGATTCTTCAACCGCGAACTGTCGTGGTTGGCGTTCAACCGGCGCGTGCTGGAAGAGAGCCACAATCCGCGCCACCCCTTGCTGGAGCGGCTGCGCTTCCTGGCGATCTCGGCCAACAACCTCGACGAATTCTACATGGTGCGCGTCGCCGGCCTGAAGGCGCAGGTGCGCGAGGGCGTGCGCGTGCTCAGCCAGGACGGCCTGGCGCCGGCCGAGCAACTCTTGAGAATCAACGCCGCCGCCGCCGACCTGATGGCCGATCAGCAGATCCGCTGGGGCCAGCTCTGCACCGAGCTGAGCAGCCAAGGCCTGCATTTGGTCGCCCCTGACCATGTCACGCCCGCCGAGCGCGCGGCGCTTGAAGAGCAGTTCCTGACACGCCTGTTCCCGGTGCTGACCCCGCTGGCGATCGATCCGGCGCACCCGTTCCCGTTCATCCCGAACCTGGCGTTCTCGCTGGTGCTGAAGCTGAAGCGGGCCACCGATTCACGGCCGCTGTACGCGATGATGCCGATCCCGGCCCAGGTCGCCCGTTTCTGGGAAATTCCCGCGCAGGCCGGCTCGACCGAGCGCCGCTACCTGTCGCTCGAAAACATGGTCGCCCTGTTCCTCGACCACCTGTTCCCCGGCTGCGACGTCGAGGCCCAGGGTGTGTTCCGCCTGATCCGCGACAGCGATGTGGAGATGGAGGAAGAGGCCGATGACCTGGTCCGCGAGTTCGAGGCGCTGATCAAACAGCGTCGCATGGGCTCGGTGGTGCGCGTCGAGATCGAGACCGCCATGCCGGAGGAGCTGCGCGACTTCATCTGCGGCGCGCTGAAGGCCAACCCCGAGGACGTGATCCTCATCGACGGGCTGCTGGGCCTGGACGAGCTGTCGCAGCTGATCGCATCGGATCGTCCTGACCTTACGTTCAAACCGTTCGAGGCGCGTTTCCCCGAGCGAATCCGCGACCACGCCGGCGACTGCTTCGCTGCGATCCGCGAGAAGGACATCCTGGTCCATCACCCGTTCGAGAGCTTCGACGTGGTGGTCCAGTTCCTGCGCCAGGCGGCCAGCGACCCGAACGTGCTGGCGATCAAGCAAACGCTCTACCGGACCTCGCCCAACAGTCCGATCGTCGCGGCGCTGATTGCGGCGGCGGAGAGCGGCAAGAACGTCACCGCCCTGGTGGAGATCAAGGCGCGCTTCGACGAAGAGGCCAACATGCGCTGGGCCCGCGATCTGGAGCGGGCCGGCGTCCACGTCGTCTTCGGCTTCGTGGAGTACAAAACCCACGCCAAGCTGTCGGTGGTGGTCCGCCGCGAGGGCGAAGGCCTGCGCACCTACTGCCACTTCGGCACCGGAAACTATCACCAGGTGACGGCGCGCATCTATACGGACCTGTCGCTGTTCACCACCGACCCGGTGCTGAGCCGCGATTCCACGCGGCTGTTCAATTTCATCACCGGCTACGCGCGCCCTGAACGACTGGAAAAGCTGTCGTTCTCGCCGATCACCATGAAGCAGGACCTGCTGAGCCTGATCCTGCGCGAGGCTGAGAACGCGCGCGCCGGCAAGCCCGCGGCGATCTGGGCCAAGCTCAACGCGCTGGTCGACCCGGTGATCATCGACGCCCTTTACGCGGCCAGCCAGGCCGGCGTCAGCATCGACCTGGTGATCCGCGGCGTCTGCTGCCTGCGCCCGGGCGTGCCGGGCCTGTCGGACAACATCCGGGTCAAGAGCATCGTCGGCCGCTTCCTGGAGCACGCCCGCATCGTCGCCTTCGCCAACGGCGCGCCGATGCCGTCGGCGCAAACCAAGGTGTTCATCTCCTCGGCCGACTGGATGCCGCGCAATCTCGACCGCCGCGTCGAGTGCCTGACACCCATCGAGAATCCGACAGTGGACCAGCAGGTGCTGCAGCA
>NZ_JAUXZW010000124.1 GCF_030693805.1 Phenylobacterium sp.
GAACCGCGCCGGAGACCTTGCGTGCCTCTGCTTCGGCTGCGGCGTAGACCAGCTGGGGGGCCGCCGCGAGGGGCAACTGATCGGGCCGCCCGCTGAGCCAAAGTGCGGTGGCGTAGGTGCCCATCGAGACCTTGGGATCACCACGCTCCATGCGCAGCAGCGTGGGCGACGTGACGCCCAGGCGCGACGCCCATGCCGCGCGCGACTCACCACGCCGCTTGCGCGCTATTTGCAGATTGGCGCCCAACTCTGCCAACTGGTTTTCGACGGCTGGAGGCAAAAACGCCAGTGACGCGCTGGGCTTGGGCATAAAGATTTGGAAAATACAGATGCCAATTTGTTCTTGAATTGTATTCTGTAATTTCTGATGGGATGCGATTTCCGGAGCGCTTCAGCCTCAGAACAGGCGCTGCCGTGGAGACGAAGTGACCTGCTCTGGCGGAGCAGGCAGCTCGGCTGCACCTGATGCTGGAATGTCGCAACTGACGGGTGCCGGCAACGCTCGCTCCAATCACCTACTCGAGGGACCCGTGGCAGGACGAGCACTGGTTGCCTAGATCAGTGACGACAACGCGTTCTTACTTGCCTCTGGGCATTTGGCTCCGCCACGCCAGCCCCCGAATCCACCGAATCTTGTTTCTGCCTGATTTTTGCGCACTGCTTGGCAAGTCAATGCCGCTGCGGCCTGGGGGAGTTGTGCCCGCAGTTTTCCACAGGTTTAAGCAGGCGCTTTTGGGATAAGTTGACCAACGCAGTGTCCACCACGAGGCAGCCGCTTGACCGATCTGTTCCTCCCGCTGTCACAACGAACGCTGAACAGAGGGCCAAACTGAGTTTTGAGAGGTTCAAGATGCGATGCAGGCCCGCTCGATCTGGCGGACCTTGGTCCAACTGTTGGTCATGTGTGTGCCCGCGCACTCTGCTGGCGCGTGTGCAGGCGTTCGTTGCGAACGGTTTTGCGGGCCTTCATGAAGATCGTTGCGTAGGTGGCCAGGAAGCGGCTCAGCACGCGGGTTTTCTCCCAGGTCGTCGTCGGGCGTGGAACCGTCCAGAAGCCGTAGTTCCGCAAGAGCTTCCCCGCAATCTGGACATCGGTCAGGGTGGCTGGGATGCGCAAGTCGATCTGGACACGGCGCACAGCCACGATCAGGTCGGCCAGCGCCTTTCGGTATGACACGTCGCTGAACATCCAGT
>NZ_JAUXZW010000127.1 GCF_030693805.1 Phenylobacterium sp.
GTCGCGCCTGACGATACGCACCAGGGCGCTGCGGATACGCAGAACTGACGGCGCCAGACGTGCCGCGACGCGGGCGAGGGCGTCGCCTGTCCGGCCCCACACCTCTGGGCGTTATCTGGCTGGGGCGGGCAGGGACCCGGCCTGCGGAGCCGTCGACGCGCCCGGCTCGGACTCAGGATCCAGGGCTTGCTCGATCTGGCCAAGTCTTTCCGTCATGCGGCGTTGCGCCGCCAGAACGCCGTAAAAAGCCGCAGCGATTGGGTCCATAGTTAGCGCCTCCCCGAATACAACCATAGGGGGTTCAAGCTTAAGCTTTCGCGTGGAAGCGTGGTGAACCGAACCTTGCGCTTGTTCGGCCTGCGGCGATGCGCGCTACGCCCGACCCGGCGCGGTGATTGCGCTGAGGGCCTGTGATAAGTATATCCGCTGGCCCGGCTCTGGCTCCGCGATGTTCAGCGGGCCGACGCCGTCGCATTGGAGTGTTCGCGCCGATGATGCTGACCATGATGAAGGCCAAGCTGCACCGCGCGACGGTGACCCAGGCCGATCTTCACTACGAAGGCTCCATCACCATCGACAGCGATCTGCTGGAGGCTTCGGGCATCCTGCCGCACGAGCAGGTCGACGTGCTGAACATCGACACCGGCGCGCGCTTCACCACCTATGCGATCGAGGGCGTGCGTGGTTCGCGGGTGATCGGCGTGAACGGCGCCGCGGCCCGCCTGGTCCAGCAGGGCGACAAGGTGATCATCATCTCCTACTGCCAGTTGGCCGCGGAAGAAGCGCGCAACTACCATCCTTCCGTCGTGCTGCTGGGCGAAGGCAACGAGATCAAGTCCGTAGCGTGAAACCGCGCGCGGCCGCCGCCGCCTTCATCACGGCGGTTTGCGCGCTGGCGCTCGCCGCCTGCGGATCCGACCTGCCGTCCGACGTTGACCAGACGGCGCTCACCGACGCGATCTCCGGCGCGGTGGGCGATCCGTCCACCTGCCTGCTGGTGGCCGAGGCTGGATCGGGGCGCGTGATCTACCGCTACAACACCCACATGGTCTGCGCGCGGCAACTCGCGGCCTGTGACGCGCCCGACAGCCGCCGGGTTGGCGATCTGCTCAAGGCGGTGGCCGCGGACGGGCGGTCGCGCGCGTCGACCTGCGACAATCCGAAGGACGCCGCGCGCACCATCGCCTGGAGCGCGGGGCCGGTGACCGGACGCAAGCTGGTCTACGCCGCGGTCATGGACGGGGAACGCACGTTCCCCAGCAGGATCATGACCGAGCGCATCGACACCGCGCTTCGGAACGCCGGCCTCGCCCGCTAGCGGGTCAGCTCGTAGAGACCTGAAACGTCGATCCGCACCCGCAGTTCGCCCGGCGACACGGGCGTGGAGTCGGCCTTCTCCATCCGCGCCATCGACACCATCGGCATCGGCGGCGGGGACGGCGAATAGCCGCCGCCTTCGCTCAAGGACACCAGTCGCCCGATCCGATAGCCGGTGGCCCGCGCGTAGAGGTCTGCCTTGGCGCCCAGCGCTTTGACCGCAGCCTCGCGCGCGGCGTTTTCAGCCGCGGTGGGATCGTTCAGGCCGAAGCTGATGCTGTTCACCTGGTTGGCGCCGGCCTCCACGGTGGCGTCGACGGCGGCGCCCAGCTTCTTCAGGTCGCGCACGGTGATGCTCACCTGGTTGGTCGCCTGGTAGCCGCTCAGACGCGGAGCCACGTTCTGCTCATAGACGTACTGGGGGTTCAGGTTGAGGCCTGAGGTCTGGATGTCGCGCTCGGCGACACCCGCGCGACGCAGGGCCGCGATCACCTGGGTCATGCGCGTGGCGTTGGCCTGCATGGCTTCGCTGGCGGTCTTGGCTTCGGTCATCACGCCCAGGCTGATGGTGGCGATGTCCGGCGCGGCGCGCACTTCGCCGTAGGCTTGCAGGTTCAGGGTGGTGGCGCGGAACATGGTGTCGGCGGCCGGCGCCGTCTGGGCGAACGCGGGCGGCGCGGCGACAGCAGCGGCCATCAGGACGCAAAGGGTGGCGGCGCGGAGCGAGGATTTCATCGAGGCAGTCTCCAGGGGGAGCGGGATCAGCTGCGCAGACCTAGCGAGCGTCACCTGAATGCAGGCTGTACGTGCTGGCGGGCTCCGCGCAAGGCCCGCGAGCGCGTCGACAAGCGTCGTGGCGGACGCTACACACAGCCCCGCTGGGCCTGTAGCTCAATGGTTAGAGCCGGCCGCTCATAACGGTCTGGTTGCAGGTTCGAGTCCTGCCGGGCCCACCAGCAGCGCTTTCGAGGGGCGAATTTAAACTGCTCGGCCGCGCTGAGGTGGAGAAGCTCGTCTCGATTTATCTGGACGATTTGGTGCTGCAGTTGGGCTCCCTGCCGGGCCTTGACCAACCGGCCTCACACTCTGCCCAGCTATTGAAAATGCTGCGTGTTTACTCGCCGCTTGGGGGCGTTAGCCGGCCAGCCAGATAGGTGGAGCGCGGGGACACTTATCGATGTCAGGATCGACTGCGAGTTCCCAGCTGGGGGCTCGGCCCTCCTGGATGGCCTGATCGTGCTGTGCGAGCAGCAAGAACGGTCCTAGGGCTGACCCCGCAGCGTACTCGGGCTTTTCGAAGCCAAACTCGTGATCGAAGAAGTAGACGGCCGGGGCGGTGTTCTCGGATAGGAGGTCCAACCCGAATAGGTTGCCGCATCCGTCGTTGAACAGCGGCACGGCGTTGACGTGGGCGAGTTCCGTCACCTCGGTCGCCATCGGCCTCCATCCAACTCGCGCGTTCCAGTGGGGGAAAACAGCGTCGAAATCGCCAATGCGGGCGATCCGCTCACGATAGAACTCTTCAAGATCCGGCGGCAGTTCGCGCCCGAGCAATTCCCGAACGCGATCGATGATCTTCGCCGAATGATCCTCTCGGGTCCTACGCAACGTCCCAGCTCCTCCAGAGCTGCGGCCGCTTCACGAACGGTGATGGTCAAAGCGGACCTCCTTCATCCACGGGCGTGCGGGATCTTGGTACTCCAGGCCGGCGAACATAGGCATTTACGAGCCGATCGATCCTGAGCTTTACAGCCATAACCTCGGCTTGCGTCGGTATGCGACCCTTGAGGGCTGCGCGAAACGCGGTCCATTCCGCCGACGCAATCTTGTGCGCCGCGTCTCGAAGCGCCCAGAGGTTGGCCAAAGAGTTGGGGGTCTGCTTTGGGGAACAGGTGCGCGTACTCCAACGGTCTGCTGTGATGAACTCTCGCTTTCATTTCCGCTGCTGACATCCCATTGGCGCGGGCAAGTCTCTCCCTCCCGGCTTGGCGAATAACCCCCTTCTCTGGCCTGCTTAGAGGTTGCGATCCTGGGGCGGGTCGAGGCGCCAGGCCAATCTCCCGTTCCGCGAAGTTCAGTGGAGCGTTCTTGATGGGAGACGTGGCCACAAGCGCAGCCAGGAGCCCTGCACCTTCTGCCAGCAGTGGGACCGCCATAGGAGCGAGCGCAGGGATCGCCATCCACCAGTTGCGACCGGACTCTTCCCGCACGACGTGGTTGAAGGCTGACTGCTCGCGCCGGAGTTGTGTCATCTCGTCTTCTTGGGTCGGTCGCGGCGCAGCTCTCGCGGCGGCCGGTGGCCCGGCGGTCGAGGTCGGCTGATACGCCACCGATCTCACTTGGGCCTGCGCGGGGGCCCAACCTGTGGGCGTCTGGCTGGATGCCGGCCTGAACGTCGAGCCGCCGGCGACGGCATTGCTTCGTCCAGCCCCTCGGCCCTGCTCTATGCTGCGCGCCCCGAGGGTCACGACATCGGAAGGCCTTGGCGCGTACGGGCGTTCGCCCGCGATGCTTCCGGACGCCCACGCAGTGCGGCCTGCGAGCTCTGCCTCTGGCCCTCGCGCCGCGACCTCTCGCCGCCGCCGCTCCATCCATTCCGCTATGCCTTCAGCGCGCACGTCGTCGCGCGCCAGCTGGAGCCCAGCCATACGTGATCTCTCCTCGAATTGTTCCAGTCCCGGCCGTGGCCGGGCCGCCACCGCGTACGCGGGCCCACCTAAGGAAACATCCTATCTCAAGCGGAGTGTTAAAACGTGACCAAAACATGAACAAAACATGTCTGACTCGACCATTTCCGGCGTAGCCGGCAGTGCTGCATCCGGTTGCAACTCTCTTTGGCGGGTTGGCGAAAATTCTCGCGTGAGGTACCTCTCGATTGAGAGGTGTGACCAACGGCTGCGACGCCTCAGCGGTGTCGGTCTGCCAGAAGTAGCTGATTTATCTGGACGATTTGGCGCTGTAGTCGGACTTCTGTCGGACGCACCAGCAGCGCTCCGCCAGTGTCCAGTCACATCCACGATGCTAGCATAAGTCGTTGAATCTAATAATCCATTTCCAGGTTTGTCCGCGACCTGCCACGGGCTGCCGCGAAGTTTGTTGGTACGATTTCACCCTCGGCGCCAATCTACGACGGCGCACCCACTGTTCGCACTCAGGCTGGACGGGCTGCCGTCCTCACACTGAACCACGGGCTTTCAAAGGGCTGACTACAAATGGCACGCTCCGATTTGCAGGATAAGGTTGCGCTGATCACCGGCGGCTCTCGCAGCATCGGGGCGGCGATTGCGGTTGAGCTGGCCGGGCGGGGCGCAAAGGTCGTCGTCAACTTTGTTTCGAACGCAACGGCGGCGAAGGACGTTGTACGCGTCATTGAAAGCAACGGGGGTACGGCGATCAGTGTGCAGGCCGATGTTTCCGAGCAATCCGACGTCGTCACCCTGATCGATGAGACGGTCAAGCGGTTCGAGCGGATCGATATTCTCGTCAACAACGCCGCGATGCAACGCAGACAGCCGTTTCCGAATGTCGATCCAATCTACTTCCACGAAATGTTCGGTACGAACGTACTGGGACCTATTATGGTGACACAGGCGTCGCTGCCGCATTTTCCTGCATCGGGCGGTCGTATCATCAATCTGTCGTCGCGGGTTTCATTCAGCGGCGGAAGCGGCGACACGGTCTACGCCGCGACCAAGGCGGCGGTTCGCCGCTTGACGCGAAGCTTTGCGAAGGAACTCGGCCCCCGCAATATCACGGTGAACTGCGTCGCGCCTGGGATGATCGAAACCGAGGGCTCCGCTGATCTGCCGCCCGGCTATCGCGAACGGACGTTGAGCGAAACACCGCTTGGACGGATCGGCCAATCGGACGACATCGCGGCGATCGTCGGATTTCTGGCCTCCGGGGAGTCGCGCTGGCTCACTGGCCGCACGCTGTTGGCCGACGGCGGAAAGAGCGATTATTGGTGACCGGGGATAGCGCCCCCGTGGGCGGTATGAGTCCTGCCAGGCCCGCCAGCGGCGTTCCAGCGATCGCCCTGGCGCCAATCCGCCAGAAACATGCCGGCGCGGCGAAGCCGTCTCTCTGACCCCGCCGCGCCGGGGCGTCTCATTTGATGTTGAACATCTCAAAATACTTCGGCAGCGGCCATAGCTCGTCGTCGATTACGCCTTCCAGGGCGTCGGCGGATTTTCGCACCGACAGCATGAGCGGGCAGATCTTCTCCGAGCAGAATTTCAGATGCGCTTCGATCGAGTCGAAATCGTGCTTTCCGATCTCCGCCTGCAATTTGGCGACGTCGGCCATCATCGCATTGGCGTTCTCGACGGCGCCGCCCAAGCCATTGTCGGAGAGCCCGAGCTTGGCCGCTTTCGACACCGCCGTGATATGCTCGACCGCCGCCGGATAGATCTTGGTGGTGGCGATGTTGATGACCAGCTTGGCCTCGACCTCGATGGATTGAACGTATTGCTCGGCGTAGACGTCGAAGCGGCTCGCCAGTTCCTTGGGCGACAGGACGCCGGTGGTCTCGAACAGCTCGACGATCGGCTGTTCCTTGAACACGGGCAGGGCCTCAGCCGAGGTGCGCAGATTGCGCAGCCCGCGCTTTTCGACCGCTTCCTTGTGCCAGTCCGTCGAATAGCCGTTGCCGCCGAAGACGACCTGGCCGTGCTTCTCCATCACTTCCTGCAGAACGACGATGACCGCCTGGGTCTGGTCGGATTTCGAGGCGAGGGCGGCTTCCAGCTTTCCGGCCATCCAGTTCAGCGAGTCGGCCAGGATCGTGTTCATCGCCACCAGCGGCCCAGACACCGATTGCGACGAGCCGACGGCGCGGAATTCGAAGCGATTTCCGGTGAAGGCGAACGGCGAGGTGCGGTTGCGATCGCCCGGGTCGCGCTTGAATTTCAGGATCTGGGACAGGCCCATGTCCATCATGCCGCCTTCGGCCTTGGCTAGAAGCTCGCCGGTCTTGATGTCCTGGAAGACGCTTTCGAGCTGGTCGCCCAGATAGACAGACATGATCGCCGGCGGCGCCTCATTGGCGCCGAGTCGGTGGTCGTTCGAGGCCGAGGCGATGACGGCGCGCAGCAGCGGACCATAGAGATGCACGCCGCGGATGACCGCGCCGCAGAACAACAGGAAGTTCAGATTGCTGTGCGGGGTGTCGCCCGGATCGAGCAGGTTGCCTTGGGTGGCGTTGCCGACCGACCAGTTGACGTGTTTGCCCGAACCGTTGACGCCGGCGAACGGCTTCTCGTGCAGCAGGCACATGAACCCGTGCTCTTTCGCCCTCGACTTCATGATCGTCATCATCAACTGCTGATGATCGGCGGCGACGTTGGCGGCTTCGAAGTAGGGTGCGAGTTCAAATTGACCGGGCGCCACTTCATTGTGGTGCGTCTTGGCGGGAATGCCCAGGCGATACAGCTTGTCTTCAAAGTCCTGCATGAACACCTGGACGCGGGCCGGGATCGCGCCGAAGTAATGGTCGTCGAATTGCTGGCCCTTGGCGGCCGAGGCGCCAAACAGGGTGCGCCCGCACAGCAGCAGATCGGGGCGGGCGTTGGCGAAGTTCTCGTCTATCAGGAAGTACTCCTGCTCGGCGCCGCAGCTGGAATTGACCGTGCCGATCTCGGTCTCGCCCATCAGCGTCAGAACCTTCTGGGCGGCCCTGTTGACCGCGAGGTTCGAGCGCAGCAGCGGGATCTTCTTGTCGAGCGCTTCGCCGGTCCAGGAGACGAAGACGCTGGGGATCATCAGGACGGCGCCATTGGCGGTCGTCATGACGAAGGCCGGGCTGGTCGGGTCCCAGGCGGTATAGCCGCGCGCAGCGTTGGTCATACGCAGGCTGCCATTGGGGAAGGAAGAGCCGTCCGGCTCACCCTTGATCAGCAGGCTGCCGGTGAACTCCGTGATCGATCCGCCTTCCGGATTGGTGATGATGAAGCCGTCGTGCTTCTCGGCGGTGATGTTCGTCATCGGATAGAAGACGTGGGAGAAGAATTTGGCCCCCTTGGCCATAGCCCATTCTTTCATCGCGGCGGCGACCACCTCGGCGACGGTGGGATCGAGCGCTGCGCCCGTCATCACCGTGTTCTTCATCGCCTTGAAGGCGTTCTTGGAGAGCGCCTCTTCCATGGTGGCGAGGTTGAAGACGTCGCTGGCCCAGATGTCCTTCAGAGGCTCGGTCTGGGTGTAGCTCTTGGAGACGCGGTTGGTGATCTGCGCGATCGCCTGCGCCCGCGATTGATTGGAACTCATGAATTCGCCCTTTGCCCGAATGTCTGCCTTGAGCATCAGCAAGCCGGGCGGAGACGGGTCAACGAAGTCCGATGCGATCGTTGGACGCTTGCTGTGAATCGTCCGAACGAGGCGTAGTCGTGCTCAATAAGTACGCGATCTGCACGCATGCGAACTCTCGGCTTTTCAAGGCAAGGCGCCGGAACTGGAAGAGCTGTCGCTTGATGACTGCGTGTCTTGGCTTGGGCGGCAGGCGCCGTGCAGCGGGTGATCGAAGGCGTCGTCCGCGGCTTCTAGAGCCACTGCGCCCGTTTGAAGCGCGAATAGAGGATGGCGCAGAGCAAGACGATCACGCCGACCACCAGGAAATAGCCGTAGCGCCAACGCAGTTCGGGCATGAAATCGAAGTTCATGCCGTAGATGCCGGCGATGGCGGTGGGGACGGCCAGGATGGCGGCCCAGGCGGCGAGGCGGCGTGTGATCGTGCCCTGTCGCTGCTGCTCCAGCAGGGTGCTCGCCTCGAACACCGACGACAGCACATCGCGCAGGGTCTCGACCAGCGAGGCGACCCGGCGGATGTGGTCGAGAACGTCGCGGAAATAGGGGCGCACCTCCGCGTCGATGCACGGCATATCGTGGTGCACCAGCCGCGAGATCACCTCTTCCATGGGCCCCAGGATGCGCCGAAAGCGCATCAACTCGCGTCGCAGGGTGAAGATGCGGGTGATCTGCTCGCGGTTGAGGAAGGCGTCGAGCGCGTAGCGCTCCATGGCCAGCACTTCCTCCTCGATCTCCTCGACGATCGGCAGATAGCCGTCGACGATGAAGTCGAGCACCGCGTGGAGGACGTAGTCGACCCCGTGCTTGAGTTGGCTGGGCGCGGCCTCCAGGTGCTGGCGCAATTCGACGTGGCCGCGGGCTGAGCCGTGCCGCACGGTGATGATGTAGTGCGGGCCGACAAAGACGGCGGTCTCGCCGTAGGCGATCTCGCCACCCTCCAGATAGGCCGTGCGGGCGACCACGAAGAGATCATCGCCGTAGATGTCGACCTTAGGCATCTGCCGCGCGTTAGTGGCGTCTTCGACCGCCAGGGGATGCAGTCCGAAGCGCGCCTGCAGCACGGCCAGCTCGCCGACCGCCGGTTCGACCAGCCCAACCCAGGCGAATTCATGCTCCGCCACATCGAGGCTCTCCGGCGACAACGGGTCGATCTCGCGGATCCGCTCGCCGTTCCGATAAACGTAGGCCGCAACGACTGGCATTCGTCCTCCACGCAGGCTCGCAGAACGCCTAATCGCTAGCGTTGTTTTGGCTTCGCGGCGAGCCCGGCGATGGGGACCGGGTTCAACCGACCATCCGGTCGCGCCCTGCCCAGAAGGCGGCGCGCAGTTGCTTCTTGTCGACCTTGCCGACCGAGGTGGAGGGCAGGGCGTCCATGAAGTCGATGCGCTTGGGCGTCTGCACCGGACCCTTGCGGGCGCGCACGTGCTGCATCAACGCCTCGGCCTCGACCTGGGCGCCGGCGCGCAGCACCACGGCGGCGGCCACCGCCTCGCCCCACTTGGCGTCGGGAACGCCGAACACCGCGGCCTGGGAGACCGCCGGATGGGCGCTGAGCGCGTCCTCGACCTCGCGCGGATAGACGTTGAAGCCGCCGGTGACGATCATGTCCTTGCGGCGGTCGACGATGTAGAGATAGCCCTGTGGATCGGCGCGCGCGACGTCGCCGGTATGCAGCCAGCCATACTGGGTGGCCTCGGCGGTCACCTCCGGCAGGTTCCAGTAGCCTTCGAAGGCGTGGACGCTGCGCACGCAGATCTCGCCGGG
>NZ_JAUXZW010000136.1 GCF_030693805.1 Phenylobacterium sp.
GGCTGTGCGCAGATAGGGCTCGATCGTCTGAGAGGGGAAAAGGCCGACGAGGAGGCAGATCAGCGCGAGCAGCCCGATCGGCGTCACCATCCACAAGGGCGGCTCCTTGAACGGGTGCGGAAAGGTCGCTGGCGCCTTGCCAAAGAAGACTCCGCCCAGGAAGCGTAGCGAGTAGAGGACCGAACACAGGCTCGCCGCCACCACAATGAGAGGTGGAAGGATATCCCAGCGGCTTCCTGTCCGCGCGACCAGCGCCGCCTCGAAGAACATCTCTTTGGAGAGGAAGCCATTCAACAGAGGCGCGCCCGCCATGGCGGCGGCGGAGACCGTCGCCAACGCTGCGGTGACCGGCATGATGCGCGCAAGTCCGCCGAGCTTCCGAAGATCCCGCGTTCCCACCTCATGATCGACCGCTCCCGCCGCCATGAAGAGCGAGGCTTTGAAGACCGCGTGATTGACGATGTGGAAGATGGCCGCGACGCATGCCAAAGGACTGCTGAGGCCCAGGAGGAAGGTGATCAGGCCCAGGTGGCTGATCGTCGAGTAGGCCAGGACGCCCTTCATGTCCTGTTGGAAGATTGCGAGGAAAGCCCCGAGCGTCACCGTCATTAAGCCCGTCGCCCCGACCACCCAGAACCACGTCTCGGTGCCTGAGAGCACCGGCCAGAAGCGCACCAGCAGGAATACGCCAGCCTTCACCATGGTCGCCGAATGGAGGTAGGCGGAGACGGGCGTGGGCGCCGCCATGGCGTTGGGCAGCCAGAAATGAAAGGGGAACTGGGCGCTTTTGGTGAACGCCCCCATCAGGATCAGGAGCAGCGCCGGGACATATCCAGGGCTCGCGCGGATCTGCGGGCCGGCGGCGAGAATAGCATCGAGCTCGAAGCTGCCGGCGACGTTCGCGATCATCAAGAGGCCGACTAGCAGGCAAAGGCCCCCGACTGACGTCACCGTCAACGCCATACGGGCGCCCTCTCGTGCCGCGGCGCCATAGTGCCAATAGCCGATCAGCAGAAACGACAGGATGCTGGTCGTCTCCCAGAAGACCACCAGCTGTACGACGTTGGACGATAGGACGATCCCTACCATCGCACCAGCAAAGGCTAAGAGCAGAGAGAAGAAGCGCGGCACTGGATCGGCGGCGGACATGTAGTAGCGGGCGTAAATGCTGACCAGCAGGCCAATACCGGCAATTAGGATCAAGAATATCCAAGAAAACCCATCAAGGCGAAGGCCGAAGGTCAACCCTAGGTCTGGCGCCCAGGGCGCCGACAGGTGCAGTACGCCGCCGTCCGACACCCACGGATAAAGGGCCAGAGTGCAGCCCAGCATCAGCAAGGTCGCCGCCGTCGCAAGCGAAGCTGCGAGATTCCGGGCAAGCGGACGCAGGCAAGCCGCCACCAGACTGGCCACGAAAGGTGTGGCCAGTATCAGAACAAGCAAGATCTGAGCCCCGCTCATGCGCGCCCGCATCCTCCGAATGGCGGCAGCAGCCACCCAGGCCACAGAGCACCCATCCTCAACAAACCACCCACTGGATCAAGCGCCGCAGTGGATCGCTTGATGACAGCCTACTTCAATGCACGACAAGCCGGACCGGCTAGCTAAGCTAGACTATCACTCTGACCTGACTTGGATTTGAGATCGCGGGCGTTAAGGTTGCCGGTTCAGGCTCTCGTGGCAAATATCTGCGCGCCCTCCAGAGGTGACATCTTGGTCGAGGAAAACTTGCCTAACACCCAGCCAAAACGCATCTTGTTGGCGACGGATCTGAGCGGACGCGGCGATCGCGCTCTGGACCGTGCCATCCAGCTGAGCAATCAATGGGATGCCGAACTACTGATCGTCCATGCGCTAGAAGGCGATGGTCTGACCTCGCCGGAGCATCAAGGCCTTCCATCGTGGCGGCGACCGCCCAACAGCATCGCCCTAGTCGAGGCGCAGATTCGCGACGACGTCCGCGAAAATTGTCCACGCCTGCGGATCCATGTCGAAGAAGGGCCGGCGATTAAGGTAATCCTCGACGCAATTGCTCGCGAGAAGTGTGATCTAGCGGTCGTTGGATTGGGCCGCTACCGAAGTCTGGGTTGGCCGCCCCTCGGCAAGACCATCGACGAACTATTTCGGCGGGCGCCTATCTCCGTCCTGGTGGTCAAAAAGCGGCCGCGCGGACCGTATGGACATATGCTTGTTGGCGCCGATTTCACGCCTGAAGCCCGGTTCGGGCTGGAAACGGCAGCTGCGTACTTCCCAGAGGCGCACGTCGCCGTCATGAACGCTTTCGAGATGCCCTATCGGGCGCTCATGATGGACACTCAGCTGGCGCGCGATTTTGGAGCGATGGAGGACGCCACCCTCCGTGAATTCACGGATGGGGCACAGCTACCCGATGGCGCGCGGGCTCGGCTAACAACCCTTGTTGAGCATGGCCCACCAGAAGTGATGCTGAGCACCTACATCATGGAACAGGGCGCGGACCTCACGGTGATCGGTGCTTACGAACGAAGCCGGATTTTCCACGCCATGATTGGCGGCAAGGGCCCGCGCATCGTCGAAGCGGTGCCGTCCGACGTCCTTGTCGTCAGGGCGCAGCGGGACGCCGAGACGTCGTAGGGAGAAGTCGGGCCCCTCGGTCACGCCTGCTTTTCGGCCGCTCCCGATAATTCCGGTGTGTCAGCCGTCCCAGGTCTCCTGGCGGATGCAGAGTGGCGAGCGCTAGGCTCGCGGGAGAGCGTTCATCTTCGTGTTATGGGAGGTTGATGGCGGCGATTGCGACAATCCTTGGTTGGCTGGCGAGGAAGTCGATCCTCTATCTGACGATCGTCCTGGCCATCCTGGCCGCCGCATTCGTTCTGCCCTGGATACGGTCCGAGTGGACCAAGCCGGCCGCCTATCTTGAGCGTGCCGCGCAATTGGAGCGGGTAAAGGATGAGCTGGAGGCCGTCCGAGGCGCAGCGCGCGAGCGTCTGGCAACGGTCGCTGTGTCCGCGCAGAGCAAAGGTGTAAGCGAACTCGATGAGGCCATTCCGGCGGCGGCCGCGGCGAAGGCCGCTTTGGAGAAACGTCGTCGCACCGCACTGGAAAAGGCGAAGAGCCTGGCGGACGCCGACACGCGGGCCCTCCTCTCGGACGGCCGCCTGGAGGTGGAAATCCAGTCTCGGGAGGGCGAGTTATCTGCGCTGCGCAACGCCAGGGATTGGCTAGCACAGACAACAAGGGTCCCCACGGAAGTCTCAGGCGTGCGCCAGCACGCCGCCACCGACCAAGCCGCCTGCGTCACTGCGACGAACACCTTGGCCGCCTTCCAACAGCGCTGGGAGGTTGTCGTGACCTTCCAGTACTATGATCGCGAGCGGCTCCGGGCCTTGCAGGCGACCAAGCGGCAGCTGTGCGGAAGGGCCATCATTTACCGTCAACGGCTTGCGGCGGCCGAGGGCGTTAATCGGCGGCTTGTCGCTGCTAGGCAAAGCTATCCGCAGGTGCAGGGTTGGGCAGATCAACAGATTGAGCCTCGGACGAGCGACCTGGACCAGCAGATTGCCAGGGAGCGTACCCAGGCGGAAGGATCGTGGCGGGCGCGCGCGTCGCTGTGGGCAGAACAGATCCGACTTGGGGCTGTCCTCAAGCAAGCCGCCTTGGCCTTAGTCTTGATTGTCGCCGTCCCCTACCTCATTCGACTGATCTGCTACTGGGTCATCGCCCCCACAGTGGTGCGAAGTCCCGCGATCCGCTTTCAGACGACCGGTGTCTCCCAGACGATACCGCCCGTCGACGCGTCGAGCACCTCCGTCGGGGTTCGGCTCGACCCGGGAGAAGAGCTGCTTGTGCGACAAGGCTATTTGCAAACTACAAGCGCCTCCGGAGCTAAGGCTACCCAGTGGCTGCTCGACTGGCGCCATCCCATCACTAGTCTGGCTGCCGGGCTGACCTTCCTCACGCGCGTCCACGGCGCCGGTGAGCTGACCACGGTATCGGCGGTGCGCGATCCTTTCGCGGAATTGACGGTGCTGAGCTTGCCGGATGGCGCCGGCCTCGTGCTGCAGCCGCGCGGCCTTGCTGCGATTGCTAAGCCCATTGGGCGCCGCCTGCGCATCAGCAGCCACTGGCGGGTTCTGTCGCTCACCGCCTGGCTGACCCTGCAGTTGCGCTATCTTGTCTTCCATGGGCCGGCCCGGCTTGTGATCCAGGGCGGCCGCGGCGTCCGTGTGGAGCGGGCTCAGCAAGGTCGTGTCCTGGCCCAGAACCAGCTTGTCGGCTTTTCCACGGACCTGGCCTATTCGGTGACGCGCACTGAGACCTTCTGGCCTTACTTCTTTGGACGCGAGCCCCTCCTTAAGGATCGAGTCGCGATAGGAAATGGCTTATTGATTGTGGAGGAGGCCCCGCGAACCGCGCGCGGTGACGGGGCGCGCCGCCACGGCCTCGAGGGTCTGCTCGACGCCTGCATGAAAGCGTTCGGATTGTAGTCGTCCGGTCTTGATGATGGGCACGGGCGCCGGGCGTGCGGTGAATGACCACTGCCACGTCGTCGGCGAGCGGTTCCTTGCCGAGTAGCGGCCGTTCTTTTCCACGAACCCCAGGAGCAGTCTGGTAGGAGCCCAGCCCATCTGTTCCTTGAGACAGACGAAGATATCCATGTCTCCGAAGATGAGACTGTATTCGCGTTGTGGTGAAAATTACCACAAGAACTTCAAATAGCGGTATACGAAGCCCAATCAGAACGTGAGGTTGCTGCAACAATCTCATCATAGCGACCGTTCTTCTCGCGATACCCCCTGCTGCAATCGGGCGCTCAACGCGACGCGGTCGTCGGGACCGGCGCATGGGGTGCGGCGGCCGCAGTCGTTGCGGCCGAGGACGGCGCCCGGTTTGGAACGATGCGCCAAACGGTATTCGATAGGTCGTCGGCGACCAGCAGGGCTCCTCGTGGATCGACCGTTACACCGACGGGGCGGCCACGAGCCTTGCCATCGGCACCGAGAAATCCGGATACGAAGTCGATCGGATCGCCAGCCGGCGCCCCCTGTCGGAACGGCACGAACACGACCTTGTAGCCGACAGGCGGGTTGCGATTCCAGCTTCCGTGTTCGCCGACGAACACACCCTCGGCGAACGCACCGCCCATCGCGAGCGTTGAGAATGACAGCCCGAGCGCCGCCACATGCGATCCGAGGCTGTAGTCTGGGCGGATGGCCACGGCGACCTTCTGCGGATTCTGCGGCCGCGCCCTAGGGTCGACGTTTTGGCCCCAGTAGCTGTAGGGCCAGCCGTAGAAGCCTTCCTCGCGAACGGCGGTAATATAGTCGGGGACAAGGTCGGGGCCAATCTCATCCCGTTCGTTCACGGCTACCCACAACCGGCCCGATGCGGGATCAATCGCCAAGGCCGTCGGATTGCGCAGGCCAGTAGCGTAGGGCTTGTGCGCGCCGGTTTGCGCATCGACCTGCCAGACCCGGGCACGATCGACTTCGGCCTCCATGCCGCGCTCGGTGATGTTGCTGTTGGATCCGATGCCCACGTAGAGGGAGCGACCGTCCGCGCTGGCGGTCAACGCCTTAGTCCAATGATGGTTGAGCGCCGCGGGTAGTTCAGCGACAAGGGTCGGCGGCCCGCTCGCGCGAATCTGCCCGACGCGGTAATCGAAACGCACCAATGCGTCCTGGTTGGCGACGTAAAGGGCCTCGCCAACCAAGGCCAAGCCATAGGGCGCGTTAAGCTCCTCGGCAAAGACGCCACGTACTTCGTAAACGCCATCCCCGTCGGCGTCGCGCAACAGCGTCAGCTGATTCCCGCCCTTCACTGAACTCTTGCCGCGTTTCTTGATAAAACCGGCAATGAGGTCTTTCGGCTTCAAGACCGGAGCAGCCCCTCCCGACCCTTCAGCCACCAGAACGTCTCCGTTGGGCAAGAGGAGAATCTGCCGTGGAATTTTCAGATCAGTTGCGATCGGCGTGATCTGGTAACCCTCGGGCACCGTCGGCCGCGCATCGCCCCAAGCCACGGGCAAGGAAATCACCATGCTCGGCAACAGGCCGCGCTTTGGGGCCGGAAGATGTGGGTTGGCGCCAAATTGATCCGACGGCGGTGCTTTTTCGCAGGCCGCTAAAGCCAGCACCATCGCGCCGCAGATCGGCAACACTGACAGCCTCATGGCGCATCTCCAGCGCGCAATCCGGAGTGGGCTGCCCAGGCGGCCACCAAAGCCAAGACCGTCATCAAAGCGGAGAGGTAGAGACCGGTAGGCATCGCCGCCCACGCGTCTTTTGCGTGAACCAAGGCATTGATGAATCCCACCAACCACATGGCGAGCAGCGTGACGAGGTAGACAACGGAGCCGCGCGCGGATCTCTTCGCGCTTAGTGCCATTTCGATCAACGCCCACAACACTGCAAAGGCGCCGACGAACAGACCGCCGGCGATCAGCCACGACGCAAAGTTCGCCCACTGAATCTGAGCGGTGTTGAAGTAGGCACTGTCAGAGAACAGAGCCGCAGCGAAAAGCGCCACCGGAAACGCGAGCAGAATGGCGTGCAACGGGTGCAACCCTTGACGAGGAAGTTGGTTGGTCACCGGACGGCTCCTTGTAAGTGTCCTTGCTGCACCTGCGACTCTCATGGTGTCGCCTAAATATTCCTTGTGAATCGAAGAAGAGTCGCCTGAGTCCTGCAATTTCCCGTAGGAACTGATTGGCGGAACGGACGGCCACACGTCGCTGGTCAGCCCCGCTCAAGAGCTGCCTCTTCATTCTCGTCTTCTCGTTCCTGCGTCAGCCCTCGCCCATTCCCTCAGCAGGCTTGCCGCCGCTGCCGCTCCTCACCTTCTGCTCGATGAGCTGTCCGACTTCGGCGTCGATCGCCTTCCAATAGTCGAAAGCCCGCTCCAACACCGGCTGCCGCACGCCTCCAAGAAGGCTGCCAGCCACCTGGTCGACGAGGGCGGCGCGCTGCGCATCGTCAAACACTTCGCGGACCAAAATTCCAGGTTGGGTAAAATCATCGTCATCGGTGTGAAGGGTGTAGGCGCTGCGAACCATGTCTCCGTCAGCTTCCCAGCCGTCGGTGATCGGCCCGGTCTCGTCCGCCCAAGGGCGGCCGGCGCTGTTCGGCGCATAGGTTGGTGCGCTCCCGCTGTGCGCATAGGTCATTTGACCGTCGAACTGATAGGTGTTGACGGCCACTTTGGGTTGGTTGACCGGCAACTGGTGGAAGTTCGTGCCGATACGATTTCGCTGGGCGTCGTTGTAGGCGAACGCCCGGCCAAGCAGCATCTTGTCCGGCGACAACCCGATGCCCGGCACCGTATTGCCCGGCGAGAAGGCCGCCTGCTCAATCTGGGCGAAGAAGTTGTCGGGGTTGCGGTTCAGGGTCATCGTGCCGACGGGGATCAGCGGGTAGTCCCTGTGCGACCAGGTCTTGGTCAGGTCGAAGGGGTTGAACCGATAAGCCTTCGCCTGCGTATAGGGCATGACCTGAACCGACAGTTTCCAGCTCGGGTGTTCACCGCGAGCGATGGCTTCGAACAGGTCGCGGCGATGGAAGTCGGCGTCGGCGCCGGACATGGCCGAGGCTTCGGCATTGTCGAAGAACGCCATGCCCTGACGGGTGTGGAAGTGGTATTTGACCCAGAACTTCTCGCCTGCGGCGTTGACCCACATATAGGTGTGCGAGCCGTAACCGTTCATGTGACGCCAAGTGCGCGGCAAGCCGCGAACGCCCATGAGGTAGGTCACCTGGTGGGCGGTTTCGGGGTTGTTGGTCCAGAAGTCCCACTGCATGTGATTGTCGCGCAGGCCAGAGTCGGCGAGCCGCTTCTGGCTGCGAATGAAGTGAGGGAACTTCATCGGGTCGCGCACGAAGAAGACAGGCGTGTTATTGCCAACAAGGTCGTAATTGCCTTCGCTGGTGTAGAATTTTAGAGAAAAGCCTCGCACGTCGCGCCAGGTGTCAGGACTTCCTTGCTCTCCAGCGACTGTGGAGAACCGAGCGAGCATCTCAGTCATTGCTCCAGGCTGGAACAGCGCTGCCTTGGTGTAAGCCGACACATCCTCAGTAATTTCCAGCACGCCGAACGCGCCAGAGCCCTTGGCATGCGGCTGGCGCTCGGGAACCTTTTCCCGATTGAAGTGAGCCATTTGCTCGAGGAAGTGCACATCATGGAGCACGATCGGACCGTTCGCGCCAATCGTTAGGGAGCTGCGATCGCTTGGCGCTGGCGCGCCCGTGCTCATGGTCGACTTAGGTGTGCTCGACTCGGACATGGTTCATTCCTCGCGCAGCAATGCCCTGACCGCGCCGGAATTCATCGCGGCATTAAGATGCTCTTCCCTTTTCCGGCACGTGTCCATCTTCACTGCGCAACCCCGATACCAAGACGCCCACTGCACGCGCTTCTTGGTTCGTAAAATGCGTCGTGACTTCGCTTTTAAGTCCGCCTGGGGAGCATATCCGGCAGGTGAATTACTTTAGTATTCTTTGTCAATGTTTTTACATGCCATTATCTGACTGTTGATCTCCCCGAGCCGTCGACTATTTGCAAGACTTTTATAGCTCTCAACTGCCCATCCAAGCCCGACCATCGAAAGATCGAACCAGCGGTCAATCCGAAGAGCGCGCTGCCAATTGGACTGAGCAAAGAGACTTCATTATCGTCGGCATTTTCACCACCCGGCCCAACGACGCGGACGCAACGTTGGCGTTTGGTTTTCAAATCCTTGTAAAGCACGACGGTTCCAAGACGAACGAAGTCATCTTGGTCAAGATCAGAGGTCACAGTGAGTCGATTAATTTCTTCCAGAAAGAGTGTTGGCTCTGGGATCATATCTCGCGCGACTTCAGCTATACTCCGCAGCAACGGCATATCTGCGCTTCTGATGTAGGCAGGTGGTCGAGCAAACATCGTGTCATTCAGGGGCGCCAAGGTCGGTCTCCGAGTGAACCAGGAAGGGGAAGCGTTTGCCAAAGCGGCGCAGCCGGATCGTCTCCTGCGCACAACGTCAGACTCGTGCGATCCAAACAGCCCCTTTCGTACACAGACGCGAACCGTTGCCCGGGCGACACAAATGTCATCACCCGCGCCGTAGCCCGCGCAGTGTCTATTCCGCTAAGGTTGAAGATAAGGGATCGGTCGCCTCGAACTCACGGTGCTAACCGGATGGAGTTCGAGGCTACGCCGGTGCGGCGTTGTTGCGCGTATATTTTAGCTCGAAAGCCTGGGGGTAACTTCTGCACATGACGCACTCAGGATGGCCGAGGGGGTTTGCGAAGTCAACGCCTAGCGACTGCGATCGAAGCTGTGTTGACTTCCTAGCGTAACAGCCCATCTTAATGCCATGCGAACTTCGCCTCCTCAATTGCGTTGCCTCTGCCACGCCTGCCGGCTCGTCAAGGGCGGCACTCCCCGAGCCTAGTTCAGTCCGAACATGGTTCGGGGCCCGTCAGGCTGATTACGGCCTGCATCTAATCATCAATACTCGTCTCACCTGATCGCCTACAGCAACGCCGGAAAGGCGCCGCTTATGCGTGAGCGGGGAGTCGCAAAGAGGAAGTTCCCATGTCACTGAGTCTCTGGGACCACCAGGCCCGACTTCACGACCTCGAAGTTGCTTTTGAAGCGTTGCGAGGCGTGATCCATGCCGAGCCCGGAAGAGCGCCCGCGTTGCAAAACGCCGCCCGGACCTTGCAGGCGCGCGGCGAGAAGGGTGCAGCTGGGCTGCTCATCGGCGATCGCGCATCGGCTCCCTACAGGCGTTAAGCGAGCGCCACACAGGAACGATCGCCGCGGGATGAGACACCACAGCGTCCGATGCTACGCGACGATTAATCGGCTTCTTCGACAAGTGAGTCGGTAACTTACGAATACCGCTCCATGACGTTCTTAAGATGCGCGCGCCGCCCGCCGCGATAATGGGTGCGCCATCTTGCTATTACTCGACAACTTTTCATCAACGCATGAATTCGTGCCGTCACTCACGTGATTGCATCGACGATCGACGATTGTTTGTCAGAGTTTAGTTCGTCAATTTTTTTTGCAATCACGCGCAGAATTCACGAGTCAATAATGCTTCGTATTCCCACACCCTCTCGTCGGCCCGTCGTTTATATGACGCGTAACGACTACGAACAACTTAGCCCCCGTGCCGACGCCTTAAAACACACGGCGATTGGCCAGTTACTTCTCAGCGAACTGGCGCGCGCTATTATCGCGTCAGACCGCAGCACACGCATCTTCGTAAAGCTAGGATCCACCGTGGCTTTTGAAGATCTCGACAGCGGAGCGACGCGCCGCCTGACACTATGCCTCCCTGAGGACGCCAATCTCGACGAAATGCGGCTATCGGTGCTCACCCCGGTTGGCGCCGCCCTCATCGGCGCAGCCGTGGGGCAGGTTCTCGAGTACGTCGCCGGCGACGCTCGGATGCGTCATCTGCGGATTCTGATGGTCCAAGACGAAGGTTTGAGGGAGGGCCGCGGCGCCGCTTTCTAGTCAAACACTCCCGCCTCGCTTTGTAGCACTCGAAACAATGGCATCATCTCGGGCGAAGCCCCATGCACGATCGACTTACAAACAGAATGGGCGTTCCCCTGGGCGGGCAATGCACACAGGCGGGCATCCAGTAGGGCCCATGCGGATCAAATCATAGCTTGACTACGTCCCGGCGACCCTTCGAACTGGATAGCCGTGCGATCGACCAATCCAAAGGGGAACTGCTATGTATATGCACATCCTGATTTCCACCGACGGGTCGGAAGTGGCGCAGAAGGGTCTGGATCACGGCCTTTCGCTAGCTAAGGCCCTTGGCGCTCGGGTCACCATCATCACCGTAACCGAACCGGTCCGGGTTTATTACGATCCTACGGGTCTCGCTTATGCTAGGAGTGTCGGCGGACTGGAAGCTTACGCAGACCGGCAGAAAGAGGAAGCAGTGGCCATATTAGCCGCTGCTAAACAGTCTGCCGACAAGTTGGGTGTCTCCGCTGAGACACTGCATGTGTCGGACGCTCAACCTGCTGAGGCCATTGTCGAAGCCGCGAAGTCACGCGATTGCAGCCTTATTGCCATGGCGTCGCACGGTCGTCGCGGCTTGAACCGCCTCATACTTGGCAGCAAGACTTCGGAAGTCCTCGCGCACAGCCCTGTCCCGGTCCTTGTGGTGCGTTAAATCGAGATGGTGGCTTGGATCAATTAACCCCAAGCTCGAGAGAAATCACCAGGGAATTCCCTACGATGGGTTTCAGGGGCATTGCGCCTCTGTCGCCATGGGATTCTTGCAGCAATTACGTCCCACCCTTAGAGTCCGTTTGGAAACTCACGGGTGGGTGGTCCGGCGTAGCAGGTTTCCGCCCATGGCGACGAGGATCATGGCCTGCGAGACGTCGATCCGGGCCTCGTAGTCGCGGACCAGACGGCGCCAGCGGGTCATCCAGC
>NZ_JAUXZW010000141.1 GCF_030693805.1 Phenylobacterium sp.
GCGAAGGCACAGTCGCCGCCGAGTCGCAAAAACAGGGTTAAAGCGGCGTGTCGCTGCGTCGCTTGGCTGCGATCAGATCCATAAAAGCATCGGCGACGCGGCCTGCGCCCAATCCGTCGCACACCTCGGCGCTCTTGGCGGCCATGCGCGCGCGAAGATCGGCGTCGGTGGAGAGACGCGTGAAGGCGCGGTCGAAGGCGCTCTCGAAGTCCGCCGCGGCCGCATCCACCACCAGCGCCGCACCCAGTTCCGCGAGCGCGGCTGCGGCCGGCCTCTGGTTGGGCGCCAACACCAAAAGCAGCGATGGCAGGGCCAGCGTGCAACGCTCCCAGACGCTGGAGCCGGCCGCGCCCACCGCGAAGTCCGCATGCGCCGTGAGCTTCGCCATGTCGCGAGTGTCGACGTGCACATTCAGGCGGGAATCCCGTCTGGCCAGACGCTCCAGCCCGGCCAGGGTGGGGGCCGCGCCGCCCAGCACGACATCGAGGGCCACCTCGCCCAACCTGGGCCGCACACGATCGAGCACGCGGGCGGTGACTCCGTCCAGGTCGGTCAGGCCCAGCGACACCAGCACCCGCTCCACCGGACCGCCGCGCCGGGCCAGCGCTGGCGCGCGAAGCGCTGCGAACTGCGGGCGGACCGGCGCATAGGCCGGTCCCAGCAACAGCCGGGCGCCAGCGGGGATCAGGCCCTCGTAATCTTCCGCGCGTCGCTGGGGGCCGCTGTCCAGCACCATATCCACCGCGAGCGAGCGGTCGGCGAGGTCATCCAGCGCCATGCTGGGGCGACCGCGCGCGATGGTCAGGTGCTCGCCCTGGGAGAGGCCGTAGTGGTCGAACACCACGGCGTCGAAGGCGCGGGCGTCGGCGTCCATCAGCTCGACCGCCGAGCGGCCGTCGGCGGGCACGCGGGGGATTTCGGGCGCGAAGGCGTCCAGAACAGAGGCGACCTGGGGCGAGGCCATGAACACGCAGGCGCCGCCGCGCTGACCCAGCGCCTCGGCGAGGGTCAACGAGCGCATGACATGGCCGCCGCCCACATGCGGACCGGCGTCGGGGACGAACAGGATGCGCTGGATGTCGCTCATCGTGGCGGACTGCGGAGAATCATCGGCGGGTTCCTCGCGCCGGATGGAAGGGCAAGGCGCAGCCGATTGCAAAGCCTGAGGCAGTTGAGGGCGTCAGGGCGTCGCCCGATGTGCGTCGAGGCGGCGCAGGATCTCGTCCGCCGCCCGATCGGTCTCCGCCAGCGGCGGATAGCTCCAGGTTTCGAGATCGCCGTTGAAGCGCCTGGAAATCCCCTGATCTTCCAAGTCCCTATGGAAGCGGGCGAACTTGGGCGAGCCACCTTCCATGGCGAGGATGTAGAGCGGCTTTCCCGTCGAGGCGGCCTCGGTGGCGATGTTGACGGAGTCCTCAGTGGCGAGCAGCACATCCGCGCCGGCCAAGAAGGCGAAGTAGGGGTTCTCGCCCGCGCCGTCCCAGATCGTACCGGGCACGTCGCGCAGGCGGGCGGTCATGGTTTCTTTGGCGTCGGCCGGCGTCCGCCTGGAGTAGGTGAGCATGATCGAGCCGCCAGCCGCCTCGACGGCGCCGGCCACCTGGTCGGCGATGGCGGCGGCGCGCGTCGTGGACAGATCGAACGCGCGGGACTTGCCGCCCACGAGCACCGCCACGCGTGGGTGGGGCAGAGGCGCGATCAGGCTCGCGAAACGCGCCAGGTCGTCGCTCAGCCGACCGGGCGTAACGCGATTGGGCGAGCCGGTGATGGGGAAGACGTTCGCGCCCTCCAGCTGGTCATGGCGCGGAGGGATGACCAGGTCGAAGGCGCGGGGCGGGGTTTGCGGATCCTGGGTCTGCACGACAAAGGCTGCGCCGGCGGACCAGGCGCGCATCCTCGTCGACAGCGGCAGCGTCGCGCGACCGGCGGCGATCCACAGATCGGGCCAGGGCGGAGCGATCTCGGCGGGCGAACGCAACAAGGCGCGGGGAAACGGAATCAGCCCCCATGGCAGGCGACCGATCGCGCCCTTCCAGCCGATCCGCTTGAGGATGATCCGCGCAGGACGGCGCCGCGCGATCGCCTCAGCCAGCCCCAGTGGCTGCACCTCAATGCCGGCGCGGCCGTCGGAGACCACCCAGATGGTCAGCGGTTCGGAGTCGGAGCTCGCCATGGCGGCGATCCGGCCAGAGCGGGTCTGCTAGACCCACTCCACCTTGGTGATCTCGTAGGCTTTGACGCCCCCTGGCGTGTTCACCTCGACGACGTCGCCACTAACCTTGCCGATCATCGCACGCGCGATCGGGGAGGTGATCGAGATCCGTCCGGATTTCACGTCGGCCTCATGCTCGCCGACGATCTGGTAGCGAGCCGGTTCTTCGGTGTCCTCGTCGATCATCGACACCGTGGCGCCGAACTTCACATGGCTGCCGGACAGTTTCGACACGTCGATGACCTGGGCCCGCGCCATGCGGTCCTCGATCTCGGCGATCTGTCCTTCGATCCAGCCCTGCCGGTCTTTGGCGGCGTGATACTCAGCATTCTCGGACAGGTCGCCATGAGCGCGCGCCTCCCCGATAGCGGCGATCACAGCCGGCCGCTCTATGGTTTTCAGACGCTTCAATTCCTCGTCGAGGGCTTGGTAGCCCTCGGCGGTCATGGGAACTTTTTCCATCGTGGATGATGACTCGGGTTTCGCCCAGGGGTTCACGTGCCGGCCGCGGGCGCAGGCGTCCGGGGGGTGAAAGGATAGTGGGAAGCGTCGCTCAACTCAAGGGCTTCACTTCCAGACGGGAGTTGCATGACAGCGCGAAGGCCTGGTGCGTTGTCTTCCAGGTTCAGCCGGCCGCCGTGCAGCTTGGCGCAGGCTGCGACCAACGCCAAGCCCAGACCGGTCCCAGGGCCGTTGCGATGTTCGTCAAGCCGCACGAAACGCTCCTGAACACGTCCCAACGACGCCGTCGACGCCCCCTGTCCGGTGTCGGCCACGGAAACGCGGATCAAGCCCGCCTGTTCCTCAGCCATCGACAAGCCTACACGCCCCCGTCGCCGGCGTGGACGACGGCGTTGTGCAGCAGGTTGCCGATCGCCTGCCGCAGCAAGGTCTCGTGGGTGAAGGCGAGCACGTGGGCCTGGGGCGCCTGAACGCTGAGCGACTGGCCGGCGTCCTCGGCCGCCGACCCGAACAGCTCGGTGAAGGTGTCGCGCCGCAAAGCGTCGAAAGGGCGGCGGGCGGCGGGGGCGCGCCGCCCGCCAAGGTCGTCAGGCTTTCTTCTCGCAGGCCGATACGAAGGCCTTGCGGGTTTGGATGTGCTTCTTCTCGGCCTCCATTGCGCCGCGCAGGCGCTGGCCGTGCTGACGACCGGCGCCGTCTTGGCGGGCGCGGTCGCGGCGAAGGCGGACGAGCCGCCGGCGAGGGAGACGATCAGGGCCACAGGGGCGATGAGACTACGCTTGGAGAGGTTTCCTCTAAGGCGCCCCCGAAGACCGGCGGCGAGAGAGGGTTTAGGCGCGGCGTCTGGCGCCGCCCCCGCGTGCACCTTGCAAATTTGTCAGATAGCGCAAAAGCAGGGTTACACGCTCTCGGAGATGATGCAGCCGACCAGCTCGTCCGCCTCGGGCGGCTCGTAGACGCCTTCCATGAAGTCGAACATCTCCGGCGTGACGGCGATGGCGAAGGTCTCGCCACGCACTTCGTTGCGCTCCAGCACGCGCGCCAGCCGTATCGCCTTAGGCGCGGTCACCAGATGGGCCTGCAGGGGAAGGTCGCAAGCCTGGGCGACCTCGATGATGCGCTGACGATCGGTGCGCCGCATCAGACCGATGTCGAACACCACCGAGGTTCCGGCCGCCATGACCGCAGCGGCGCTCGACCAGATCTGCGCCTCGCAACGCTCGACCCGCTGCATCATCCATTCGAATTCGATGGGATCGGGCATGTCGGCCGCGAACAGCCGCGCCATCCAGTCGTCGAGGATGAAGGCGACGGCCGGCGTGCGGCGGGCGAGGTCATGGGTGTAGGTGGTTTTGCCGGCGCCGACCGGGCCGAAAACCATGTGAAGGGTGGCGCTCATGGCGCGCGAGATAGCGAACCCTTCGATCGGCGTCGACCGTCATGCTCCGATCCCGCCTGCGCAAGGCCGCGCAGACGGGGACTCATTCGGAACCCGGCCGCGGGGCGGGAGCCTGCGCGGCCGTCCAAGTCACCAGGTGACGTTTCCGCTGGCGGTCATCAGGCCGATCAGCATCGCAGCGCCCAGCAGAATGATCATCCCAACGATGATCAGGTCAGTATATCCTTCAAATTTTTCAAGCAGATGGCGGTTCTTGTGATGATGCACTTCGCCATCGTGATGGGCCGGTTGCATGGGTTTTCCTTCGCACTCTGTTGAGGACTAGTCCTCCGCCAGACTGCGACAGGCGCCCGTTGCGGGCTCGCCGGCCGGTCTTCAGGGGCCGCCGGAACGCGCCCACTACGCGCCTGCCGAAGCAAGGCGACGCGAAAAGCCTGCACCCCTGAACAAAAACGGTCAATAGTGGTGATTAAGCCTATGGTTAAGCGTAGCTTTGCAGCGGCCGCACTTCCAGGGGACCGGCCGCCGTCGCCCCGATCGCCTGGGCCGCGGCGAGCGCGCCCGCCGTGGTGGTGAAGTACGGCGTTTTCATCATCAGCGCGGTGCGGCGGATCTCGAAGCTGTCCGCCAGCGATTGGCGGCCCTCGGTGGTGTTGAAGACGAGCTGCACCTCGCCGTTCTTCATCGCGTCGACGATGTGCGGCCGGCCTTCCAGCACCTTCTTGACCCGCTCGACGGGGACGCCTTGGGCCGTGAGATAGGTCTCGGTGCCTTCGGTGGCCAGGATGCGGAAGCCCTGCGCCACCAGCAGGCGGACCGGTTCCAGCACCCAGGCCTTGTCGGAATCCTTCACCGAGACGAACACGCAGCCAGACTGGGGCAGGATGACGCCGCCGCCCAGCTGGCTCTTGGCGAAGGCGCGCGCGAAGGCCGGCGCCAGGGTCTCGCCGGGACGCACCCAGTCCAGGCCCATGACTTCGCCGGTGGACCGCATCTCCGGGCCCAGCACGGTGTCGACGCCGGCGAAGCGGGCGAATGGGAACACCGCCTCCTTCACCGCGATGTGGTTGTAGGGCGTCTCGGTCAGATCGAACTCGGAGAGCTTCATCCCGGCCATGATCTTCGCGGCGATGGCGGCGAGCGGCCGACCGATGGTCTTGGCGACGAACGGCACCGTGCGGCTGGCGCGCGGATTGACCTCAAGCACGAAGATGCGCGGGGCCGCCGAGTGCGGCTCCTCGATCGCGAACTGCACGTTCATCAGCCCGCGCACGCCCAGCGCCAGCGCCATGTCGCGGGTCTGCACCTTGAGTTCGGCGATGGTCTCCGGGCGCAGCGAGAACGGGGGCAGGGAACAGGCGCTGTCGCCGGAGTGTACCCCGGCTTCCTCGATGTGCTCCATGACGCCGGCGACGAACACCTGCTCGCCGTCGCACAGGGCGTCGACGTCCACCTCGGTGGCGCGCGACAGGTACTGGTCGATCAGCACGGGGCTGTCGCCGGAGACCTTCACCGCGTCGCGGACGTAGCGGGCGAGCTGTTCCTCGTCGCGGACGATCTCCATGGCCCGGCCGCCCAGCACATAGGACGGGCGGATGACCACCGGGAAGCCCACCTTGCGCGCGCCCTCGAAGGCCTGTTCCGCCGAGCGCGCGATGGCGTTGATCGGCTGGGCGATCTCCAGGCGGTGCAGCAGTTGCTGGAAGCGCTCACGGTCCTCGGCCAGGTCGATGGCGTCCGGCGAGGTGCCGAGGATGGGGATGCCGGCGTCCTCCAGCGGCTTGGCCAGCTTCAACGGCGTCTGGCCGCCGAACTGCACGATCACGCCCAGCAGCTCGCCGCGGGTGCGCTCCACGTCGATCAGCTCCAGCACGTCCTCGGCCGTGAGCGGCTCGAAGTACAGGCGATCGGACGTGTCGTAGTCCGTGGAGACGGTCTCGGGATTACAGTTCACCATGATCGACTCGACCCCGATGTCTTCGAGGGCGAAGGCGGCGTGGCAGCAGCAGTAGTCGAACTCGATGCCCTGGCCGATCCTGTTGGGACCGCCGCCCAGGATGATCGCCTTTCGTCGGTCGGAGGGCTCGCTCTCGCAGTCGGGGAGCTGGCCTAGCGAGCCGGTCTCGTAGGTCGAGTACATGTACGGCGTCTCGGCGCGGAACTCGCCGGCGCAGCTGTCGATGCGCTTGTAGACCGGGCGGACGCCCAGGGCGCGGCGCTGTTCGCGAACCTCGGCCTCGGTGGTCTGGGTGAGCATCGCCAGGCGCGCGTCGGCGAACCCCTGCGCCTTGAGCGCGCGAAACGCCGCCGCCGTCGTCGGCAGTCCGTCTTTGCGGATGCCCGCCTCGGCCTCTACCAGGGTCTCCAGTTGGCGGATGAACCAGGGCTCGTAGGCGCAGGCGGCGTTGATGTCGTCGACGCTCAGGCCGTGGCGCAGCGCCTGGGCGATGACCCGCAGCCGGTCGGGGGTCGGCGAGCCTAGGGCGCGCAGGATCGCGGCGCGGCCGGTCTCGGGATCGTCGGCGCCCTCGATCTCGATCTCGTCGAGGCCCGACAGCCCGGTCTCCAGGCCGCGCAGCGCCTTCTGCAGGCTCTCGGCGAAGGTGCGCCCAATGGCCATCACCTCGCCGACCGACTTCATCGAGGTGGTGAGATACGGCTCCGCCCCCGGATACTTCTCGAAGGCGAAGCGGGGAATCTTGGTGACGACGTAATCAATGGAGGGCTCGAATGAGGCCGGTGTCGCCCCGGTGATGTCGTTCATCAGCTCGTCGAGGGTGTAGCCGACCGCCAGGCGCGCTGCGACCTTTGCGATAGGAAACCCCGTGGCCTTGGACGCCAGCGCCGAGGAGCGCGACACCCGCGGGTTCATCTCGATGACCACCATGCGTCCGTCAGCGGGGTTGACCGCGAACTGCACGTTGGAACCGCCCGTCTCGACGCCGATCTCGCGCAGCACCGCGATCGAGGCGGCGCGCATGCGCTGGTATTCCTTGTCGGTCAGGGTCAGGGCCGGAGCGACGGTGATCGAGTCGCCGGTGTGTACGCCCATCGGGTCGATGTTCTCGATGGAGCAGACGATGATGCAGTTGTCCGCCTTGTCGCGGACGACCTCCATCTCGTACTCCTTCCAGCCCAGCACGCTTTCCTCGATCAGCACCTCGGTGGTCGGCGACAGGTCCAGGCCGCGTTCGACGATCTCGCGGAATTCCTCAAGGTTGTAGGCGATGCCGCCGCCCGTGCCGGCCAGCGTGAACGACGGGCGTACTATCGCCGGCAGGCCCACGAACTCGAGGCCTTCCAGCGCTTCGTCCATCGTGTGGGCGGCCTTGGACTTCGGGCTCTCGAGGCCCAGGTGGTCCATGGCGTTGCGGAATTTCTGCCGATCCTCGGCCTTGTCGATGACGTCGGCCCGCGCGCCGATCATCTCCACGCCGTAGCGGGCCAGCGCGCCGGAGGCCTCCAGCGCCAGAGCGGTGTTGAGTGCGGTCTGGCCGCCCATGGTCGGCAGCAGGGCGTCGGGGCGTTCCTTCTCGATGATCTTCTCGACCATCTCAGGGGTGATCGGCTCGATGTAGGTGGCGTCGGCGACGTCCGGGTCGGTCATGATCGTCGCCGGATTGGAGTTCACCAGCACGATCCGGTAGCCCTCGGCGCGCAGCGCCTTGCAGGCCTGGACGCCGGAATAGTCGAACTCGCAGGCCTGGCCGATGATGATGGGACCGGCGCCGATGATCAGGATGGACTTGATGTCCGTGCGTTTGGGCATCTCGTTCTCTCGTCTCGCGCGCCAAGGCCGGTCCGCGCGGGTGTTCGCGCGGCCGTTCAGCGACTGGAATGCAGGCTAAGGCGCCCGTTTAGAGAGGGAGTCGGATGCGCGCAAGGCGCACGCCCCAGTGTGCCGAATAAGAAAAGGTCGATCCATCCGGATCGGCCATGTTGTGGCGCATAAGAAAAGGGCCGATCCATTCGGATCGGCCCCGGTCGTCGTAGTCGCAGGCGGCCCAGTGAGCCGCCGCGGGGACCTTAGGCTTGGAGCTGACCCGCGGAGGTCTTGCCGCTGCGGGGGTCGCGCTCGAGTTCGTAGGTGACCTTTTGGCCTTCGTTCAGCGAACGAAGCCCGGCGCGTTCCACGGCCGAGATGTGCACGAAGACGTCGGCGCCGCCTTCATCGGGCTGGATGAAACCGTAGCCCTTTTGGCCGTTGAACCATTTCACAGTGCCGGTAGACATAGAGATCTCAATTCCCTTTAGTGGTCGTTCCGAACCGGCCAAGCATTCGCGCGGCCGATCAAAGTTCGAGGGGATCGGGAGGCAGGTCCGGCGCCCTGAAGTGAGGACACGGAAAGACGGCCGAACCTATCGAGTTCGATGCGCCGATCCTATGTCGATTTCCAGGCCCGTGCAATCAGCAAAGAAAAATGCCAAAATCCATGAAACTGGCCGTTACCCTAGCCGTATTGCCCTAGGCGCGAGGGACGCGCGCCGCCTGCAGGAGACCCTGATGAGCCTTGTCGAAAAGATTCCCGAGATGACGGACCAAGACGTCATCAACCTGCTGGCCAATGCTCGCCGTCTCGCCGAAACCGGCACCGACAAGCAACGCGCGCAGGCCGGCGAGCTGCTGCCCGCCCTGGAAGAAGCTGCCACCGCCCGTCACGCCGCCAAGCTTGAAGCCGCCGCCGCCAAGCGCGCCGCTATGCGCAAGCCGCGCAAGGTCGCCGTGGCCGCCGCCGCGGGCTGATCGTCCCGCCGCCTGGCGGGTTACTAACCCGCGATCTGAGCACTGAACGCCCCCAGAAGAGACCCCGCCTTTGGCCGCCGATCCTTTGGTCGAGATGATGTCGCAGGTCGCTGCTGGCGACCGCGCGGCGCTCCGCCGACTCTATGAGGCGACCTCCGCGAAGCTTTTCGGTGTCTGCCTTCGTATCCTCTCAGACAGGAGCGAATGCGAAGACGTGCTGCAGGAAGTCTACCTCACGATCTGGCGCCGCGCCGACGGCTTCGAGCCCGCAAAGGGCGGCGCCGTCGCGTGGATGTCGCGGATCGCCCGCAACCGGGCGATCGACCGGCTGCGGGCGCGCGGACCTTTGGCCGGCGCCATCGACGTCAGCGAGATCGAGATCGAGGACACGGCGCCCCGCGCCGAGGCGCTGATGGAAGCCGCCCAGGATCGCGGCCGGCTGGGCGACTGCCTGGAGGAGTTGGACCCGCGCACCCGCGGCGTCATCCGCACGGCGTTCTTCGAAGGCGTCACCTATGAGGCGCTGGCGCACAGCCTTGAGCAGCCGCTCGGCACCGTGAAGAGCTGGATCCGCCGAGGCCTGCTCAAGCTCAGGGTGTGTCTCGAGCCATGAGCGAAGCTCCCGAACTCCCGTCCGACGAGGCGCTGGCGGCGGAACACGCGATCGGCCTGCTGTCCGCCGCAGAGCGGGCGCAAGCCGAGCGGCGGATGGCCGTCGATCCTGGCTTCGCCGCGCACGTCGCGGCCTGGGAAGCGAGGCTCGCGCCGTTGCTGGAAGAGATTGACCCCGTCGCGCCCCCAGTCTCGGTGTGGCCGCGCATCGAGGCGCGCCTGGCGGCCAACGACGATACCGCCATGCTGAGGAAGCGGATCTCCTTCTGGCGCGGCGCGGCCGCGGGCTCCCTGGGCCTGGCCGCGGCCAGCGTCGCGGTCGCGGTGATGCTGGCGACGCGTCCGCCGACCCTGATCGCGCCGCCCGAGCCGGCGCCGCTGCTCAACGCCAGTCTGAAGGGCGACGCCGGTATAACGCCGCTGTTCGTCGCGGCCTACGACCCCGACCGCAAGGCGCTGATCATCACCTCGCTGGTGCCGCCGGGCTCCGACCCTGTCCATGTCCACCAACTGTGGCTGATCCCCGCGGACGGCAAGCCGCGCTCGCTGGGCATGGTCGAGCCCGGGCGCTCGCGCGCCATGCCGATGCCGGGAGACATGGCGCCGATGATCGCCGAAGGCGCGACGCTCGCGGTCTCGGTCGAGGCGCCGGGCGGCTCGACGAATCCTGACGGACCGACCGGTCCGATCGCCGCCAAGGGCGCGCTCGCGAAGATCTGAGCCGCGGGACGGCTACTTACCCCGGTTCATGAAGCCGGCGAACCGCTCGAACAGATAGAGCGAGTCCGTCGGGCCGGGGGAGGCCTCCGGGTGGTGCTGGACGGAGAACACCGGGCGATCTTTCAGCGCGATGCCGGCGTTGGTGCCGTCGAACAGCGAAACATGGGTCTCCATCACCGGCGCCGGAAGGCTGTCGCGGTCGACAGTGAAGCCATGGTTCATCGAGACGATCTCGACCTTGCCGGTGGTCAGGTCCTTCACCGGGTGGTTCGCGCCGTGGTGGCCCTGGTCCATCTTCACGGTCCGGGCGCCGAGAGCCAGCGACAGAAGCTGATGGCCCAGGCAGATGCCGAACACCGGGGCGCCGCTGTCGACCAGCGCGCGGATCTGCGGCACGGCGTATTCACCGGTGGCGGCGGGATCGCCGGGGCCGTTGGACAGCAGCACGCCGTCCGGCTTGCGGGCAAGGATGTCCGCCGCCGAGGTCGAGGCGGGGACCACCGTCACCCGGGCGCCGATCGAGGAGAGGGCGCGCAGGATGTTGCGCTTCACGCCGTAGTCGAGGACTACCACTTCGTAGCGCGGCGCGGCCTGTTTCGCGTAGCCGTCCGGCCAGGTCCACAGGCCCTCGTCGTAGACGAACGGCTGCAGGCATGACGCATCCTTGGCGAGGTCGAGGCCGACCAGCCCGCTCCAGGCGCGGGCCTCGGCGACCAGGGCGTCGAGATCGAACGCACCTTCGGGCGAATGGGCGATCACCGCGTGCGGCATGCCGGTTTCGCGGATCCGGCGAGTGAGGGCGCGGGTGTCGACGCCGGCCAGGCCCACGACGCCGCGCCGCTTCATCCAGCCGTCCAGGTCGCTGGCCGCGCGCCAGTTCGCCGCCGGCGTCGGCAGGTCGCGGAACACCGCGCCGCGCGCCGATGTCTCGGCGGCGCCCGACACCTGCTCCACGTCCTCCAGGTTGACGCCCACATTGCCCACGTGGGGGAAGGTGAAGGCGACGATCTGGGCCATGTAGGAGGGGTCGGTGAGGATCTCCTGGTAGCCGGTCATGGCGGTGTTGAAGCAGACTTCGCCGACCGCGTGGCCGAGCGCGCCGACGCCGTGGCCCTGCAGTATGGTCCCGTCGGCGAGGGCCAGCACCCCGGTCACCCCAGGCAGAAGGTCGCGGCTCATGGCAGATCTCCGTGTGGGGCGAGGGCGGCGTCGCTCAGGCGGCGGCTCGGGTTGAAACCCACCCGCCGTGCAAACGGCCGCGTAGGTAGTGACTCGTCCGGCTCGGGTCAATGATAGGGATTTTTTGCGGGATTTTTCGCCGCGGTTCGCGCCCGGCTGAGGGGAGACCGCGCTCAGGCCTCGGCAGGTTCGTCGAGGGCGACGGCGATGGCGGCGATCAGCTCCTCGGCGCCGATCGGCTTGCCGATGTGGCCGTCGGCGCCGGCCGCAGCGCTCGCCAGGCGGTCGTCCGGCGAGGTGTTGGCCGAGAGCACGATGATCGGGGTGCGCGCGCGGCCGCCCCGGGCCTCTTCGGCGCGGATCGCGCGGATCGCCTCCAGACCGTCCATCACCGGCATGCGCAGATCCATCAGCACCACGTCGTAGCGCCCGGCGCGCCAGGCCTCGAGCGCCTGGGCGCCGTCCTCGACGCTGGTCACCGCGGCCTCAGCGGCGGCCAGCATCAGCTCGATCACCTTGCGGTTGGTGGGATTGTCGTCGGCGGCCAGCACGCTGACCGCCGATGAGCCGGGGCCGGCAAGGTGCGGCTCGCCCGCCGGCGCGAATTCGGCGTCGCCGTAGTCGAGCAGGCCGCTGACCAGGCGATCGAGCTGGGTGGCGGAAGCCTGGATCTCGGCCAGCAGCCCCTGCTGATTGGCGTTGAGGCCCGTCGCCTGCAGCGCCTGGGCCAGACCCAGCACGCCGTTCAACGGGGTCCGCAGCTCGTGGCTCATGTCGGCCAGGAACTCGCTCTTGGCGCGGTTAGCCGCCTCTGCATGGGCCAGCGCGTGCTCCAGCGCCTCCGCCTGTTCCTTGAGCTCGGTGATGTCGACCCGCAGACCGATGACGCCGCCGTCGCTGGTGCGGCGCTCCTCGATCATCAGCCAGCGGCCATCGGCGACGCGTTGCTCGTGGCGCGCGCCGGTGGGATTCTGGAGTTTGGCCAGGCGTTCGGCCAGCCACTCGGCCTCGCGGCCTATCGCGTCGGGATAATCGCCGCGCTCGACGCCGACGCGCAGCGTATCGGCGAGCCGCTCGCCGGGGCGGAAAAGGTCGGCGGAGCGGTGGTAGATCTCGGCGTAGCGCTTGTTCCAGAGGATGTAGCGGCCTTCGCGGTCCAGGAAGACGACGCCTTCCGGGATGGCTTCGATGGCGTCGCGCAGGCGGTCGCGGGCCAATTGAGCGTCGCTTTCGGCGCGCGCCAACGCGGAGCCCGCGAGGTGACGCGCGATCCAACGTCCCCAGGCGCCGACCTCACGCTTCGCCATGCCTGCCTCGTCCCGCCCTTAGCCCTGCAAGGTCCACCCCACGGCGGCTGGCGTCATGGGTGGGCGGGGGTCCCAGGGCGCCGAAATGCCCGGGCGCCAAAAATTTCGGCGGCGACTGCCTATTCTGCGATCATGTCCCGAGACGCCAAGCGCCTGGCCGCGACTCTGGGCTGCGCGACTCACCTCTGCGCTCACGCTATGCTGGCCTTGATGCGCTTCGACGAACGCTTCCTCGACGAGATCAAATCGCGCCTGCGCCCGTCCGACGTGATCGGCCGCACGGTGAAACTGCGCCGCCAAGGGCGTGAGTACGTCGGCCTCTCGCCGTTCACCAAGGAGAAGACGCCTTCGTTCTACGTGAACGACGACAAGGGCCAGTTCTTCGACTTCTCGTCCGGCAAGAACGGCGACCTGATCACCTTCCTGCAGGAGACCGAGCGGCTGTCTTTCGCCGAAGCCGTCGAGCGGCTGGCCGCCGAAGCCGGCGTGCCGCTGCCCGCCGTCGATCCCCACGCCGCCGAGCAGGAGAAGAAGCGCCTGGGCCTGGGGGAATGGCTGGAGACCGCCGCCCAGTGGTTCGAGGCCGAACTTCGCCGCCCGGTCGGTCAGGCGGCGCGAGAGTATCTGGAAAAGCGCGGCCTGCCGCAGGCCGACTGGGCGCGGTTCCGCCTCGGCTTCGCGCCCGGCGGCCGCACGGCGCTGAAGGACTATCTGATCACCAAGGGCGCGCGGCCGGGCGAACTGGTGGACGCGGGCCTGCTGATCGCGCCGGAGGAGGGCGGCCAGCCCTATGACCGGTTCCGCGACCGGATCATCTTCCCGATCGCCGATGCTCGCGGCCGGGTGGTTTCGTTCGGCGGCCGGGCGATGGATCCGCAGGCGCGCGCCAAGTACCTGAACGGCCCGGAGACCGCACTCTTCCACAAGTCCAGCATGCTCTACGGCCTGGGCGAAGCGCGGAAGATCCTCGCCGCCGACGCGGGCGCCGCCGGCGGGTCCCTGATCGTGGTCGAAGGCTATATGGACGCCATCGCCTGCCAGCGCGCCGGCTTGGCGGCCGTGGCCCCAATGGGCACCGCGCTCACCGAAGAGCAGATGGGCCAGCTTTGGCGCCATCACCCCGAGCCGATCCTGTGCTTCGACGGCGACCGCGCAGGACGCCAGGCGGCCTGGCGCGCGATCGATCGGGCCCTGCCATTGCTGCAGCCCGGCAAGAGTTTCCGATTCGCTTTGGTCGAGGGCGGCAAGGATCCCGACGAGGTGCTGCGCGAACAGGGGGCCGCGGCGCTGCGCCAGCAGCTCTCGCAATCGACGCCGTTCGTCGACGCCCTGTTCACCCGCGAGCGCGACCTGGAGACCCTCGACACGCCCGAACGACGAGCAGGCCTGCGCGGTCGGCTGATGCACGCCGCGGCCGCCATCGCCGACAAGGACCTGGCCCAGGCCTACCGCGACGACCTGCGCCAGCGGCTGGATGCGCTGTTCGCGCCGCCGCCGTCCGCCGCGCCGGCCTACGCCTCGCGGCCAGGGCAGGGGAATGGCGGGCGCTGGCGGAACGGACGCGGCGCGCCGGCGCACTGGGTTTCGCCGACGCCGACCGCCGAAGGCAGGGCTGCGGCGAAAAGCCTCGCCACCGGACCCGAGGCTTTGCCGGCCGCCCTGGCCCACTACGCCGTGGCCGATCCCGCCGTGCTGGACGATCACCTGGAGGACGCGTTCATCGCTGAAGGATTCGGCGATCCGGCGCTTTCGCGCCTAACTCAGGAGCTTCTCCGCGCAAAGGTGGAGGCGGAGCACCTTGACTCTGCTCTCCTCGCGCGCCATCTGGCGTCATGCGGGTTTAGTACGCTGCTGACAGACATCGATCGGGCCGCCGCGGCATCGGGCGCGCCCTTCCTCAAGGAAGATGTTTCCCTCGAAGCGGCTAGATCACAGTGGTCGCGCGCCTTCACCGCAATGACGCGGCTGGCTGCGCTTGAGGAGTCCCTGGCCGCCGCCAAGCGCGATCTTGGCGGCACGAGCGCCGGTGCGATTGATCTCATGCGCTTGAAGGGCGAACGTGACGCACTGAAGCGTGCGATCAGAACGGGAACGTTTTGGGTGGATTTGGAGTCGTGAGTCTTCACGGCGCCGGCCGCGCCCACATTAACCACGATCGGCCCAGGTCTTGCAGGGAGACCCGGAGCGATTTCGGAGACGTCGATGAGCACTACTACGGCTGAAGCCGAGACCACCGAAACCCAAGGCGGCGACGGGCCGCTGCACGATCTGACCGATGCGGCGGTCAAGAAGTTCATCAAGCAGGCCAAGGCCCGCGGCACCGTCACGATGGACG
>NZ_JAUXZW010000144.1 GCF_030693805.1 Phenylobacterium sp.
CCACATTCTATGGGTTAAATTTTCGGGGTGCAGTTGGTACAAAGATGGATTCTTCTATAGCGCATACGATAAACCTGAAGTTGGTAGCGAACTTTCCAAATCGAATGAATTTCAGAAGGTTTACTTCCATAAACTGGGTACAGAACAATCGGCCGATCAGCTAATAGTAAATGATCCGGTCAATGCAAAGCGAATGTTTGGCGCTGGCTTAACTGACGACAAACGCTTCCTGCTGATTTCGAAAAGCGAAGGAACAAGCGGTAACGCACTTGATTTGAAAGACCTCAGTAAAGATAGAAGCGGTTTTGTCTGCCTGATGGAAAGCTATGAATATGATTTTAATCCGGTTGATAACAACGGCGATGAACTTTTTGTACTGACCAACTATAAAGCTCCAAAGTACCGTTTGATTAAGATCAACACCAACCATCCGGAAGAAGCAAATTGGGTGGACATAATTCCGGAGAAAAAAGATGTACTGCAATCGGTTCGTATGATTGCCGGGAAATTGGTAGTTAATTACATGACCGATGCTCACAGCAAAACAGAGGTTTATTCGTATGAGGGAGTTCCTGATCATGAAGTAAACCTTCCGGGAATCGGCACAGTAAGCGCTTTTTCAGGAAAAAAAGAAGAAAACATTGCCTATTACAATTATACCTCATTCAATACCCCTGGCGAAATCTACAAATACGATTTTACGACCAAGCAATCAACACTGCATTTCAGGCCTGAAGTCAAATTCAATCCTGACGATTTTGAAGTGAAACAGGAATTCTATACGAGTAAAGACGGAACAAAGGTTCCGATGTTTATCGTAAATAAAAAGGGAATTGAACTGAATGGCAGCAATCCTACACTGTTGTATGCATACGGAGGTTTCAACATCAGCCTGACTCCATCTTTTTCTGCTGCACGAATGGCTTTTCTTGAAAATGGTGGAGTATTTGTTATGGCCAACCTTCGGGGCGGCGGCGAATACGGTGAAGAATGGCACAAAGCCGGAACAAAACTTCAAAAGCAGAATGTATTCGACGATTTTATAGCGGCTGCCGAATACCTGATTTCGAAGAAATACACTTCCAGCAAAAAACTGGCCATTCAGGGAGGATCGAACGGAGGATTGCTGATTGGAGCGGCTACCAACCAGCGTCCCGAATTATTTAAAGTAGCGCTTCCTCAGGTTGGGGTTATGGATATGCTGCGTTATCACAAATTTACTATTGGCTGGGCCTGGGCAACTGATTTTGGAACC
>NZ_JAUXZW010000149.1 GCF_030693805.1 Phenylobacterium sp.
AGGCTGCGCCGGGGCGCCGCCCGGCGGCGGCTCGGAACAGGCCGTTGCGGCCAGCGACAGCCCGGCGACGCCGGAAAGCAGAGCCAATCGCCAATCCATCATGGACCTCCGGGGCGCGCAGCGCACAATGCCACGCGTGCAACACAAGCCTTCATTGCAGCCGAGGTTCCGGCTTTCGGCGCTCATGGTCACGCTCGCGCTGCTGGCGGCCGCGTGCGGGCCGCGCGCGCCGTCGCCGGCTTCGGAGCCCACGCCGGGCCCAGCGGCTTCCAGTTTCCCGTCCGTCGATTCGCCGCCGTCCACGCCGCCGACGCCGGCCGGCTGCAACGCGCCAGGTCTCGCACAGGCCGCCCTCGCCAATCTGCGGTCGCTGCGCACGCTGAACTGGTCGCCGTTCGGACGGCCGGAAACAGGGTGGGAGACCTATGCCCCCAGGGTCGCGCGCGAGCTGGGCCAGACCTGCCCGCCGCACAGCACCGCGTTCGCGCGTGCGCTGGCCACTTGGCAGGCGAGGCACGGCGTCAGCCCCAGCGGCGAGATGACCGCGGCGACCTTCGATCGCATGAAGGTCTCATGGCAGATGCAGCGGCCGTTCGTGCGCCTCAGCGCCAGCCGCATCTGCCCAGCGCCGCCGCCGGAGACGACCCTGGCGCAGGCCTCGCCCCGCGAAAGCTACGGCGGCAAGCGCCTTCTGGCGCGCCCGCGCGCTCTGGCCGCCTATCGACGGATGGTCGCCGCGGCCCGCGCCGAGGAGCCGACGATCGCCGCCGATCCCCGCAACCTGACCATCTTCTCGGCCTATCGCAGCCCGGACTACGACGCCGCGCGCTGCGCGCGCGACGGCAACTGCGATGGGGTGGCGCGCGCGACCTGCTCGCCGCACCGCACGGGGCTGGCCTTCGACCTGTACGTCGGCCAGGCGCCCGGCTTCGGCCCTGACTCCACCGCTGAACCCAACCGACTGCGCCAGTCGCAGACCCCGACCTACCGCTGGCTGGTCGCCCACGCCGAGCGCTTCGGTTTCGTGAACTACCCGTTCGAGCCCTGGCATTGGGAGTGGGTTGGCGAAGCGCCGTGATTGGCGCCGCGCGCCGCGCGCTCTAGCCTGCGCTCATGCCCAGCTTCAAATCCGACGGCGTCGAGCTCGCCTACGACGACATCGCTCCGCCCGGCCATCGCGACACGGTCTTGCTGATCCACGGTTTCGCGTCGAACCGTTACGAAGGCTGGCGAAGGACGGGCTGGTACAGCGCCTTCGAACGGCGCGGCTCGCGCGTGATCGCCCTCGACATGCGCGGTCATGGCGAGAGCGGCAAACCCCACGACGCCCAGGCCTATGGCCGTGCACGGCTGGCCGCCGACGTGATCGGGCTGATCGATCATCTGGGCGTCCAGGGCTGCACCTTGCTCGGCTATTCGATGGGCGCGCACGTGGCGCTGAACGTGGCGCTGGAGGCGCCGGACCGGCTGGGCAAGCTGATCTGCGGCGGAATTGGCGGGCGGCTGCTGGAGCCTGAAAGCCCCTCGCCTCTGGCCGAAGCCTTGCCCGCCGCCATGCTCGCCGAGGACCCCGAGACGATCGAGGACCCCATGGCCCGCAGCTTCCGTCATTTCGCCGACGAGCAGGGTGAGGATCTGAAGGCGCTCGCGGCGTTCCTGGCGGCCCGCGCGGCGCCTTTCGAGGCTGCGGATCTCGCTGGCGTCAGGTCCCCAGCGCTGGTGTTCGCCGGCGCGCGCGACGAACTCGCAGGCGATCCCCAAGCCCTCGCTTCCGCGCTGTTTGATGCACGCGCGGTGGTTGTGCCGGGGTGCGACCATTTCTCCGCCATCCCCCATGCGCTCACAAAAGGGGCCGTGTTCGACTTCCAGGACGGACTGCTGGACGAGCCGGAGCCCGACGCCTGGCGCTAGGCGCTCTGAAGCGCCCGCGGTTCGAAACCCTGGGCGATCAATCCGATCTGACGGTCCATGACGCCGCTCAGCGTCTCGGCGTCGGCGCCCTCCCAGGCGACCAAGCGGTAAGTCCATGCATAGGCCGCCATCAGCAGGTCGACGATCTGAGCCATGTCGGCGCGCGGATCGACGTCGCCGCGCCCAACGCCGTCGGCGAGGCAATCGCTGATGATCTCACGAAGCCTCGGGGCGCGGCCGTAGGGTCGCGCGTCGCCGTTCGCCGTCCAATCGTACGCCGCAGCGATATGGGCGAGGAAGAGCCGGTTGCGCGACGCCTCGAAGCCGCAGTGGATGGCGAATATCGAGCGCAGACGGTCGCAGGTGGAGCCGCGGAGCCTGGGCGTCATGCGGTCCAATTCGGAGTAGAGGGCGCCCAGCCGGTCCTCCATCACCTGACCGAGCACGTCGCCCTTCGAACGGAAGGTGGTGAACACCGAGCCGACGGACACGCCGGCGCGCCGCGCGATCTCACGCACGGTGGTCGCCTCGTAGCCACGCGAGTCGAACAGATCTCGCGCCGCCGCCACCACTCGCTGACGCGTCGCTTTCCTTCTGCAGGCCCCTGGTGCTCACGCCGCCTCCTACCTGGATCGGGAGAACGTCGTTAAGCCAAATGCTGCACCTGCACAGGCAACTTTAGGTTGTTGCGACAGTACGCCGCGCGCCGAGGTATAAGCGGCTCAGCCGCGGCGGGCGCCGGACAGAAGGATGCGGATCTGGTCGCGCATTCGCGCGCTGAGGGCGTCGAGGCTCCATCCGTTGAACACCGCCTGGCCGAAGTTGGCCAGATAGGCGTCGTACAACATCTGACTGCGCAGCCGGACCTCGGATTCCTGCGACAATTCTCCGCGACCCACCGCGAGCGACATCTGCTCGCCGATCAGCTCCAGGATATTGTTCATGCAGGGCAGGTCGCGGAGCGCCAAGCCGTCCTGCGCCGACCACGACACCGCAAACGCCGCGCGCGCCAACGGCATCTGCGGCTTGTAGTAGGCGTAGCCGGCGGCGAACATCTTCAGCAGGGCGTCCTCGATCCCGCGCCCTCGCTCGGCCGCCCCGCGCATTGCGACGGTCAGCTCCATCACGTCCTCGACGGTGATCGCCTGGAACAGGTCGGACTTGTCGGCGAAGTTGGCGAACACCGCGCCTGTCGACATGCCCGCGGCGTTGGCGATGTCGCGGATGGTGGCGCCTTCGTAGCCCTTCTCGCGGAACAGGCCGCGCGCGGCGATCATGACCTTGGACCGGGTCTGCTGCTTGGCCATCGCTCGCCGCGTGAGCGGCTTCGCTGTGGCTTGGTCGCAGCTCACCTTGTCTGGAACGGTGTTCATCGCTGGGCTCCAGACTCAATTTGCTGAACGTACTCGACGAGATTCTCGCAACTGTGAGAAGAGCCTCCCCGATCGTTGCGATCCATTGAAAAAACAGACAGTGGCCTGCGCGAGGCGATAAGCCCCCATAGCGAAGGCGACGTGGTCGGACGCATCTCAGTTAAATTCCCTGTTCGACAGATCGACGCGGCGAAGCTGTTCGATGATCATGTTCGACACACGGCAGGTGCGCCGTCGTGCTGGTATGGCGTGTCAGCGGAAGGTCGGCGTTTATCCGACGCGGACGCTGCAATGTCGTGCGAGAGAGGGTGCAAACCTTTGAAGTGTGGCCGTTTTGCGGCTCGTGAGCGCAGTTTGATCATCCTGATCGCTCGCGGAGAACTAGACCCCGAGGATGTTGAATGGGTGGCGCCGGTGAGGCGTTGATCCTAGATTGAGCCCATGCGCGACGCCTTCGACTTTCTCATACCGGCGGCCCTGACCGCGGTGACCGTCGTCCTCGGCGTCGGGATTTATGCGCTCTATCGCGGCGGCGACTTCGGACGATCCTACTCCAACAAGCTGATGCGCCTGCGGGTGGTGATGCAGGCGGTCGCCATCGCCGTGCTGATGGCCGCCGTCTGGTGGCGCTCGCGATCCTGATCCGATGGTGACGCTGAACCGCATCTATACCCGCACCGGTGACGACGGGACGACGCGCCTGGCCAGCGGCCAACCGGTCAGCAAGGCGGGTCTGCGGGTCGAGGCCTACGGCGCCGTCGACGAGACCAACGCCTGCGTAGGTCTGGTCAGACTCTACACCGGAGACGACGGCGAGCTCGACGCCATGCTGGGCCGTATCCAGAACGAGCTGTTCGACCTGGGCGCGGACTTCGCCACGCCGGCCAAGCCCGGCGAGACCGAGGGGTCGGCTCTGCGGATCGTCCCCAGCCAGATCGCGAGGCTGGAACAAGAGATCGACCGCTTGAACGACGCCCTGCCGGCGCTGACTTCGTTCATCCTTCCGGGCGGGACGCCGGCGTCGAGTGCGCTGCACCTGGCGCGGACGGTGTGCCGGCGCGCCGAACGCGCAGCCGTTCGCCTGCGGTACGACGCCGCCGAACCGGTCAGCGACGACGCCATCCGCTATCTGAACCGGCTGTCGGACTTCCTGTTCGTGGCCTCGCGCCACGCCAACGGCCGCGGAACCTCGGAAGTGCTCTGGCGCTCCGGCGCGACGCGCTGAGCGGCTTACGGCTTGGTCGCCGCCGCCTTGGCGGTTTCAGGATTGGTCGCAGCAGCAGGCGCAGGTTTCGGCGGCTCGCCCGCGACACGGCCCGTGATGTCGGAGATCAGCACCGGGTGGGCGCACACGCGGCCATCGGGGTCCCACCAGTCGCCCTTGGCCTCGCACGCCTGGCGCGGCAGCACCCAGCCGACGTGGTAGGCGACGCTCAAGGCGCTGGCGACGGCGAAGACCACCAGGAAGACAATTTTCAATCGGTTGATTGTTCGATTCATATGGTGTTCCGGTACTCGTCTAACGCAGGCGGATAGCAGGGCGCTCAGTCGGAAATACGGCGCGGGAAGGGGTTGGCGGAGGCTTGCAATGCACGCCGGAATCGCTATGCCCGCTGCGATTCATTTTTCTCCCCAATCATTTTTAGAGGCGCTTGAAAAGTCATGAAGCTGCTGGTCCCGGTCAAACGGGTGATTGACTACAACGTCAAGGCGAGGGTGAAAGCCGACCAGAGCGGTGTCGACCTCGCCAATGTGAAGATGTCGATGAACCCGTTCTGCGAGATCGCCGTGGAAGAGGCGATCCGCCAGAAGGAAAAGGGCGCGGCCACCGAGGTCGTGGTGGTCTCGATCGGGCCGGCCCAAGCCCAGGAAACCCTGCGCACGGCGCTGGCGATGGGCGCGGACCGCGCGCTGCTGGTGCAGACCGATCAGGACCTGGAGCCGCTGGCGGTGGCCAAGGTGCTGCAGGCGGTGATCGCCGAGGAGGGCCCGGAACTGGTGCTGATGGGCAAGCAGGCGATCGACGGCGACAACAACGCTACCGGCCAGATGCTGTCGACCCTGCTGAGCTGGCCGCAGGCGACCTTCGCCTTCAAGCTGGAGATCGAAGGCGGCAAGGCCAAGGTGACCCGTGAGGTCGACGGCGGCCTTCAGACGCTGGAAGTGACGCTGCCGGCGGTGGTGACCGCCGACCTGCGGCTGAACGAACCGCGCTACGCAAGCCTGCCGAACATCATGAAGGCCAAGAAGAAGACGTTGGACGTGCGCGAGCTCGCCTCCTACGGCGTCGACACCACGCCCCGGCTCAAGGTGCTGAAGGTGAGCGAGCCTGCGGGCCGCAAGGGCGGGATCAAGGTCGAGACCGCGGCGGATCTGGTGGACAAGCTGAAGACTGAAGCGGGGGTTCTCTAATGGCTGTTCTGGTGATCGCCGATCACGATAACGCTCTGGTGCGCGAGACGACGCACAAGACGGTGACCGCGGCGCTGAAGATCTCCCCCGACGTCGACATCCTGGTGGCCGGTCAGGGCGCCAAGGGCGCGGCCGATCAAGCAGCGAAGATCAGCGGCGTTCGCAAGGTGCTGCTGGCCGAGAGCGACGCGCTGGGCCAGGGCATCGCCGAGGCCTTCGAGGCCTTGGTGACGCCGCTGATGGCCAACTATGACGCGGTGCTGACGCCGGCCACCTCTCAGGGCAAGAACCTGTCGCCGCGGATCGCGGCGAAGCTGGACGTGTCGCAGATCAGCGACGTGATCGAAGTCGTGGACGCCAAGACGTTCGTGCGCCCGATCTACGCCGGCAATGCGCTGGAAACGGTGCAGTCGGCGGACGCCAAGCAGGTCCTGACGGTGCGCCCGACGGTGTTCCAGCCAGCGGGCGAAGGCGGCTCGGCGACGGTGGAAAGCATCGACGCGGGCCCGGGCGCGGCCAAGACCGAGTTCGTCAGCCAGGAGTTGGTGAAGTCCGAGCGTCCAGAACTGTCGGGGGCCAAGATCGTGGTCTCGGGCGGTCGCGCCATGGGCTCTGCCGAGGAGTTCCAGCGGGTCATCGAACCGTTGGCCGACAAGCTCGGGGCCGCGATCGGCGCCAGCCGCGCCGCGGTCGACGCCGGCTACGCGCCGGGCGACTCCCAGGTCGGCCAGACCGGCAAGGTCGTGGCGCCGGAACTGTACGTGGCGATCGGCATCTCGGGCGCCATCCAACACCTCGCCGGCATGAAGGACTCAAAGGTCATCGTGGCGATCAACAAGGACGGCGATGCACCGATCTTCCAGGTCGCCGACTATGGCCTGGTCGCCGACTACAAGAGCGCCATCCCCGAACTGATGGACGCCCTGGCGAAGATCGGAAAATAGTCCGCACACGCTCGGCGTCGCCGGAACGGATAAGGGGCGGTCCTGCATGGGTCGCCCCTTTTTTCGTGCGCCGTGCGCGGCGCCTGGCAAATAACCGCCCCGCTTTACGCTGCGGCGCAGCAAAAGCCTTGGCGAGGCGTGACTTGAGCATGCTAGAAACCGCGCCACGGCGTACGGCGGACCTGTCGGCGGCGGTTCACGCGAGGCTTACGGCACATGGTTGACATCAAGTCGGTCGGCGTCATCGGCGCGGGGCAGATGGGCGGCGGCATCGCCCAGGTCTGCGCCCTTGGCGGCTATGAGGTGCTGCTGCACGACGTCAGCCGCGAAAAGATCGAGGCGGGCATCAACAACATCCAGGCCAACATGGCCCGGTTGGTCAGCCGCGGGACGATCGAGGCCAGCGCCATGGAAGCCGCGGTCGGCCGGATCCGCGCGGCGGACGAACTGCAGGCGGTCGGCGCCGCCGATCTGGCCATAGAGGCGGCCACGGAAAACGAAGAGGTCAAGAAGAACATCTTCCGCGCGTTGGGCCCGCACCTGTCGGACCGCACCCTGCTCGCCTCAAACACCTCGTCGATCTCGATCACTCGCCTGGCCTCGGTGACCGACCGACCGGAACGCTTCATCGGCCTGCACTTCATGAACCCCGTGCCGCGCATGAAGCTGGTGGAGATCATCCGCGGCATCGCCACCGACGCCGGCACCTACGAGACCGCCGTGACTTTCGCCCGCTCGCTGGGCAAGACCACCGCCAACGCCGAGGATTTCCCGGCCTTCATCGTCAACCGCATCCTGGTGCCGATGATCAACGAGGCGATCTACACCCTGTACGAAGGTGTCGGCACGGTCGACGCGATCGACACCGCCCTAAAGCTCGGCGCCAACCACCCGATGGGACCGCTGGAGCTGGGCGACTTCATCGGCCTCGACACCGTCCTGTCGATCATGAATGTGCTGTACGAGGGTCTGGCGGACTCTAAATACCGCCCCTGTCCGCTGCTGACCAAGTACGTGGAGGCCGGCTGGCTGGGCAAGAAGGTCGGCCGCGGATTCTATGACTATCGCGGGGAAGTCCCTGTCCCCACGCGCTAGCGGGCGCGGCGTTTTAGCCTGCCTGCGGTTGCGGCGGTTAATCCATTCGACTTCAGGGCGGGCTGCGACTGATACTCGTCCCTGATTCGGACCGATGGGACCATGCGACGCCTGACGCTCGCGCTGCTTTGCGGCGCCTACCTGTGCCTCTCGCTGATCGTGGCGCTGTCCCTGTGGCGGAACGGCGGCGGATGGGGCGCCGGCGTGGCCGGACTGGTGGCGGGCCTGGGGCTCTGCTTCGCCATCCACGGCATGGTCGAACGCGCCCTGCAGAGCGGCGGCGAACGCCGCGATTTCGCCGCCCTGCGTGAAGCCCAAAACCTGATGATGGCGCAGATCGAGCGCATCGACGCGCGGGTCACCGAGGTCGTCGAAAGCGTCACCGGCGACGCCCAGCGCCGATCCGAAGCGCTGGAGGACGAGGTCCATATGCTGGAGGACCTGGTCCAGCGGATCGGCGAGCGGCTGGAGGAACGGCTGACCTCCGGGCCGATCGCCCAGGGCCGCGGCCCTCATCACCATCATCAGTCGGGCGCGCTGCTGGAGACCGTGCGCGCGGCGCTGACCGAGAACCGCGTCGACCTCTACCTGCAGCCGGTGGTCAACCTGCCTCAGCGGCGCACAGTGTTCTACGAGAGCTTCTCGCGGCTGCGCGACGAGACCGGCCGCGTGTTGATGCCGGCCGAGTACCTGGCGGTCGCCGAGCCCGAGGGCCTCGTGGCCTCGATCGACAACCTGCTGCTGTTCCGCTGCGTGCAGATCGTGCGCCGGCTGGCCAAGCAGGAGCGGCGCATTGGCATCTTCTGCAACATCTCCACCGCCAGCCTCGCCGACGAGAGCTTCTTCCCGCAGTTCCTGGAGATGCTGTCGGCCAACCGCGACCTGGCCGGCGCGCTGATCTTCGAACTCGGCCAGGGCGCGTTCGACGCCCGCGGCGCGGTCGAGGCGCGCAACATGGGCAAGCTGGCCGAACTGGGCTTCCGCTTCTCGCTGGACAAGGTGGTCGACCTCGACCTCGACCTGCAGGATCTGTCGCGCTCGGACGTGAAGTTCATCAAGATCAACGCCCAGCTGATGCTGGACGAACTGGTCGAGATCGACGGACGCATGGTGCTGCGTTCCCTGCCGGACCTGGCGGCGGAGGACTTCGCCTCGCTGACTCGCCGCTACGGCGTGGAAGTGATCGCCGAGAAGGTCGAGGCCGAACGCCAGGTCGTCGACGTGCTTGAACTGGATGTCGCCTACGGCCAGGGCCACCTGTTCGGCGAGCCCCGGCCGATCCGCGACGCGGTGCTGGCCGAGACCGACCCGCCGGCCGCCTTCCTGCGCGACAGTCTGCGCCGGCGGGCTTCGGGCCGCCTCTGAGACGCCGGCGCCCTGGCGTTTGCATTGACGTTCAGCAGGGCTGCAGCTACCGCCCGCCCATGACCCAGCCTGTCGCCGGACTGTCCCGGCTCGCCGACCGCTACGACGTCCTCCTGTGCGATATCTGGGGCGTGATCCACGACGGCCGCGTGAGCTATCCCGACGCCTGCGCGGCGCTGACGCGATGGAACGCTGAAGTCGGCCCCGTCGTGCTGATTTCCAATTCGCCTAGGCCCGGGGCCGACGTGCTGCCGCAACTGGACGGGCTGAAGGTGCCCCGCGACGCCTTCGCCGCCCTGGTCACCTCAGGCGACGCAACCCGTGTGCTGCTCGCTGAGCGCGCGCCCGGCCCCGCCTGGGCGATCGGCCCCGACCGCGACGCCATCCTCTACGAAGGCCTGGGCCTGGAGTTCGCCACGCCCGAGGCCGCCGCCTTCATCGCGTGCACAGGACCCTATGACGACGAGGTCGAGACGCCGGAGGACTACCGCGTGCGCCTCGAGGCAGCCGCCGACCGCGGCCTGACGATGATCTGCGCCAACCCCGACATCGTCGTGCAGCGCGGGCCGAAGATGATCTACTGCGGCGGCGCGCTGGCCCAGCTCTACGAGGCCGTGGGCGGCGCTGTGCAGATGGCCGGCAAGCCGCACCCTCCGATCTACGACCTGGCGCTCGCGCAAGCCGCCCTACGCCTGAGCGGCTCGCTGAACCGTGAGCGCGTGCTGTGCATCGGCGACGGCGTTCCCACCGACGTGCGCGGCGCCAACGCCCAGGGCCTGGACGTGATGTTCGTCGCCGCCGGCATCCATGGTGCGGAGACGTTGAGCGGCGAAGGCCTGAACGCCGCCGGGGTCGACGCACTGCTTGGCGAGGAAGGCGTCCACGCCGCCTACGCCATGCCGCGGCTGGTCTGGTGAGCGACGTCACTGACGGGCTTCGCAGGCGCACGCCCGTTCGATATGGCTAGATCATCTGAGGGGCTGGGCGAGGCGCGCGTGCAGGGACTGTTCTACGAGGATCTGAGCCTCGGCCAGACGGCCGATATCACCCGGGTGGTCACCCTGGGCGACATCACCGCCTTCGCCGCCGTGTCGGGCGACGTCAATCCGGTGCACCTGGACGAAGCCTATGCGCGCACCACCGCGTTCGGCGGCCGCCTCGCCCATGGCATCCTCTCCGCGGCGTTCATCTCTGCGGTGCTGGGCGTGAAGCTGCCCGGACCCGGATCGATCTACCTTTCGCAGAACCTGCGTTTTCGCCGGCCGGTGAAGATCGGCGACACGGTGACGGCGCGGGTCACGGTCACCGAGCTCAACGATCACCGCGGGCACGCCACGCTCTCCACCGTCTGCCTTGTCGACGGCAAGACCGCGCTGGACGGCGAAGCTGTGCTGATGGTCCCGCGTCGTAAGGCGCCATGAACGGCGTTCGCGTGATCCGGCGCTGGCGCGACCTGCCCGCCGCGGACCGCGGCGCGGCGGTGGCGTTCGGCAACTTCGACGGCGTGCACCGCGGCCACCAGCAGGTGATCAACGACGCCAAACGAGCGGCCGAGACGCTCGGCGCGCCGCTGGGCGTGATCAGCTTCGATCCGCACCCGCGCCGCATCTACCAGCCGGACGCTCCCAGCTTCCGGTTGATGAAGGCCGAGCAGCAGGCCCGCGTGCTGGCCGAGATGGGCGTCGAGCGCCTCTATCTGCTGCCGTTCGACGTACAGATCGGCGACATGACCGACCGGGAGTTCGCCACCAAGGTGCTGTCCGCGGGACTCGGCGTGCGCCACGTGGCGGTCGGCTTCGACATCACCTTCGGAAAGGGCCGAACCGGAAGCCCCGAGCTGATGGCCGAATACGGCGCGGAGCTGGGTTTCTCGGTTTCGGCCGCTGAGGCGGTCGGCGACGACGGCGAAAAATACTCGTCCACCGCCGTGCGCGCGGCGCTGCGCGAGGGTCGCACGGACATCGCCGCCGACATCCTGGGACGCCCGTTCGCCATCCAGGGCGAGGTCCAGCGCGGCCGCCAGTTGGGCCGCAAGTTCGGCTACCCGACCGCCAACGTGGCGCTGGACGACTATGTGCGCCCGCGCTTCGGCGTCTACGCTACGCGCACCCGGCTGCCTGACGGGCGCTGGCAGGCCGGCGTCGCCAATCTCGGCGTCAACCCCACCGTCGGCGAAGTTGCGCCGGTGCTGGAGACCTGGCTGTTCGACTTCGACGAGGATCTCTACGGCCAGATCCTCGAGACCCAGTTGATCGCCTTCCTGCGTCCGGAGGAGAAGTTCGCCGACGTCGAGATCATGAACCGCCAGGTGATGGCCGACGCCGCCCGCGCGCGCGAAATCCTCAAGGTCGGTTAGGCCGACGCACCCCCGCGTTTGAATGCGCGGCCGGGCTCTGCTACGACCGCTGCATGACTTCGGCTCGAACGGCTCTGCGAATTACCCGCCCGGCGTGACGCCGCCGGACGCTTCGATCCAGCGCGCGCCGGGTATATCCCGCCCCAACACCGCCCATTCGAGCCAGCTGGAAAGTCCCATGGCCGACGACGCCGAAAAGCCCTCGCGCGACTATCGCGAAACCGTCTTCCTCCCCGACACGCCCTTCCCCATGCGCGCGGGCCTGCCGCAGAAGGAGCCGGAGATCCTCGCCCGCTGGGGTGAGACCGCGCTCTACCAGGCGCTGCGCAAGGCCCGTCAGGCGGCCGGCGCGCCGCTCTATGTGCTGCATGACGGCCCGCCCTACGCCAATGGGGCGATCCACATCGGGCATGCACTGAACAAGATCCTCAAGGATTTCATCGTCCGCTCGCGCTTCGCCCTGGGCGACGACGTGGACTACGTGCCCGGCTGGGACTGCCACGGCCTGCCGATCGAATGGAAGATCGAGGAGCAGTACCGCGCCAAGGGTCAGCGCAAGGACGATGTGCCGGTGGCGGAATTCCGCGCCGAGTGCCGCGCCTACGCCGCCCACTGGATCGACCAGCAGGGCGCGGAGTTCCGCCGCCTGGGCGTGCTGGGCGACTGGTCCCATCCCTATGCGACCATGGACTATGCGAGCGAGGCCGCGATCGTCGCGGAGTTCCACAAGTTCATCACCACCGGCCAGCTCTATCGCGGGTCGAAGCCGGTGATGTGGAGCCCGGTGGAGCGTACCGCGCTGGCCGACGCCGAGGTCGAGTACCACGACCATGTCTCGCCGACGATCTGGGTCAAGTTCCCGGTGCTGCAGGGATCGGACGCGGCCGTCGGCGCCAGCGTGGTGATCTGGACCACGACGCCGTGGACCATCCCCGCCAATCGCGCCATCGCCTATAACGAAGCAGTCGACTACGCGGTGTTCCAGGTCGAAGCCATGGAGACCGATCTCGCGTTCGAACCCTGGGCCAAGCCCGGCGACCGCCTGATCGTCGCCGAAAGTCTGGCCGAGGGCGTGTTCAAGGCCGCCAAGATCGCCCGCTGGCGCAAGGTCGAGGCTGTCGATTGCCAGGGCATGGTCTGCGAGCACCCGTTGGCCGCGCTGGATACCCACTACGCGTTCCAGGTGCCGTTGCTGGCCGGCGACCACGTGACCGAGGAGACCGGCACCGGCTTCGTCCACACCGCGCCCGGCCATGGGGCCGACGACTACATGGTCTGGCTCGCTCACGGTCATCGCGAGATCCCCGAGACCGTCGATGCGGACGGCGCCTACTTCCCGCACGTGCCGCTGTTCGCGGGTCTGAAGGTGCTGGAGACCGAGGGCAAGAAGGTCGGCAAGTTCGGCCCCGCCAACGACGCGGTGATGACCAAGCTGATCGAGGCCGGCGGCCTGCTGGCGCGCGGCCGGCTGGAACACTCCTACCCGCACTCATGGCGCTCCAAGGCGCCGGTGATCTTCCGCAACACGCCGCAGTGGTTCATCCGCCTGGACGAGCCGCTGGCCGACGGGCGGACGCTGCGCGAGACCGCACTGGAATCGGTGGAGGCCACCGCCTTCCACCCCACCAGCGGCCAGAACCGCATCCGCACCATGGTCGAGAGCCGCCCGGACTGGCTGATCAGCCGCCAGCGGGCCTGGGGCTCGCCGCTGGCGATGTTCGTCGACAAGGAGACCGGTCACCCGCTGCACGACGCGGCCGTCAACGCGCGCATCGTCGAGATCATCGCGGCCGAAGGCGCCGACGCCTGGTTTGTGCGGCCCTCCGCCGACTTCCTGGGCGCGCACGATCCGGCCCGCTACGAGAAGGTCGAGGACATCCTCGACGTCTGGTTCGACTCCGGCTCGACGCACGCGTTCGTCCTGGAAGGCCGCGCCGACTCCAAGTGGCCGGCCGACCT
>NZ_JAUXZW010000155.1 GCF_030693805.1 Phenylobacterium sp.
AATTTCTAATTCTTAATTTCTAATCAATTTATAATGATTTAATGTTTAAAGCTTAAAGCATTTAGATTTCATTAAAAATTTAAAATTTAAAATTTAAAATTGTTTATTCTACATCTTCTCCGGAGCGCTGACACCGAGTAAATCCAGAGTATTTTTGAGCGTAATTTGCGTGGCTCTAAGAAGTGCTAAGCGCGCTTGAGTCAGCGCTTGTCCTGAGGTTGACGAAGGATCTTTAGAAATTACCTGATTAGCTTCATAAAATTTATGAAACGAAGTTGCAAGTTCTAACGCGTAAGCTGTCAGAGCATTTACTTCAAGATTTTTAGCAACTTCTTCAACCAAATACGGAAAAACAAGCAATTTCCGGATAAGCTCTATCTCCTCTTTTTCCTTAAGCAGTGAAAAGTCTGCCGAATTGATTTGAGATTTGAGATTTTCCGCCCGGGGCGGATCGGCCTTGGGCCGAGACTTTTGACTTTTAGCGAATATGGAACATATTCTCGTAAAGGCGTACTGGACGTAAAAAACAGGGTTCTCGGCTGATTTTTTCTTAGCAAGCTCCAAGTCAAAATCCATGTGAGTTTGAGTGCGCGGAGTTAAGAGGAAAAATCTAAAAGCGTCTTTGCCAACTTCATCCAAAACTTCCCTTGCCGTAACAAAAGTTCCGGCTCTTTTACTCATTTTTACGACTTCGTTTCCTCTTTTTAGCCTTATCCATTGATACAAAACAAGTTTTAAGCTGTTTGGGTCAAAACCTAGGGCTTTGACAACTGCCTGCATTCTTGGCACGTGTCCCGAATGGTTTGCTCCCCAAATGTCTATTACTATATCATTCTTACTCATTTTTTCGTTATGATATGCAATATCTGAAGCAAAATAGGTGTAATCCCCGTTTGATTTTTTAACAACAGTTTCCCTGTCTTTTAAAAATTCGTCATTTGCTAAAAACCACAAAGCGCCGTCTTTTTCTTTAAGGAATTTTTGAAGTTTTGCTAAAACTTGCGGCACTTCTTTTCGTAAATCCGATTCTTTTCGTACTTTATCGAATTTAATTCCCATATCTTCGCAGTCTTTTAAAATTTCTGTAAGCATTATTCCAACGGCGTTTGACGCGGCTTTTTCGATAAATTCTTCTTTTGCTGCCTGCGGCGCCTTTGATACTTTTGATACTTTCAGCGCTTTTGATACCTCCAGAGCTAACTCTTTTATATATTCACCCTGATACTGGACTTCGTAGTCCTTTGCTTTTTGATCGGGATGAATAGTAAAGTAGATTGCCTCTCCAAGCCTATCAACCTGTCCGCCGACGTCATTATGCAAATATTCGCGGACAACTTTATAGCCAACTTTTGCTAAAACATTGGCAATTGTGTCTCCTAAAGGCCCTCCTCTGGCGTTTCCGATATGCAAGGGTCCTGTCGGATTTGCCGACACAAACTCAACGCTCGCCTTTTTGTTTTTCCCTATATTTGATGAGCCGTAAGAATTTCCCTTTGAAATAATACTTTGAACTTGATTTTGCAGATATTTTTGAGAAAGGTAAAAATTAATAAATCCCGGCGGTGCGATTTCGACTTTGTCAAAATCTGTATCTAGTATCTTGTATCTAGTATCTAGTATCTGAATTATTTCTTCTGCTAATTCCATTGGATCTTTGATTTTCCCGCCTGCAACGCTTGTGCTTGCACTGCGGGCAGGTGATTTTTGATTTTTGATATCCGAGAAGATTGCAAGAGCAATATTCGAGGCAAAGTC
>NZ_JAUXZW010000158.1 GCF_030693805.1 Phenylobacterium sp.
AGGTCGGCAAGGGCGCGCTGCTCTGCCAGCTCGCTGTCGACGCGCGCCAGGCCGCCGTCGACCAGGCCCGCGCCGCGCTGAGGTCCAAGCGCCTGCAGCAGCAGGCCTCCGCCGAACTCGCCCGCAAGGGCTACCGTTCGCAAACCCAAGTGCTCCAGAGCCAGGCCGAACTCGACGCCGCCCAGGCTGTCGCCCGGCAGGCGGAGATCGCGCTGGAGCAGGTCAACATCCGCGCGCCGTTCGCCGGCGTATTCGACCGCCGCGAGGCCGAGATCGGCAGCTACCTCGCGCCTGGCCAGCCCTGCGGCACGGTGATCGAGCTCGACCCCATCCTGATCGTCGGCGACGTGCCTGAGACTCAGGCCTCGCAGCTCCGCGTCGGCTCCGGCGCGCGCGCCACCCTTGTTTCCGGCGGTACGTTGGACGGCACGGTGCGCTACGTGGCGCGCGACGCCGACCCGCAGACCCGCACCTATCGCGTCGAGATCGCCGCGCGCAATCCCAGCCTGCTGGCCCGCTCGGGTCTGTCGGCGGACGTCAGGATCAACGCCGGGATGGGCGCCGCCCATCTGATACCCCTATCGTCGCTCGTGCTGGATTCTGCCGGCCGCCAGGGCGTGCGCTTCGTCCAGCCGGACGGGCGCGTCGCCTTCGGCGCGGTGACCGTGCTGGAAGAAGCGCCCCAGGGCGTCTGGGTGTCCGGTCTGCAAGGAGCGGTTCGGGTGATCACAGTCGGCCAATCCTATGTGGCGGAGGGCCAGAAGGTCCGCCTGGCGGCGGCCCGCTGATCATGCCCTTGGATCGCCAGGCATGATCTCGGCCCTGATCCAGGGCGCCATCGCGCGTCGCAAGGTGGTGCTGGGCGTCACCCTCGTGGCCTTCCTGTTTGGCGTCGGCGCCTATGTGTCGATGCCCAAGGAGTCCAACCCGGACATCCCCTTCCCCTTCGTCTCGGTGGTGGTGCCCTATCCCGGCGTGAGCCCCGAGGACGCCGAGCGCCTGCTGGTCAAGCCGATGGAGGTGCAACTCCAGACCATCGAGGGCGTCAAGGAGATGAACGCCGTGGCCCGCCAGGGCACCGCGATCGTCAATCTCGAATTCGAGGCGAACTTCGACAAGGACAAGGTCATCGAAGACGTCCGCGCCAAGGTCGACCTGGCCCGCGCCAAGTTCCCGCCGGACGCCGAAGAGCCGATCATCTCCGAAGCCAACGCCAACGACAGTCCGGTGATCGGCATCGTCCTGTCGGGCGCCGCGCCGGAGCGTGAGCTCTATCGGCTGTCCCGCGAACTCAAGGACCGGCTGGACAGCTTGCCCGGCGTGCTCGAGGCCGACATCCGCGGCGCGCGCGACGAGGTGCTGGAAGTCACCATCGATCCGCTGCGCATGGAGACCTACAACGTCACCACCGGCGAACTCGCCCAGGTGATCGGCCGCAACAACCAACTCGTGCCTGCCGGCGACCTGCGCTCGGGCGCCGGCCAGTTCGCGGTCAAGGTGCCGGGCGTGGTCGAGAAGCCCGAGGATATCCTGTCGTTGCCGGTGAAGACCAACGGCGACCGGATCGTCACCGTGGGCGACATCGGCGAGGTGCGCCGCACTTTCAAGGAACCCTCGACGATCACCCGCATCGACGGTCGCCCCGCCTACACCGTCGAGGTCACCAAGCGCACCGGCGCAAACATCCTGAAGACCGTCGAGGCGATCCGCGCGGTGGTCGCCGAGGAACAGGCGCGCTGGCCGGAAACGATCCGCGTCGACTACACCTTCGACGAAAGCGAGTTCATCGGACGCAGCCTCTCGGTGCTGGAATCCGGCCTGCTGATCGCCACCCTGCTGGTGATGCTGATCGTCGTCGCCAGCCTGGGCGTGCGCCAGGGCCTGATGGTCGGCGCGGCGATTCCCGTCTGCTTCATGCTGGGCTTCCTGATGCTGCATGCGCTGGGCGTCACGCTGAACCAGATGGTGATGTTCGGCATGGTGCTGGCCGTGGGCATCCTGGTCGACGGCGGGATCGTCGTGGTCGAGTACGCGGACCGCAAGATGGCCGAGGGCATGCCCCGCGCGGAGGCGTTCGCCGCCGCCGGCACGCGGATGTTCTGGCCGGTGGTCAACGGCACCATGACCACGCTCTGCGCCTTCATCCCGTTCATGTTCTGGAACTCGATTCCGGGCAAATTCATGAGCTTCCTGCCGCTGACGCTGTTCTTCGTGCTGGGGGCCTCGATCTTCGCCGCGCTGATCTTCACCCCGGCGCTGGGCTCCCTGGTCGGCCGCTCGGCCGGCGTCGATGCGCGCCACCTGGCCGAGATCGAGAAGTCCGAGCACGGCGACCCGCGCACGATGACCGGCTTCATGGGCCGTTACGCGCACGCCATTGCGTTGCTGGGCCGCCACCCGTTCATGGTGGGGTCGGCGGCGATCGCTTGCGTGGCGCTGATCGGCGTGTGGTTCGCGATGACCCCGCATCGCACCGAGTTCTTCCTGGAGTCCGACCCGGAGACGGTGTCGATCTACGTCAAGGCGCGAGGCAACCTGTCGCCGGAGGCCGACGACGTGCTGGTGGGCCAGGTGGAACGTCGCCTGCAGGGCCTGTCCGGCGTGAAGTCGACCTATGTCCGCACCGGCGCGATGAGCCCGGCCGGCGGCGGCTACGGCCCACCCAACGACACCATCGGCCGCATCCAGGTCGACTTTGTCTCCTACGAGGATCGCAAGGCGTTGGGCCTGAGCGGTCGCGCTCTGTCCGACGAGATCCGCAAGCGCGTCGCCAACCTGCCCGGCCTGCAGGTCGAGGTGCGCGAGCCGCAGAACGGGCCGCCGACCGGCAAGGACATCCAGGTCGAGCTCCGCAGCCAGGACACCGCCGCCCTCGATCGGGCCGCCAACCTGGTGAAGGCCAAGCTCGCCGCCGATCCGCAACTGGTCGAGCTGGAAGACAACCGCACCTCCCCAGGCATCGAGTGGAACCTCAGCGTCGATCGTCAGGCGGCCGGCCGCTACGGCGTCGACGTCGTCAGCGTCGGCCAGGCGATCCAGTTCGTCACGGGCGGCGTGCTTGTCGGCCGCTTCCGGCCCGACGACGCCGACGACGAGCTGGACATCCGGATGCGCTTCCCGTTGGGCGCGCGCGGCATCGGCGCCTTGGACGAGCTGAAGATCCCCACCCCGTCAGGTCCGGTTCCGGCCAGCTACTTCATCAAGCGCACGCCGACCCAGCAGGTGACCAACATCCAGCGCCGCAACGGCCAGCGCGTGGTGATCATCCAGGCCAACGCCGCCGACGGCGTTGCCGCCAATCAGAAGATCGAGACCATCAAGCCCTGGCTGGAGAAGGCCGGCATCGAACCCAGCGTGCGCTGGAAGTTCCGCGGCGCCGACGAGGAAGGGCAGAAGGCGGCGCAGTTCTTCGGCATCGCCATGCTGGTCTCGCTGTTCATGATGGGCGTGATCCTGCTGTGGCAGTTCAACAGCTTCTACGGCGTGATGGTGACGCTATCGGCGGTGGCGCTGTCCACGGTCGGCGTGCTGCTGGGCGTGCAGGTGAACCTGGGGCACACCTTCGACTACATCTCGGTGATCATGCTGGGCACCGGCGTTGTGGCGCTGGCCGGCGTGGTGGTCGGGCACAACATCGTGCTGGTCGACACCTTCTACCAGCTCAGGCGCGCGGGCTATGCGGCGGACGACGCCTCGGTGCGGGCCGCGACCCAGCGGTTCCGCCCGGTGATGCTGACCACCGTGGTGACCGTGGTGGGCCTACTGCCGCTGATGTTCCAGATCCACCCGAACTTCCGGTTCGGCACGCTCGAGTACAAGGCGCCCGGCTCCGAATGGTGGGTGCAGCTTTCCGGCGCCGTGGTCTGGGGCTTGAGCTTCGCGACCCTGCTGACCCTGGTTGTCACCCCCGTCCTGCTCGCCGCACCCAAGGTGGTCGCCGACCGCTTCGACACGCTGCGCCGCAGGTTCAGCGGCCGGCCGGCGACGCCGCAGGAACAGACCGAAGCGCGACACGACTATCCCGCGGCGGCCGAGTAGCCACGTCAGGCCTCGCGGGTCTGACGCCGCCACAGCGCGGCGTACTCTCCAGCGTTCTCCAGCAACTCGGCGTGCGTGCCGCGCTCGACGATGCGGCCGCGCCGCAGCACCAGGATCTGGTCGGTGTCGACGATCGTCGACAGCCGGTGGGCGACAACCAGGGTCGTACGGCCGGCGCGCACCCGGCGCAGGGTGTCCTGGATCGCAGCTTCCGTCGGTCCGTCGAGCGCGCTGGTGGCCTCGTCGAGGATCAGCAGGCGGGGGTTGGCCAGCAGGGCGCGGGCGATGCCGACCCGCTGGCGTTCGCCGCCCGAGAGTTTCAGGCCACGCTCGCCGACCCGAGTGGCCATGCCTTCGGGCAAGCCGTCCACGAAAGCGCCGAGCTCGGCGGAATCGGCGGCGGCGCGCACCTCCTCCGGGCCGGCGGCTGGCCGCGCGAAGGCGATGTTGGCGTACAGCGTGTCGTTGAACAGGGCGACATCCTGTGGAACCAGGGCGATCGCGCCGCGCAGGCTGGTCTGGCGTACATCGCGCAGATCGAGACCCTCAAGCGTCACCGCCCCGCCCTGAGGATCGATCAGCCGCAGCGCCAGGCGCACCACAGTGGTCTTGCCGGCGCCGGATGGGCCGACCAGCGCCGTCGTCGTGCCGGGGGCCGAGACGAAGCTCACATCCAGCAGGCCGGAGGCCCGCGCGTCGTGGCGGAAGTCCACATGCTCGAACGCGAGCGCTGCGCCGCGCCCGGTGGCCGGCGGCAGGTCGGCCGCGGCCGGCGCGTCGGTGATGTCCGGCTGCACGCCGGTGAGCGCCGCCATCTGTTCCATGTCGATGAACGCCTGGCGGATCTCGCGATAGTTCGAGCCGAGCGTGTTCAGAGGCGTGTAGACGCCGATCAGCAGCAGCACCGCGGTGGTGACGTCGCCGACGCTCATCCGCCCCGCCAGCACCTCCATGCCGGCCATCACCGCCAGCAGCGCCAACCCGCCGTTCAGCACGACCGCCTGGACGCCGTTGAGCAGCTGCAGCGACACGTTGGAGCGGACCGCGGCCTGCACATAGTCGTGCATCGCGCCTTCGTAGCCGCTGACCGTGCGCACTTCGGAGCCGAAGGTCTTGACCGTCTCGTAGTTGATCAGCGCGTCGACCGAGAGGCCGGCGGCGCGGCTGTCCGCCTCGTTCAGTTCGCGCCGGTGGGCGATGCGCCAGTTGGTGATGCGGAAGGTCACCGCGCCGTAGATCAGGATGGTCGCCGCCGTGGCGACTGCGAAACGCCAATCGAGCCGCACGGTCATCACGACCATGGCCATGATCAGCTCCAGGCCCGTGGGACCCAGATTGAACACCACGCTGCGGATCAGGAATTCGGTGGAGCGCGCCCCGCGGTCGATGATCCGCGAGAGCGTGCCGGTCTGCTTGGTCTGGTGGAAGTCCAGCGACAGGACCAGCGAGTGCGCGAAGGTCTCGGTGGCCGCCTTGGCCATGGTCGATTGGGCGACGGGGGTGAAGATCGCGTCTCGGGCGTAGGGCGAGGAAGCCGACACCAGCCGCAACAGGGCGAACACCACCGCCAGCGCCACGAAGCTCGCGCCCACGCCGGTCGCCACGCCGGCGGCGGTCGCCGCAGGCGCGAGGCGATTGATTGCGGCGCCGATCGCCACAGGCGCCGCGACGCCCGCGGCCTTGCCGACCACCACCAGCGCCAGCGCCGCCGCCAGCCTGTAGCGCAGGTTCGGAGCGCCGGAGCGCAGCACCAGCCGCCAGAGCTCGGCCATCGAGGCCCAGCCGTCGAACTTGGCCCCAGCGGGCGCGACCGGTCCGGCCCGACCGCCTGCGCGCATATTGGCGAATGTCATCGCCCGCCCCTCAATTCAGCAGCAGGGTCGATTGGACCCCGCCGCCCGGCGTAATCCAGTCCACCCGCAGGCCGTAGGGGGTGTTGGCCGCGCGATACGGCTGGCCGGCCAGCGGCGCGGCCGGCGTGACGCCGACCTCGACAGTGCGCCCGCCGGTGTCGCCCGTCAGCGCGAAACTGTGCGAACCCTGGCGCAGCGGCTGGGTGAGCGCCAGCGTCAGGCGGCCGGATGCGTCGGTCCGGCCGGTGGCGGATGGTCGACCGTCGATCTCCAAAGCCAGCGGAGCGTCCGGCTGGGCGACGCCCGAGACCACCGCCCCGCCGCCCTGGTCGAAGTCGATGGCGGTCAGGCGCGTCGCCTGGCCCGTCGCCAGCACCGCAGCCCCCGCTCCGGCGCGAAGCTGCGCCACTTCGCCAGCGGGGGTCACCAGCACATAGCCCTGGGCCTGGGCGACGCGGCCCGCGAGGTTCATCGACAGGCCGAAGATCCTCGCCTCGCCGGCGCTCGGCAGCGCCAGGCTCCAGGCGCCGCGCGCGTCGGCTTGGGCGGTGCGAGCCTCGCCGGCTGGAGTCGCCAGGCGCACGCTGGCGCCCGGCGCGGCCTGACCCAGCAGCGCCACCTGACCCGACTCGCGACGCACACCGCGAATCGACGGTGGCGCGAGGTAACCGGAGTCGCCAACCGCCTCGGGCTTCGCCGCAGGCCCCGACGGCGGCCGGCTCGGTGCGTCGCAGGCGCACAGCGACAGCAGCGCGACCGCCACGGCGGCGCGACCGGCGTACAGCCCTGCGGCGAACGACGTCGTCAGCTTGCAACTCCCTGATCCAGGCCATAGCTAATCGGGCTTTCGGCGGTCATGTACAAGCCGCCCGCCAAACCCAAGGAGACGCTCGCCGATGCGGCGCCCGCCCGAACGCCTCGAATCGGTCTGCGTGTTCTGCGGCTCGTCTGACGACGCCGACCCGGCGTTGCTACGCGCCGCCGCAGGCGTGGGCCGCGAGCTGGCGCAGGCCGGGCTGAAGCTGGTCTACGGCGGCGGCGGCGTCGGGCTGATGGGCGCCTGCGCGCGCGCCGCCCACGAGGCGGGCGGCGCGGTCCTGGGCGTGATCCCGGACTTCCTGACCGCACGCGAAGGCGCACTCGATCTGGTGGAGACCCTGGTCGTCACCTCGATGCACGAACGCAAGCAGATCATGTTCGATCGTTCCGACGCCTTCGTGGTGTTGCCTGGCGGGATCGGCACGCTGGAGGAAGTGGTCGAGCTGCTGTCGTGGCGCCGGCTCGACATCCACCGCAAGCCGGT
>NZ_JAUXZW010000161.1 GCF_030693805.1 Phenylobacterium sp.
CGCCGGTGCAAAGCGGGAAGGTCCAGTCCGAGCGCATCTGCAGCTCGTCATTGGCCATCTTCATGGCGTCGTAGTTGAAGGTGTAGCGCCGCCCGCCGCGGGACTTGGCCGCCCAGATCAGGGTCTCGTGGGCGTTGGTGAAGCGGGTGCCCTTGAAGTTCGGCATGGGGTTGGTCTTGCGCCAGACCACGTCGTTGAGGATCCAGAAGCCCAGGTCCTGCAGGGTCGCGCCGACCCGGAAGATGTTGTGATAGCTGCCGATCACCCACAGGGCGCCGTCGTCCTTCAACACCCGGCGGCATTCGGTCAGCCACTCGCGGGTGAAGGCGTCGTAAGCGGCGAAGCTCTCGAACTGGTCCCAGTCGTCGTCGACCGCATCGACCTTTGAATTGTCCGGACGCAGCAGGTCGCCGCCGAGCTGCAGGTTGTAGGGCGGGTCGGCGAACACCAGGTCGACCGAGCGGTCGGGGAGCTTCTTCAGCTCCGCCATGCAGTCGCCCTGGATGATCGTCTCACTGGGAAAGCCCATGTGCGTTACGCGCCCCTTGTCCAATGACGCGGAGTCTCGGGCGATCGTGGTGAAGGGCGCGTTTCGAAACGTGGTGAACGGGCATTAACCCTTGGGCCGCGCGGGCCTCAGAAAGGCCACTCGGCGGGGTTCGCCGGGACCTGGAACCAGCCGAACGCCTTATGCAGGACGTAGGCGAGATCGTAGCTGGACGCCGACAGGCGCGGCGCGCCGGCCCACATCCAGCTCCACGGCATGAGCAGCCACAGCAGGAAGACCCCAGCCGCCTGCGGCTCGGTGACGCCTTCCAGGAAGTTCGGATTGAGCAACCAGAACACCGCCAACAGCATGAAGGCGGCGATCGAGAACACCCGCGTCTGGTCGCCGCCCAGCAGGACAGTGCCCATTAGCAGGGCGAGGCCGGCGAAGAACGGCAGCGCTGCGCGCCCCTTGTCCGCATATTTGAACGCCGCCAGCCAGCCGAGGCCAAGCAGCGACCACAACACCGCCTGACCATGGAAGAAGAGCTGGTCGCGGAAGTCACGCCAGTGGGCCAGGAACCAGTAGGCGCGCCCGGAATTCACCTGCGTCCCGAAGGCATGGAACAGCGCGACGAGCGCCAGCTTACCGGCGATCACTCCGGCCAACAGGGCGAGAGCGGCGCGCGGCGAACAGTCCGCGCCGTCTGTCTCGCGCCGGCCGAAAACTGTGGCGACCAACAGCGCGACCGTCCCGAACAGCGCCTGTTCGAAGTGGTGCATGCCCAACGCCAGGCCGATCGGGGCCAGCAGCAGGGGCCTGCGGATCGCCGCCACCGCCAAAGCCATCAGCAGCAGCGTCAGCGAGTCCATGCCGACCCAATAGTAGGCCGTCGCCGAGACGGGCAGGGCGGCGAACAGGATCAACGCGATGCGCGCCGAGCGGTCGGACAAGCGGGAGAACAGCAGGCCCACCACCACTGCGGTGAACGCGATCGAGCACGCCAGATGCAGCGCGAAAAAACTCCAGTTGCCCGTCGCGCCGATCAGGTGGGCGATCAACGGGCCAAGCCACGTCCAATACAGGTAGTGCGAGCCCTCGTGGGTGAACGGGTTGGCGAATGGGTTGCGCGCGATCTCGACCTGGTGATCGAGGTTGGGCATCCACCAGACGCCAGTCTTCACCAGCATCGCGGCCATGACCGCTGCGATCAGCCGCCAGGCCTTGGCTTCGAAGATGAAGCGCTGGATCGGAATAAGGGCGTTCATCGGCGCTCCGCGGCGGATTGCGGCGCAGCATGCGGTCGCGGCGTCCCCGCGGCTAGGCGTGCAAGGCGTGGGCCATGGCGGAAATCGGGGAGGAGCGAAGACGCCTCCAGCTCCTCCTCTGCGAAGCGGGGGAGGTGGCCTCGCCGCAGGCGAGGTCGGAGGGGGCGTCAAGCCCGACGATGCCACGCGTCGATCGTCCCGCTGCGCCCCCTCCGTCGCGCTCTGCGGGCGCGCCACCTCCCCCGACGAATCGGGGGAGGAGCGATGCGTCTGCTCGTCAGCGAGAACAGCATCCTGCGGGCTTGCCGGCGCGCCCGCCTGCCGCCACAGGTGGGCGATGAAGACCTTGCTGATCGTCTGGCATTCGCGCACCGGCGGCGCCCGGGCGATGGCGCAGGCCGCGGCGGACGCGGCGCGGACCGGGGCCGAGGTCAACGTCCGCCTGGTCGCCGCCGAGGCCGCGGGGCCGGAGGATCTGCTGGCCGCGGACGGCTACATCTTCGCAGGTCCCGAGAACCTGGCGGCGCTGTCGGGCGAGATGAAGGCCTTCTTCGACCGCAGCTACTATCCGGCGCTGGAGCGGCTCAACGGGCGGCCCTACGCGCTGATGGTCTGCGCCGGGAGCGACGGGGAGAACGCCGTGCGCCAGGCCGCGCGGATCGCGCTGGGCTGGCGGCTGCGGCCCGCGGCCGAGCCGATCATCGTCTGCACCCACGCCCAGACGCCGGAGGCGATCGCGGCGCCCAAGACCATCGCGCCGGACGAGTTGCAGCTTTGCGCGGACCTGGGCGCGGCGCTGGCGGCTGGCCTGGCGATGGGCATCTTCTAATCGAAGACGGCGTCGTCCGTGGCCGCCGCCAGGCGCGGGTCGCGGCCTTCGATGGCGAGCTTGACCGGCGCCCACGACATCCGATGGATCTCGCACGGTCCGAGCGCCAGCAGGGCCTCGGCATGGCGCGGCGCCCCGTAGCCCTTGTGCGCGGCGAAGCCGTAGCCGGGGTAGGCGTGGTCCATCTCGGCCATCAGCCGGTCGCGGGCGACCTTGGCCAGGATCGAGGCCGCGGCGATCGACTTGGATTTCGCATCGCCCCCAACCACCGTCTTCACCTCGCAGGGCAGGGGGAAGCGGTAGTTGCCGTCGACCAGGGCGTGGACCGGCGTGACGCTCAACGCCTCGACCGCGCGGCGCATGGCCAGGCCCGTGGCGTGCAGGATGTTCAGTTCGGCGATCTCCTCGACGGAGGCGAAGCTCACCGCCCAGGCCACCGCCTTGGCCTTGATCTCAACCTCCAGCGTCTCGCGCACCTTGGCGGTCAGTTTCTTGGAGTCGTCGAGGCCCTTGGGCGCACGGCGTGGATGCAGGATCACCGCCGCGGCGCTGACCGGGCCTGCCCAAGGCCCGCGGCCCGCCTCGTCGACGCCGCACACCAGCCCGATGCACGCCCGCTCCAGCAGCATGTGCGGCCCGCGCCCGGCCATCAGCGGGCCATCTGCTTCACCGGCTCGTGACGGAAGCACGAGACGGTGTGGTCGTTGACGAGACCTGTCGCCTCCATGAAGGCGTAGACGATCACTGGGCCGACGAACTTGAAACCCCTGGCCTTCAGCGCCTTGGACATCTCCACGGCGAGCGGCGTCTGGGTCGGGATGCCGGTCTTCTCGGTCCACTCGCCCTGGATCGGCTTGCCGCCGGTGAAGCCCCACAGGAATTCCGAGAAGTCCTCGCCGCGCTCGCGCATGTCGAGATAGATCCTCGCACCGTTGATCGCGGCATCGATCTTGCCGTTGGAGCGTACGATGCCCGCATCGGCCATCAGGCGGCCGCGGTCGGCTTCGCCGAAGCGGGCGACCTTTTCAGGATCGAAGCCCGCGAACGCTTCGCGGAACGCATCGCGCTTGCGCAGGATGGTGATCCAGGCGAGGCCGGCCTGGAATCCATCCAGCACCAGCTTTTCCCACAGCGCCCGGGAATCGTATTCCGGAACGCCCCATTCCGTGTCGTGATAGGCCTCATAGACCGGGTCGCCGGCGAGGCCGCGCCAGCCGCAGCGATTCGGATGCGAACTCATGGCTGCAGTTTCGCCCAGCGTGCACGTCGGTCACAAGAGGGAGCGGACGCCATGGCTTTCGAAGGCTTCGAACTGTCGCAGGTCGACGTGGGCGAGACGGATCTGCGCGTCCGCCACGGAGGTTCCGGCCCGCCGCTGATCCTGCTGCACGGCTATCCTCAGACGCACATGATGTGGGGCCGGGTGGCGGACGACCTGGCGCGCGACTTCACGGTGATCGCGCCTGACCTGCGCGGCTATGGCAAGAGCGGCAAGCCGCAGACCACCGCGGACCATGAACCCTATTCGAAGTCGGCGATGGCGCGCGACATCGTGGCGCTGGGCCGCCATTTCGGTTTCGATCGGTTCAACCTGGCCGGTCACGACCGCGGGGCGCGGGTCGCCTACCGCCTCGCGCTTGACCATCCGCAGGCGGTGGAGAAGCTCTGCGTGCTCGACGTCGTGCCGACTAACGAGATGTATGAGACCGCCGACGCGAAGTTCGCGCTCAGCACTTGGACCTGGTTCTTCCTACCCCAGCCGGCGCCTTTGCCGGAGCGCACCCTGGGCGCCGATCCCGACTGGAGCATCTGGCGCGACGGGGCGATGGGCGCCGGCTTCATGCAGCCCGACGCCATGGCCGACTACATGGAGGCGACCCGCGATCCGGCGACCCTGCACGCCATGTGCGAGGACTACCGGGCAGGCGTCAGCATCGACTGGCCGCGCGACGCCGCCGACAAGGGCAAGGTCAAGATCACCGCGCCGCTGCTGGCGCTATGGGGTCAGCGGGGCGCGGTCGCGAGCAGGTTCGACGTGCTGGAGGTCTGGCGGGCCTGGGCCGACGACGTGCGCGGCTTCGCCATCGCCGACTGCGGGCACTTCATCCCCGAGGAACAACCCGCCGAGACGGTGAAGGCGCTGCGAGCGTTCTTCGCTCCGGGCTGACGCGGGCCTCGGCGGCGTCCTCCTCCAGCAGCTTTCGCACCATCGCACTTGAGCCAAGAATCGGCAGCGGCTGGCCGAACCGCGCGCGCCACAGGGCGTCGAGGCGCCGTTCTTCGGGGTCCATATACGGCTTCATGGGCGTCCATACCGCCCGGCGCGCAAAGAGTTGCTGGTTAACGCCGCCTTCATCACGAACAGCTGTGGAAAGCGCCCTGGCTTGCCATAAATCGCCTCGAAGCGCAGATGGCGAGCCCAGGAGAGAGAACGATGATCCGAGTTCACGACGCCATCGTCGACGACCAGTTCGGCCCCCAGGCCGCGGCCTATGTGACCAGCGCGGTGCACGCGGCCGGCGAGGACCTCGATGCGCTGGAGGCGCTGGCGCGCGCCGCCGCGCCCGTGCGTGCGCTGGATCTCGGATGCGGCGGCGGGCATGTGGCCTATCGGTTGGCGGCGCACGCGGGCGCCGTGACCGCGTGCGACCTGTCGTCGGAGATGCTGGCGGCGGTGGCGGCGAGCGCGCGCGAACGCGGTCTCGCCAACATCGAGACGCGGCAGTCCGCGGCCGAGCGACTTCCGTTCGAGGACGCGACGTTCCACTTCCTGGGCTGCCGGTTCTCCGCCCACCACTGGCGGGGGTTCGAGGCGGGCCTGAGCGAGGCGCGGCGGGTTCTGAAGCCCGGTTGCACGGCGGTGTTCATCGACGGCATGTCGCCCGGCCGCGCGGCGCTCGACACCCACCTGCAGGCGGTGGAGCTGCTGCGCGACACTTCGCACGTGCGCGACTATTCGGCGGGCGAGTGGCAGGCGGCGCTGACCCGGGCGGGCTTCGACATCCGCCAGGTTCGGACCTGGCGGCTGCGGATGGAGTACGCGAGCTGGACGGCGCGGATGCGCACGCCGGATCTCAACTCCGCCGCCATCCGCGCGCTTCAGGCCGCCGCCAGCGCGGAGACCGTCGAGCATTTCGCCATCGAGGCCGACGGCTCCTTCATGCTCGACGCCCTGATGATCGAGGCTGTCGCGGCCTAGCTTTCCAGCCAGGCGGGAGCGTCGACGCGCACGGCGCGGCCGTCGACGGTCAGCGGGGCGGTGGTCATACGGTCCAGGCGCAGCAGGGCGATCGCCCGGCCCGCGCCGCCCGAGAGCACCTCGCCAGCGCGCAGGTCGCCGGCCAGCACTTCGGCGCCCGCGGGCAGAGCCGGGCCGTCGAAGGCGATCGGGGCCATGCGGGTCTTGATCTGGCCGCGCCGTTTCATGCGCGAAGTGGTCTCCTGGCCGACGAAGCAGCCCTTCTTGAAGTCGATACCGCCCAGCAGGTCGAAGTCGGCCTCGATGGGATAGGCTTTCTCGCTGCCCCAGTCGGCGGGCCCTGGCACGCCCAGCGCCAGGCGGTGGGCGTCATAGGCGCTCTCGTCGTCGGCCTGTGCGTCGGACGGCGCGGCCTGGCCGTAGCCGCGCAGGCCCAGCGCCGGCAGCCGGGGGTCGACGCTCCACCCGTTCGTGGGCTCAAGCGGCCCCGGGAACAGAACGGCCACGGCTGCCGCATCGGCGGCGATCTCCACCTTGGCGCGCAGCCGATAGATGGTCAGGCGCTGGATGAGCGCGTCACGGTGGGCCGCCTCGACGTCCAGCTTGCAGCCGTCATCGCCGCCCAGGACGAAGAGGTCGTAGAGCAACCGCCCCTGCGGGGTCAGCAAGGCGCCAAAGCGGATCTCGCCCGCCGCCAGCGTATCGACGTCCTGAGTGATCAACCCTTGCAGGAAGCTGCGCCAGTCCGGGCCGCCGAGCGTTATCAGGGCGCGGCTGTCCAGGATCGCGTGCGTGATGGCCATGTGCAGCAATTAAGCCTTGTAGCGGTGGAGCGCCAGCGCCGAGCCCGCTATGGAGAGGCCCCATGGCGCCCCGCCCTTTCCCGATTCTGTTCATCACGGCCACCCGCATTGGCGACGCCGTGCTGTCGTCCGGCCTGATCGCGCGGCTGATCGAGGAGATTCCCGGCGCGCGCTTCACCATCGTCGCCGGCCCCGCCGCGGCCCCGCTGTTCGCCGAGGTCCCGAACCTCGAGCGGGTGATCGTGCTGGAGAAGAGCAAGGACAAGGGACACTGGTTCCGCCTTTGGAACCAGGTGCGCCACCGCGAGTGGGGCCTGATCGTCGACCTGCGCGGCTCGGCGATCTCCGGCTTCCTACGCCGCAAGCGCCGGGCGGTGTTCCGGCGCACGTCCGGCCTGCCGGTGCACAAGGTGATCGAGGCCTCCCGCGTGCTGATGCCGGACGGCGACCCTGCGCCGCCGTTCCTGTTCACATCCGCCGAGACCGAAGCGCGCGCCCAGGCGCTGACCACCGGCTTCGGCCCGATCCTGGCCCTCGCGCCGGCCGCCAACTGGATCGGCAAGACCTGGCCGTTGGAGCGTTTCGCCCAGGCGGCGATCCAGCTGTTGGGCGAAGGCGGTCCGCTGGCTGGCGCTCGGCTGATGGTGTTGGGCGCCCCGGAGGATCAGCAGGTCATCCATTCGCTCCGCCACGTGGTCGCCAAGGGCAAGCTGATCGACCTAGTGGGCAAGGCTGACCTCTTGACCGCCTACGCCTGCCTGAAGCGCACCAGGCTGTTCATCGGCAACGACTCCGGCCTGATGCACCTGGCGGCGGCGGCTGGCGCGCCGACGGTCGGCCTGTTCGGTCCCTCGGACGAGGCGCTGTACGCGCCCTGGGGCCCGCACACGCGGGTGGTGCGCGGGCCGCGCGAGTTCGAGCAGATCCGTGCGGTTGACCCTGGTTTCGCCCAGGCGCTGTGTCACATGATGGACCTGACGGTGGATGTCGTGACCGCCAGCGCGCGCGAGTTGCTGGCGTCGACGGAAGGCCTCGCGATCGAGCGCCAACGCACGAAAGGCTGAGCATGCCCGAGACATTCGACCTGATCGTGCGCGGCGGCGAGGTGGTGAACCACGCCGGTCGCGGGTTAGCAGACGTGGGCGTGCGGGCTGGCAAGGTGACCGCTATCGGCGACCTCGGCCAGGCATCGGCCGACGAGGTGTTCGACGCGACAGGGCTGACCGTGCTGCCAGGCGTGATCGACAGCCAGGTGCACTTCCGCGAGCCGGGCCTGGAGTGGAAGGAAGACCTGGAGACCGGCAGCCGCTGCGCCGTGCTGGGCGGGGTCACAGCGGTGTTCGAGATGCCCAACACCGAGCCCACCACCACCGATCCCGGCGCACTGGCCGACAAGCTGGCGCGGGCGCGCGGACGCATGCATTGCGACCACGCCTTCTATGTCGGCGGCACCCATGAGAACGCCGACTTCCTGGGCGAGTTGGAGCGCCTGCCCGGCTGCTGCGGGGTCAAGGTGTTCATGGGCGCCTCCACCGGCACCCTGCTGGTGCAGGACGACGAGGGCGTCGAGCAGGTGCTGCGCCACGTCAACCGCCGCGCCGCGTTCCATTCAGAGGACGAGTACCGTTTGGCCGAGCGCCGGCCACTGGCCCGCACGGGCGACTGGACGAGCCATCCGGAGGTTCGCGACGCCCGCTCGGCGATGCAGTCCACGGAGCGGCTGGTGCGCATCGCCCAGGCGCTGGGAAAGCGCATCCACGTGCTGCACGTGACCACAGCCGAGGAGATCGTCTTCCTCGCCGCGCACAAGGACGTGGCCAGCGTCGAGGTGACGCCCCAGCACCTGACCTTGGAAGGCCCCCAGGACTATGAGCGGCTCAAGGGCTTCGCCCAGATGAACCCGCCGATCCGCGACCACCATCACCGCATGGGCATCTGGGCGGGAGTCGCCTCGGGCGTCGCCGACGTGCTGGGCTCCGACCACGCGCCGCACACCCGAGAGGAGAAGGCCAGGCCCTATCCGGCCTCGCCGTCGGGCATGCCGGGCGTGCAGACCCTGGTGCCGGTGATGCTCACTCATGTGGTCGAGGGACGCCTCAGCCTGGAGCGGTTCGTCGACCTCACCAGCCATGGCGTCAACCGGGTGTTCGGCCTGGCCGACAAGGGCCGGCTGGCCGAGGGCTACGACGCCGACCTCACCATCGTCGACATGAAGGCTCGGCGCACGATCACCCACGAGGCCATGGCCACCCGCTCGGGCTGGACGCCGTTCGACGGCTTCGAGGCCAAGGCCTGGCCGGTGGCGACCATCGTGCGCGGCCGCGCGGTGATGCGCGACGACGAGATCATCGCCCCCAGCCTGGGCGAGCCCGTGCGGTTCCTGGAGACCCTGGCGCGCTGAGGCTCGCGGCGATTTCCGCCGTGTTGGCGTTGCGGAAACCCTGTCGCCGATAAGTTCCCTCATGCGGCGAGCGAAATGGCGCCGGCACGTCCTGCGTGCGACGCTCGCCTTGGACTGAAGGGGGGACGCTTCATGTCGATGACCGAAGGCCCTGCGCCGGTGCGCGGGGAAGCGATCAATCTCGAGCAACGCGCGGCGCTCTCAGGCTTCGTTGGACTTAGCCTGAAGAACGGGCTGCTCAATCTGGTGACGCTGACGCTCTACCGCTTCTGGGGCAAGACCGAGGTGCGCCGCAGGGTGTGGAGCTCGACATATCTGAACGGAGAGCCGCTGGAATACACCGGTCGCGGCAAGGACCTGTTCATGGGCTTCCTGATCACGTTGGCGGTGTTCGGCGCGCCGTTCCTGCTGGTGTCGTTCACCGCCCAGCTGCTCGGTCCGGCGGTGGCCGCCCTGATCATCCTGCCGCTCTACCTGGTGATCTTCTTCCTGTTCGGCTTCGGCATGTTCAGCGCCTTTCGCTATATGGCCAGCCGCACGGTCTGGCGCGGCATCCGCTTCGAGGCGCGCGGCTCCGCGCGCGACTACGCGCTCAGCTACATCGGCTACGCCATGTTGAGCGTGATCACCGCGGGCTGGTTTTGGCCGGCCGCGCAAAGACGACTGGCTGGGTTGCTCTGGGGTTCGCTGAGCTTTGGCGACCGACCGCTGCGGTTCGACATCGAGGCGGCACGCAAGGTGGCGGTCTATCCGGCGTTCATCCTGGCCGGCGTGGGCGTCGGGGTGATGTACGCGGTGATTGTCGGCGTCGTGGTGTTGCTGTCGATCGGCGCCAAGGAGGCCGGCGCTTCGCCGGACGAGATTTCCGCGATCACCGCCGTGGCCATTGTGGTGCTGATGCTGATCGCCGCGCCGTTGATGGTCGCCGTGGTCGCGCCCTATCAGGCGGCGAAGCTGCGCGCGACGGCGGCGGGGTTGAAGTTCGACGACGCCAGTTTCCGGTTCGATCTCAAGTGGCCGGCGATGGCCTGGCTGATGTTCACCAACGTGCTGCTGCTGATCGTCTCGCTGGGCTTCTTCATGCCGCTGATCCAGGCTCGCACTATCAAGTTCCTGATCGGGCGGCTACGCAGCGAAGGGCTGGCCGATCTCGCCGCCGCGAGGCAGGCGCCGCAGGGGCCGCGCACCGCCGAGGGACTCGCCGACGCCTTCGGATGGGCGCCGATCTGATCCGTGCAGGCGCGCTTCCATGACGGGCGCACCGCCCAGGCGCACGACGTCGAGCTGACGCTCGTCGACGGCGCGGTGCTGTTCTACGCCGACGGCCAGGCGCATCGCTGGGCCCTGGCCGGCGTCGAGGTCGAGGCGC
>NZ_JAUXZW010000165.1 GCF_030693805.1 Phenylobacterium sp.
CCTGGACGACTTGGCGCCGCGCGCGCCGTCGGCGGCCCGAGTGGAGGACACCTTCTTCCAGCCGGGCGAATGGGCGGCGGCGAACCAGCCGATCCTGGCGCTGCTGCCCCACGACCGGATCAAGCTGCGGTTCTTCGTCCCCGAGGCGGCGCTGGCCGCCTACCAGCCCGGCGCCAGCGTGCGCTTTTCCTGCGACGGTTGCGCCGCGGGCCTGAGCGCGCGGATCACCTTCGTCAGCCCGCGCCCCGAGTTCACCCCGCCGGTGATCTACAGCCGCGAAGCGCGCGACCGACTGGTCTACATGGTGGAGGCCAGGCCCAGCGTTCGACTCAACCCTGGCCAGCCGGTGGACGTGGTCCCGCTGGAGCCGGCGCCGTGACCCTGGCCATCGACGTCAGCGGCCTGAACAAGAGCTTCGGCGCCCGCCGCGTCGTGCAGGACGTCACCATCCAGGTCGAGGAAGGCCGCATCTGCGGGTTCCTCGGTCCCAACGGTTCGGGCAAGACCACCACGCTGCGCATGCTCTGCGGCCTGCTGACGCCCGACAGCGGCGCGGGGACCTGCCTGGGGTTCGACATCCTCAAACAGGCCGACGAGATCAAGCGGCGCACCGGCTACATGACGCAGAAATTCTCGCTCTACGAGGACCTGACGCTCGCCGAGAACCTGCAGTTCACCGCACGCGTCCATGGCCTGGACCGCCGCGCAGCCCGCGTCGCCGACGCGCTGGAGCGGCTGGGCCTCTCTGGACGTCGGGATCAGCTCGCCGGCACGCTGTCCGGCGGCTGGAAGCAGCGCCTGTCTCTTGCCGCGGCCACCCTGCACGAGCCGCGATTGCTGCTGCTGGACGAGCCGACCGCCGGCGTCGATCCCAAGGCCCGGCGCAGCTTCTGGGACGAGATCCATACGTTGTCCGCGCAAGGCCTGACCGTGCTGGTCTCCACCCACTACATGGACGAGGCCGAGCGCTGTCACGAGATCGCCTACATCAGCTACGGCAAGCTCATCGCCCGCGGCACGGCTGACGAGGTGATCGCCGAGGCGAAGCTCACCACCTACCGCGGCGAAGGCCCGGGCATCGACCGCCTCGCCGCCGAGATCGCCGCCCTGCCCGGCGTCGAGACCGCCGCCCCATTCGGCGCCGCCCTGCATGTCAGCGGACCCGACCGCGCAGCGCTGGAGCACGCGTTGGCCCCCTACCGCCGCGCGCCGTTCCACTGGAGCGAGACCCCGCCCAACCTGGAGGATGTGTTCATCCACCTGATGGCCGGCGCCGAGGACAACTTCCAATGAGCGGGTTCTCGGGCCTGCGCGTGCTGGCGGTGCTGGCCAAGGAGTTCAAGCAGCTCACCCGCGACCGGCTGACCTACGCGATGATCCTGGCCATGCCGGTCGTGCAGTTGCTGCTGTTCGGCTACGCGATCAATTCGGAGCCGCGCCACCTGCCCACCGCCCTGCTGGTCCAGGAGGACAGCGTATTCGCCCGCTCAGTGGTGTCCGGCCTGCGCAACAGCGCCTTTTTCGACCTCGAGCGCCACGTCCGCAGTCCGGCCGAGCTCGACGACCTGCTGCGCCGGGGCGACACTCAGTTCGCCATCACCATCCCCGGCGATTTCACCCGGCGCGTGGTGAGGGGCGACCACGCCCAGATCCTGGTGGAGGCCGACGCCACCGACCCTTCGGCCACCGGCGGCGCCGTGGCGGCGCTGCGGGCGCTGTCGAACCAGGCGCTGGCGCGCGACCTGCAGGGCTCGGTCGCGCCGCCTTCGACGGCCACGCCGCCGTTCGAGGTGGTGGTCCACAGCCGCTACAATCCCGAGGCGGTCACCGCCTACAACATCGTGCCGGGCCTGCTGGGCGTGATCCTGTCGATGACCCTGGTGATGATGACCTCGCTCAGCGTCACCCGCGAGACCGAGCGCGGCACGATGGAATCGCTGCTGGCGACGCCGGTGCAGCCGATCGAGGTGATGGTCGGCAAGCTTGCGCCCTATGTGCTGGTCGGCTTGATTCAGACGATGCTGATCCTCTTGCTGGCGCGAGTCTTGTTCCACGTGCCGCTCGGCGGCGGCTGGGCAGGACTCAGCCTGGGCGTCGCGCTGTTCATCGTGGGATCCCTGGCCTTGGGCTTCCTGATCTCCACGGTGGCGCGCTCGCAGCTACAGGCCATGCAGATGAGCATCTTCTACATCCTGCCCTCAATCCTGCTGTCTGGGTTCATGTTTCCGTTCAGAGGCATGCCGGAATGGGCTCAGGCGCTGGGCCAGATCATCCCGGTCACCCACTTCCTGCGCGTGGTGCGCGGCGCGCTGCTGAAGGGCCAGTCGCTGGACGACATGTGGCGCGAACTAGCCGCCCTGGCCGCCTTCGTCTGCGTCGTCTCCGCTCTGGCGATGTTGCGATACCGCCGCACCCTCGATTGACGGGTGGGTTCCGCACGATACCAATATTTGGTATTGATCGGCTGGGAGAACGTCCGATGAGCAAAAGCACCTCTTTCAGCCTCGGGGATCACTTCAGCGCCTTCATCGAGGCTGAGGTGGCGACCGGCCGATACGGCTCGGCGAGCGACGTCGTACGCGCAAGCCTGCGACTGCTTGAGGAGCGGCAGCTTCGCCTCGACACACTGCGTGCCGCCTTGATCGAGGGCGAAACGAGCGGAACCAGCACGCCTTTCGACTTCGACGCCTTCATCGCTGACCGGTCGGGGCCCAAGCCCTCAACCTGATGGGGACCTATGTCCTCACGCCTCGCGCCCGGTCCGACGTGGCTGAGATCTGGGACTACACAGAAGCTACGTGGGGCCGCTCCCAAGCCGAGACCTACATCCGAGACCTCCAGCGCGTCATCGAGAGCGCCGCGGAGCATCCGCGTCTGGGCCGGGCCAGCGACGACATCCGGGCCGGCTATTTCAGGCGAACGGCCGGTTCGCACGTGGTGTTCTACCGGTTGAACGCTGAGGGCGTCGAAGTGGTCCGCATCCTGCATCAGAGCATGGATTTCGATCGCAACCTCTAAGGGTCCGGCGCCGCTTGCCCTCCAGCGATTCCCACCCCAACTTGGAATCATGAGCGACCGCCCCTCGGGCGCCGCCCCGCCCCGTTTAGTGGCGGTGCTCGGGCCCACGAACACCGGCAAGACGCACCTGGCGGTGGAGCGAATGCTCGGCCATTCCTCCGGGATGATCGGCCTGCCCCTGCGCTTGCTGGCCCGCGAAATCTACGATCGGATCGTCAAGGCGCGAGGCCCCCGCTCAGTGGCGCTGATCACCGGCGAGGAGAAGATCGTCCCACCGCACGCCCAGTATTTCGTCTGCACGGTCGAGGCGATGCCGCTGTCGCGGGAGGTGGAGTTCCTGGCGGTCGACGAGATCCAACTCTGCGCCGACCCCGAGCGCGGCCACATCTTCACCCACCGCCTGCTGCACGCCCGCGGCAAGTCCGAGACCATGCTGCTGGGCGCGGCGACGATGGGGCCGCTCGTGCGCCGCCTGCTGCCCCATGCCGAGATCGTCTCGCGCGAGCGGTTCTCCAACCTCACCTATTCCGGGCCCAAGAAGCTCACCCGCCTGCCCCGGCGCACCGCCGTCGTCGCCTTCTCCGCCGACCAGGTCTACGCCATCGCCGAACTGATCCGCCGCCAACGCGGCGGGGCCGCGGTGGTGATGGGGTCGCTCAGCCCACGCACCCGCAACGCCCAGGTCGCCCTCTACCAGTCGGGAGAGGTGGACTTCGTGGTCGCCACCGACGCCATCGGCATGGGCCTGAACATGGACGTCGACCATGTGGCGTTCGCGGGTCTGCGCAAGTTCGACGGCAAGCGCACCCGCTGGCTGAACCCGCAGGAGATCGGCCAGATCGCGGGCCGCGCAGGCCGATACCGGACCGACGGCACCTTCGGCGTCACCGGCGAGTGCGAGGACATCGATCCCGACCTGTTCGACGCGGTGGAAAAGCACCAGTTCGAGCCTGTCGCCTCGGCCGAGTGGCGAAATGCGAAGCTGGACTTCGGCTCCCTGGCGCTGCTGACGCGCTCGCTGGCTCTCCCGCCCGATCGCAATGGCCTGGCCTTGTCGCAGGAGAGCCTGGATGAGGCGACGCTGCGCCGGCTGTCCGCCCTGCCCGAGGTCGCCGATCGCTGCCGCGACCGTTCGGCGCTGCTGAAACTGTGGGACGTCTGCCAGACGCCGGACTTCCGCAAGACCGGGACCGACGACCACGCCCGGCTGGTGAAGGACTTCTTCGACCACCTGACGACGGGTCCACGACACGTCCCCGAGGACTGGATCGCGCGCCAGTACGCCCAGCTCGATCACAGCGAGGGCGATATCGACACCCTGGCCGCGCGCCTGGCCAATGTCCGCACGCTGGCCTACGTCGCCAACCGCACCGGCTGGCTGACCGACGCGGTCGGTTGGCAGGGACGCACTCGCGCGCTCGAGGACCGCCTGTCCGACACCCTGCACGAGCGGCTCATGGCCCGCTTCGTCGACCGCCGCACCAGCGCCCTGATGCGCGGCTTGCGGGTGCGCGAGGATATGCTGGCCGGCGTCGGCGCCGACGGCGCGGTGACCGTGGAGGGCCACTTCGTCGGCCGCCTGCAGGGCGTCGCTTTCGAGCCGGCGCAGGGTTCCTCGCTGATCGAGCAGAAGGCGTTGCGCGCCGCGGCGATCGCCGCGGTGGGCCCTGAGATCGCGCGCCGGCTGGGCAAGCTCGCCGCGGAGCCGGACGATGCGTTCCGGCTGCTGCCGGACGGTGTGGTCACCTGGCGTGGGGAAGCCGCCGCGACGCTTGTAGGCGGGAGTCCGTTCACGCCCCGCCTGCGCCTGTTCGGCGAGCTCGGCCCGACCACCGCCCGCGAGCGCGCCTTGAGACGCATGGAGGCCTTCGTCGCCGCCGAGTCCGGGCGCCGGTTACCGGCGCTCCGCAGGCTGGAGGCGGCGATGG
>NZ_JAUXZW010000166.1 GCF_030693805.1 Phenylobacterium sp.
CGGTCGCGGTGGCGGCGGCGTCGGTCGCGGTCGCGGCCGAATCCGAAGCTTCAGCGGCCTTTTCAGCGGGCTTGTTGCAGGCGGCGACGGAGAGCGCGGCGACGGCAGCGCCGGCCACGAGAAGCTTGCGAAGGATTGCGGAGGTCATAGTCCCTGTCCCCTTAGACGAAGGTGGTGATACGCCTCGTCCCGGTGTCCCGCGACGGCGTTCCGAAAAGACCGAAACGACGCAGTTGGACCCGATGAGGCGCAGCAGGAATATGCAGGGGTTTAGCGGGAGAGCAAGACTTTAATTCACGCGCTCGTGATCACTTTTTTCACCATTCACCATACGAGGTGTCTGACGAATGCCGGACGATGCGTCCTGCGAGGCTCTAGATCATGCTTCGTTGGGGATCGCCGACAGCGCTTCCTCGAGCTCGAGGAAGCTGGGTTGAGCGCCTGACGGGACGCTGCCGCGGCCGATTTCCACCGAGATCTGCGCGGCGTTGCCATGCAGGTGGGCGACCAGCACCGACTGGATGATGCGGTAGAAAGCGCCATCCTCTTCGATGACGTTCTTCAGCCGCGTCGCCATCGGGCCGACCAGGCCGTAGGCCAGGAACACGCCCAGGAAGGTGCCGACCAGCGCGCCGCCGATCATCTCGCCCAGCACTTCCGGCGGCTCGGTGATCGCGCCCATGGTCTTGATGACGCCCAGCACGGCGGCCACGATGCCCAGAGCGGGCAGGGCGTCGGCGAGGTTGGTCAGGGCGTCGGCCGGGGCCAGGCCCTCGTGGTGGTGCTTCTCGAGCTGCTTCTCCATGGCGTCCTCGACCTGGTGGGGATCCTCCAGGTTCATGGTCATCATCCGCAGGGTGTCGCAGATGAAGTCCACGGCGAAGTGGTCCTTCAGGATCTTCGGGAAGCGCGAGAAGATCGTGCTCTCCTTCGGATTCTCGATGTGGCTTTCCAGGGCGATGACGCCCTTGGATTTCATCGTCTTGGTCAGCAGGAACAGCAGCGACAACAGGTCGCGGTAGTCGGACGCCTTCCATTTCGGGCCGGCGAACACCTTGGCCAGGCCGCCGCCGGTGGCCTTGATCACCGGCAGGGAGTTGGAGATCAGGAAGGCCGCGACGCCTGCGCCGCCGATCGCCATCATCTCGTGCGGCGTGGCGTGCAGGATGACGCCCATATTGCCGCCGGAGATAATGAAACTGCCGAAGACGAGGCCGAACAGCAGCACGACGCCGATGATCTGAAACATGAAACTGCCGGCCCCTGAGATGCAGCGGCCACCATCGCCGTTAATGTTTAATGGCGGGTTCCCGCAGCTTGGCGCGCGCCCTCTCGCCGCGCGGTTTGCATGCCGCAGCGGCAGGGCCTAAGCGGTGCCGAATGCTGGACCAGGTCTACCCACCGACGCTTTCCCGCCGCGCATTTGCGATCCTGTTCGCCAGCTCGCTGATCATGGCGATCGCCAATACCGGACTGATGTCGCTGCTGCCGGTAATCGGCCGCTCGCTGGCTATTCCCGACACGATGGTGACGAGCGTCTTCGTGTTCTCGGCCCTGATGTGGGCGGCCTTCACGCCGTTCTGGACCAAGGCGGCCGATCGCATGGACCGCAAGATCCTGATCATGATCAGCCTGATGGGTATTGTGTTCGCGAAGCTGCTGATGGGGCTCGTGGTCACCGTGGGCCTCCTGCACATGGCGCCGCCGATGGTGATCCTCGCCCTGCTGGTCGTCTCGCGGGGTTGCTTCGGCGCCCTGGCATCGGCCTCGACGCCCGCGATCCAGGCGATCATCGGGGAAGGCACGCGGCCAGAGGACCGGACACAGGCGATGGCCAATCTGGCCGGGGCGTTCGGACTGGGGACCGTGGTGGGGCCGTTCTTCGCGCCGCTGTTCATCCTGCCGATCGTCGGCCTCGCCGGCCCGCTCTATGTCTTCTCCCTCATGGGCGTCGCGGCCCTGGTGGTCACCTGGCGCTATCTCGGAAAATCGCTTCCGCCTCCGCTACCGGTCAGGACGGCCGACGGAGAGCCGCAGAAGCGGGTGCGAATCTGGCGCGATCCGCGGGTGACCCCGTTCCTCTGGTACAGCCTGCTGACCGCGGCCTGCCAGACTTCGATCGGCCTTACCCTCGGCTTCCTTGTGATCGACAAGCTAGCCATCGAGCCGCTGGCCTCGCAGGGCTTCATCGCGCTCGCGATGATGTTCGGCGCGCTCTCCGGGCTGCTGGGTCAGTGGGGGTTGATCCGGATGTTCCAGATGACCCCGCGCCACCTGCTGCGCTGGGGCGTGGCGCTGGCGGCGCTGGGCAACCTGATCGTCGCCGTGGCCCCCAACTACTGGTCCGTGGTGGTCGGCTTTGCGATCGCCTGTCTCGGATTCGCCTTCGCCCGCCCGGGCGCCGCTGCGGGCTCGTCCCTGGCGGTGGAGTTGCACGAACAGGCCCGTGTCGGCGGTGCGTTCTCGATCGTCGGCGTGATGACCATGACCGTCGCGCCGGTCTATGTGATGCTCTACGAGCGCGTCCATTGGGCGCCGTTCGCGGTCAATGTGGTGATGATGCTGGGCCTGCTGGTCTACGCCTACACCAACACGCAGCTTCGCAACGCCGACCCAAAGCCGACCAGCCGCCTGGAGACGGTGCTGGCCACGGTGGAGCGCAACGATTCCGGCGGTGTCTAGCTCAGGGCGCGGCGGTGCGCAGGCGGCGCACCATGTCCAGCGACAGGTAGCCGTCGGCGGTCAGGCCCTGGCTCTTCTGCCAGGCGCGAAGTTGGGCGCGGGTGTTGAGGCCGACCACCCCGTCCGGCGCTCCGGGGTCGAAGCCCAGTTTCGCCAACGCCTGCTGGGCGGCGATGCGGTCGGCGATCCCCAGCGGCGTCTCCACCGGCCAGGCCCGCGTCAGCGGCCCGCCGCCGCCGAAGCGGTCGGCCAGCAAACCAATCCCCAGGGCGTATGCGGCGGAGTTGTTGTACTTGCGGATCGCGAAGTGGTTGGGGAACAGCAGGAATAGCGGCCCACCGGCCCCGCTGGGGGCCAGCAGCTGGGCCGGGGCGTTCTGGTCGGCGGCCGGCCACGGCAATCGATCTGCGCGCCGCGCGCCCTGTTGCTCCCACCATGCCGGCGTCTCGCGCGGACCTTCTGTCAGCCCGTAGTCGAACCCGTCGCGCACCACGACCTCCCGCGCCCAGGTCTGGCCGCGGATCCAGCCGCCGCTGGCGAGCAGATTGGCGGCGGAGGCCAGTGCGTCGGCGCTGGAGCCCCAGATGTCGCGTCGCCCATCGCCATCGCCGTCGACGGCGTTGCTCAGGAAACTGCTGGGGATGAACTGGGTCTGGCCCATCGCGCCGGCCCACGAGCCGCGCAGCCGCGAACGCGGGAACTCGCCCGAGGCGATGATCCGCAGCGCCGCGATCAACTGGTCCTCGGCGAAGGTCCGCCTGCGGCCGTCGGCGGCCAGCGTGGCCATGGAACGCACCACGTCGAAGTCGCCCTGGATGGCGCCGAAGCCCGATTCCATGGCCCACACCGCGATCAGGATGTCGCGGGGCACGCCGAACCGCTGCTCCAGGCCCGGCAGGAAGGCGAGCTCAGCGCGGCGCCGCCGCCCGATGGCGATGCGGTCGTCGCTGATCACGCCCTTGATGTAGTCGCCCACCGGCTTGGAGAACTCCGGCTGGCGGCCGTCTAGGGAGGAGACCTTGTCGTCCGGCGTCAGGCCGACCAGTTCGCGGTCGACGACAGCCGCGGGCAGGCCGGCGGCGATCGCGCGGTCCCGGAACTGGCCGCGCCACACGTCGAAGCTCAGG
>NZ_JAUXZW010000174.1 GCF_030693805.1 Phenylobacterium sp.
GCGCATGCGGGTCGGCGATCTCGTCGTCAGTGACCACCCACGGGCCGATGGGGCCATGCGTGTCAAAGGACTTGCCCAGCGTGAAGGTCGGGCTGGCCTGCTGCCAGTCTCTCGCGGTCACGTCATTGGCCACAAAGTAGCCACCGACAACCGAACGCGCATCTTCAATCGACACATAGCGGCAACGTTTGCCGATCACCACACCCAGTTCGGCCTCGTAGTCCACTTTGTCAGAGACCCGCGGAATGACCACTGGGTCGAAGGGACCGTGGATGCAGGTGACCTGTTTGTTGAACCAGAGTTGTGTTTTGGGCACTTGCAGACCCGCGCGCCGCGCTTCCTCCGCATGGTCCTCGTAGTTCATGCCGATAGCCAGGTACTTGCGGGCTTCCGGTACGGGCGCTTCCAGATGCACTTCGCTCAGCGAATGGCCTGCTGGCCCTGCCTGTATCGCCTTGGCCAGACGGTCAAGCAAGCCTGCCCCCGCTGAAAGCACCTCACTAATGGTTGCTGGCGCATCAGGCACCAGTTCGCCCAAAGCGACAACACGATGGTGGTGCACGACGCCGATGGCAGTGCGGCCGTTGACGGTGTATCGAGCCAGTTTCATGGTGACTTTCCTCAGGCAGCTTCACTCATGGTGGGCTGGGCATGGATGCGGTCATGCTCCGCCTGCTTGAGCAGGTCCAGTGCGACGTCCACGATCATGTCCTCCTGCCCGCCAACCATGCGCCGCTGGCCGAGCTCGACCAGGATGTCGACGGTTTTGAGCCCGTACTTCTTGGCAGCTGCTTCCGAGTGGCGCAGAAAGCTGGAGTAGACGCCTGCATAACCCAGCGCCAGCGTCTCGCGGTCCACGCGCACCGGGCGATCCTGCAACGGGCGCACGATGTCGTCGGCCGCGTCCATCAGTGTGTACAGGTCGGTGCCGTGGTGGCAGCCCATGCGCTCGGCCGCCGCGATGAACACCTCCAGCGGTGCGTTGCCGGCACCAGCGCCCATGCCCGCCAGGCTGGCGTCCACCCGATCGCAGCCCTCTTCCACCGCAACGATCGAATTGGCCACGCCCAGGCTCAGGTTGTGGTGGGCGTGCATGCCGGTCTGTGTTTCTGGCTTGAGCACATCCTTGAAGGCACGGAAACGGTCGCGCACGTCGTTCATGCTCAGCGCCCCGCCAGAGTCGACCACGTAGCAACAGGTGGCGCCATAGCTCTCCATCAGCTTGGCCTGCTGGGCCAGCCCTTCAGGCGTCTGCATGTGGCTCATCATCAGGAAGCCCACGGCTTCCATGCCGAGGTGGCGGGCGTATTCGATGTGC
>NZ_JAUXZW010000180.1 GCF_030693805.1 Phenylobacterium sp.
GCGAAGACCGACGACGAAGCGCGCGCGCTTCTCAAGGAATTCCAGTTCCCGTTCAACGCGTAAGCGGCGGGAGAGGGAAAGCAAATGGCCAAGAAGAGCGCCGTCAACCGCAATAACCGCGTGAAGCGGCTCGTCAAGCAGTTCGCCGACAAGCGCGAGACGCTGAAGGCGATCGCCGTGGACGAGAGCCTGCCACTGGAGGAGCGCTTCGACGCGCGCCTGAAGCTGGCGGAACTGCCGCGTAACTCCTCGGTGGTGCGGATCCGCAACCGCTGCGAGATCACCGGCCGTCCGCGGGCCTACTACCGCAAGCTGAAGATGAGCCGTATCTCACTGCGCGATCTGGGCTCGGCCGGGCATATCCCCGGCCTGGTCAAGTCGAGCTGGTAAGGAGGTTCCCCCAATGGTGAACGACCCCATCGGCGACCTGATCGCCCGCATCAAGAACGCCGCCACCCGCGGCCGCGCCAAGGTGAGCACGCCCGCTTCGAAGATGCGTGCGCGCGTCCTCGACGTGCTGGCCGAGGAAGGCTACATCCGCGGCTACCACCTGGTGGAAAAGCCCGGCGCGTTCCCGGAATTCGAGATCGAGCTGAAGTACTTCGACGGCCAGCCGGTGATCGCCGAGATCGCCCGGGTCTCCAAGCCCGGCCGTCGCGTCTACTCCTCGATCAAGGACCTGAAGCCGATCAAGAACGGCCTCGGGATCTCGATCCTGTCGACGCCCCGTGGCGTCATGTCGGACAACGCCGCACGCGACGCCAATGTCGGCGGCGAAGTGCTCTGCCGGGTCTATTGATATGTCGCGCATCGGAAAGAACGTGATCGCCGTCCCCGCTGGGGTCACGGTCACCCTCGAGGGCCAGACGGTCACAGTGAAGGGGCCCAAGGGCCAACTCGCCTGGACGCTGGCCGAGGAAGTCGAGATCGTCCAAGAGGGCGGCGAGCTGAAGCTGTCGGTTCGCTCCGACACCGCGCGCGCCCGCTCCATGTGGGGCCTGTCGCGCAGCCTGGTGAACAACATGGTGACGGGCGTCACGACGGGCTTCGAGCAGACGCTCGAGCTGGTCGGCGTCGGCTATCGCGCCGCCATGAAGGGCCAGGCCCTGTCGATGCAGCTGGGCTTCAGCCACGACGTGGACATCCCCCCGCCGCCGGGCATCAGCTTCGCCGTTCCCAAGCAGACCGAGATCAAGATCAGCGGGATCGACAAGCAACAGGTTGGCGAGACCGCCGCACGCATCCGCCGCATCCGCCCGCCGGAGCCTTACAAGGGCAAGGGCGTGCGATACGCCGGCGAACAGGTCCGTCGCAAAGAAGGCAAGAAGAAGTAGGTCATGGCGACTCCTCGCGACAATTCCCAACGGCGCAAGCAGCGCACCCGCATCCGCCTTCGCAAGCTGGCGAACGGCCGGCCGCGCCTGTCGGTGTTCCGCTCGTCCAAGAACATCTACGCCCAGATCATCGACGACGAGCGCGGCGTGACGCTTGCGGCCGCCTCTTCGCTGGAAGGCGACGACAAGGGCGCGGACAAGGACGCTGCGGCCCGGGTCGGCGCGCTGGTGGCCCAGCGGGCCATTGAGAAGGGCGTCAAGGACGTGGTGTTCGACCGCGGCGGCTACATCTATCACGGCCGGGTCAAAGCCCTGGCGGACGCCGCGCGCGAAGCCGGCCTGAATTTCTAAGGAAAAGCTGATGGCTCGCAGGAATGAAGAGCGCGGCGGCGGACGTGGTCGCGATGAAGAGCGCGACAGCGACATCGTCGAGAAGCTCGTCCACATCAACCGCGTCGCCGCCACTGTGAAGGGCGGCCGCCGCTTCAGCTTCGCCGCTCTCATGGTCGTCGGCGACCAGAAGGGCCGCGTGGGCTTTGGACACGGCAAGGCGCGCGAAGTGCCGGAAGCCATCCGCAAGGCCACCGAAGAAGCCAAGAAGTCGATGATCCGCGTGCCGCTGCGCGAAAGCCGCACCCTGCACCACGACGGCGCAGGCCGTTGGGGCGCAGGCAAGGTGATGGTCCGCTCGGCGCCTCCCGGCACCGGCGTCATCGCCGGCGGCCCGATGCGCGCGGTGCTGGAAACCCTCGGCGTGCAGGACGTGGTCGGCAAGTCGGTCGGTTCGTCCAATCCCTACAACATGGTGCGTGCCACGTTCGAAGCGCTGAAGGTTCAATCCTCGCCGCGTCAGATCGCTGGCAAGCGCGGCAAGAAGGTCAGCGACGTGATCGGCCGCCGCGCCGACGGCGCCTCGGCCGTCGCCGCCTCGGACGCTGAAGGATAAGCCACATGGCTCAGATCAAAGTTCGTCAGACCGGCAGCCCGATCCGCCGGACCAAGGATCAGCGCCAGACCCTGCAGGGTCTGGGCCTGAACCGTATTGGCCGTATCTCCACGCTGGAAGACACGCCGTCGGTGCGTGGCATGATCGCCAAGGTCCGCCACCTGCTGGAAGTGGTCGACTAGGCCACCGCTCCACCCGAGTGTCCGCCTGGAGCGGGCGCTCGACCCCATTCAAGCCGAGTCGGGAAGGATCCCGGCGATCGATCTCCAAGGAGAGGCGCTCATGACCAAACTCAACGAACTTTCGCCCCGTGAAGGCTCCGTCAAGGCGCGCATGCGCGTCGGCCGTGGCCCAGGCTCGGGCAAGGGCAAGACCGCGGGTCGCGGCGTGAAGGGCCAGAAGGCGCGCTCCGGCGTCGCCATCGCCGGCTTCGAGGGCGGCCAGATGCCGCTGCACATGCGCATGCCCAAGCGCGGCTTCAACAAGCCGAACGCCAAGGAATTCGCCGAGGTCAACCTGTGGCGCATCGAGCAAGCCATCGCCGCCGGCAAGCTCGACATCAAGAACCCGATCGACGGCAAGGCGCTGGTCGCGGCCGGCGTGCTGCGTCGCGAACTGGACGGCGTCAAGCTGCTCGGCAAGGGTGAGCTCACCAGCAAGATCGAGATCACCGTCTATCACGCCACCGCCTCGGCTCAGGCCGCGGTGGAGAAGGCCGGCGGCAAGCTGACCTTGACGCGCCCGCAGGCGAGCCCCGAGGCCTGATCACGCTTGAAGACGCCGGCTCGCGTTGCGGGCCCGGGCGTCCTATGTGATCGGGACCACGGTTTAGGGGATTGGTGAATGGCTTCGGCCGCCGAACAGCTCGCAGCCAATATGAATCTCCAGGCCTTTAGCAAGGCCACGGAGCTTCACAAGCGTATCTGGTTCACCCTGATCGCGATGATCGTCTATCGGCTGGGGACCTTCATCCCCATTCCGGGCATCGATCCTCAGGCTTTCGCAGCGGCCTTCTCGGGCCAGGCCAGCGGCATCCTGGGCATGTTCAACATGTTCTCGGGCGGCGCGGTCTCGCGCATGGCCATCTTCTCGTTGAACGTCGGGCCGTACATCTCGGCCTCGATCATCGTGCAACTGCTCGGCACGATCTATCCGCCCTGGGAAAAGCTGCGCAAGGAAGGCGGGGAGGCGGGGCGCAAGACGCTCAACCAGTACACCCGCTACCTGACCGTGGTTCTGGCCATCTTCCAGTCGTTCGGCATCGCCATGGGCCTGTCGGCGAGCCCGGGCCTGGTGCACACGCCGGGCATGTTCTTCGTGATCTCCACAGTCGTCAGCCTGACGGGCGGGGCGCTGTTCCTGATGTGGATGGGCGAGCAGATCACCAGCCGCGGCATCGGCAACGGCATCTCGCTGATCATCTTCGCCGGCATCGTCGCAGTGCTGCCGCGCAGCGTCTGGCAGATGTTCTCGATGACCCGCACGGGCGCACTGTCGACCATGGGCCTGGTTCTGATCTGCGCGATCGCGATCGCCGTCGTGTTCGCTATCGTGTTCATGGAGCGCTCGCAGCGTCGGCTGCTGGTGCAATATCCCAAGCGCCAGCAGGGTAACCGGATGTTTGGCGGCGACACCTCGTTCTTGCCGCTGAAGCTGAATACCTCGGGCGTGATCCCGCCGATCTTCGCCTCGTCGCTGCTGCTGCTGCCGGCGACGGTGATGGGCTTCCTGGCGACCGCCGACCTTCCGGCCTGGGCGCAGTGGCTGCCTGGCGCCGTTGGGCACCTGCAGCATGGCCAGCCGCTGTTCATGGTTCTGTACGGCGCACTGATCGTGTTCTTCTGTTTCTTCTACACCTCGGTCGTGTTCAATCCCGAGGACACCGCGGAAAACCTCCGCAAGTACGGCGGCTTCCTGCCGGGCATCCGGCCAGGGAAACGCACCGCTGAGTATCTGGATTTCGTACTCAGCCGGTTGACCGTCATCGGCGCGGCCTACGTGACCCTGGTCTGTCTGCTGCCTGAGGCGCTGATCGGCTTCTACCACGCGCCGTTCTATCTGGGCGGCACGTCGCTGCTGATCGTGGTAAGCGTCACCATGGACACGGTGACCCAGATCCAGTCACATCTCTTGGCCCACCAGTACGAAGGGCTGATCAAGAAATCGAAGCTGCGAGGCGCACGCCGCTAAGCGGACGCGCCGGACGCGCAAGCGGCCGGCCGATGGGGAGGAGGGGGCTCAACCCATGAACCTGATTCTGTTCGGGCCGCCGGCCGCCGGCAAAGGCACCCAGGCCAAGCGCCTCGTGGACGGCCGCGGCATGGTCCAGCTTTCCACCGGCGACATGCTCCGCGAGGCCGTGGCCTCGCAGAGCGCGCTCGGCAAGCGGGTCGAGGGCGTCATGCAGCGCGGCGAGCTGGTCTCCGATGAGATCGTCATCGCTCTGATCGAAGAACGTCTGCCCAAGGCCGAGTCCGCCGGCGGCGCGATCTTCGACGGCTTCCCGCGCACCGTCGCCCAGGCTCAGGCTCTCGACGCCATGCTGGCGGGACGCGGGGCCAAGATCGACCTGGTGGTCCGCCTGAAGGTGGACGACACGGCGTTGGTGCAGCGGGTGGCGGGGCGATTCGCCGAATCGGGCCGCGCTGACGACAACCCCGAGAGCTTCAAGGTCAGGCTCGCGGCCTACAACAGTCAGACCGCGCCGCTGTTGCCGTATTACACGGGGCAGGGGAAGCTTGTGGAAGTCGACGGAATGGGCGCCATCGAAGCGGTCGCCGAAGCCATCGACGGCGCCCTTGAAGACCACAAGGGCTGAACCTATTTTTCGCGCCGTCGACCATTGACGGAAATGCAACGATCCCTATAACGGGTCGCTTCCGCGAAAGGGCGCGAAGGACGTGCCGGCCTCTATGCCTTCGGGTGTAAGTCGGGGCGGCGTTCGCGCATCTCTGCGTGACCAGGAGTTTACCAAGTGGCCCGCATCGCAGGCGTCAACATTCCCACGAACAAGCGCGTGATTATCGCGCTTCAGTACATCCATGGCATCGGCCAGGCGAAGGCGCGCGAGATCGTCGACAAGGTCGGCATCGAGGAAGCGCGCCGCGTCAATCAGCTCACCGACGCCGAAGTGCTGCAGATCCGCGAAGCGATCGACCGCGACTACACCGTCGAGGGTGACCTGCGTCGCGAGACCGCGGTCAACATCAAACGCCTGATGGACCTGGCCTGCTATCGCGGCCTGCGTCATCGCCGCGGCCTGCCTGTCCGCGGACAGCGCACCCACACCAACGCCCGCACCCGCAAGGGTCCGGCCAAGCCGATCGCCGGCAAGAAGAAGTAAGAGAGTCCCCAGCCGATGGCCAAGGAACCGGCGCGCGTCAAGCGGCGTGAGCGCAAGAACATCACCTCGGGCGTGGCGCACGTGAACGCCTCGTTCAACAACACCATGATCACCATCACCGACGCCCAGGGAAACACCATCTCCTGGTCCTCCGCCGGCATGATGGGGTTCAAGGGTTCCCGCAAGTCGACCCCTTACGCCGCCCAGATGGCGGCCGAGGACGCCGGCCGCAAAGCCGCCGAACACGGCGTGCGGACTCTGGAAGTCAGCGTCTCGGGCCCTGGCTCTGGTCGTGAATCCGCGCTGCGCGCGCTGCAGTCGGTGGGGATGACGATCACCACCATCCGCGATGTGACGCCTATTCCGCACAATGGCTGCCGGCCGCCGAAGCGCCGGCGAGTCTGAGTACATCAGTACCCGCGCCTCTTAAGCGCCGGCCGCTTCCCGCGGCTGGCGAAACTGCGTTTCGAGGGACATCTATTCCGTGATCGAACGAAATTGGAACGAGCTCATCCGTCCCGAGAAGCCGCTGATCGAGAGCGGCGCCGACGCCAACCGTAAGGCGCGTCTGGTGGCCGAGCCGCTCGAGCGCGGCTTCGGTGTGTCGTTGGGGAACAGCCTGCGCCGGGTTCTGGTGTCGTCGCTGCAAGGCGCGGCGGTGACCGCGGTGCAGATCGACGGCGTCGTGCACGAATTCTCGTCGCTGGAAGGCGTGCGCGAAGACGTCGTCGACATCGTGCTGAACATCAAGCAACTCGCCGTGCGCATGCACGCCGAGGGCCCCAAGCGCATGACCCTGCGAGCCAACGGCCCGGGGCCGGTGACCGCCAGCCAGATCGAAGCGCCCGCCGACATCGAGATTCTCAACGGCGACCACATCCTTTGCACCCTCGATGAGGGCGCGCAGGTGCGCATGGAATTCACCGTGCAGACCGGCAAGGGTTATGTCCCCGCCGAACTGAACCGCCCGGAAGACGCCCCGATCGGCCTGATCGCCGTCGATGCTCTCTACTCGCCGGTCAAGCGCGTCGCCTATCGCGTCGAGCCGACCCGCCAGGGCCAGAGCCTCGACTACGACAAGCTGATCATGGAAGTGGAGACCAATGGTGCGGTCTCGCCAGTGGACGCCGTGGCGTTTGCGGCCCGCATCCTTCAGGACCAGCTGCAGATCTTCATCACCTTCGAAGAGCCGAAGAAGAAGGTCGAAGGCGAGGCCAAGCCCGAGCTGCCGTTCAACCCGGCGCTGCTCAAGAAGGTCGACGAGTTGGAGCTGTCGGTCCGTTCGGCCAACTGCCTGAAGAACGACAACATCGTCTACATTGGCGACCTGATCCAGAAGACCGAGGCGGAGATGCTCCGCACTCCGAACTTCGGTCGCAAATCGCTGAACGAGATCAAGGAAGTGCTGGCCGGCATGGCGCTCCATCTGGGCATGGACGTGCCCAACTGGCCGCCGGAAAATATCGAAGAGCTGGCTAAGAAGTTCGAAGACCAGATGTGATAAGCCTGCGGCGCGCCTCGTAAGGGACGCCGCATAGATTTTTCGGCGCGTCGAGAGACGCCCCGGCCGACAGGAAAGTGAGACCGCCATGCGCCACGGTTACGCGCGACGCAAATTGGGCCGCACCAGCGCCCACCGTACAGCCCTCTTCGCCAACATGGCGGCGAGCCTGATCAAGCACGAGCAAATCGTGACCACCTTGCCCAAGGCCAAGGAACTGCGTCCAGTCGTCGAAAAGCTGGTGACGCTGGCCAAGCGCGGCGATCTGCATGCGCGCCGTCAGGCGATCGCTCAGGTCCGCGACGTCGAGCAGGTCGGCAAGCTGTTCGCCACCCTGGGTCCTCGCTACAAGGACCGCCGCGGCGGCTACATCCGCGTGCTGAAGGCGGGCTACCGCTACGGCGACAACGCGGCGATGGCGGTGATCGAGTTCGTCGATCGCGACCCGGCCGAAAAGGGCAAGGACTCCGGTCCGCTGCAGAACGCCGGCTTCGCCGACGAATAGGCGCGGCGTCCGCCCATAGAGATTTCAAAGCCCCGGAGCTTCAGGTTCCGGGGCTTTTTCTTGCGTTCCTCCGCCGTTGCCAAGCGGCGGAACTGTTCGCAGGATCGAACGCGCCGCGCCGCGCCGCCGGCGAACTGAAAGGAAGACGCCCGCCATGGCCCGTCCCGATCTTATTTCGGCGCTCTTCTACCAGGACCCGAGGGCGGCGATCGCCTGGCTGCAACGCGCCTTCGACTTCCGATTATTGATGCTGCTGGAGGACGCCTCCGGCGCGGTCGTCCACGCGGAGATGAGTTTCGGGTCCGGCACGGTGATGCTGGGTGGAGAATGGAGCGACGCGCACCGGAGCCCGCGCTCGACGGACGGCAAGTGCACCCAGACAGTGCACGTGCACATCGAGACCGACATCAACGCCCATTTCGGCCGGGCCAAGGCCTCGGGCGCAGAGATCCTCGCCGAACCCACCTATCAGTTCTACGGCGACGTA
>NZ_JAUXZW010000188.1 GCF_030693805.1 Phenylobacterium sp.
CCTGGAAGCCGCCCGCGACCGGCTGGAGGAGATCACCTCGGACCTGAGGGAATCCGCGCGCATGGAGCCGGCCGAACTCGCCGCCGCCCTGGCCAGCGAAGCGGTGGCGATCCCCCCCGAAGCCGGCGGCGTGGAGGCGCATCTGCGCAATCTCGAACGCCAGCGTGAAGCGCTGGGCGCGGTGAACCTGCTGGCCGAGGACGAGGCCGCAGACCACGCCGGGCGGCTGGAGACCATGCTGGCCGAACGCGCCGACCTGACCGGGGCGATCGCGCGCCTGCGCCAGGGCATCGAAGAGCTCAACGGCGAAGGCCGCGGCCGCCTGCTCGCCGCCTTCGAGGTGATCCAGGAGCATTTCCGCACCCTGTTCGCGGCCCTGTTCGAAGGCGGTCAGGCGGAATTGCGGCTCGTCGAATCGGAGGACCCGCTGGAGGCCGGCCTAGAGATCTTCGCCTGTCCGCCCGGCAAGCGGCTGGCGACGATGAGCCTGATGAGCGGCGGCGAGCAGGCGCTGACGGCCGCGGCGCTGATCTTCGCGGTGTTCCTGGCCAACCCCGCGCCGGTCTGCGTGCTCGACGAAGTGGACGCTCCCCTCGACGACGCCAATGTCGACCGCTTCTGCAACCTGCTGGACGAGATGCGCAACCGCACCCAGACGCGGTTTATCGCCATCACCCACAACCCGGTCACCATGGCCCGTATGGACCGCCTGTTCGGCGTCACCATGGGCGAACGCGGCGTCTCGCAACTGGTGTCGGTCGACCTGCGCCAGGCCGAGGCCATGGCTGCGCAGTAGCGCCGCTCCAACGGATCTCATGCACAAAATTTCGAACATGACGCCGCGCCGCGCGCCCATGTCGCATCCAAAAATTTACCGGCATGTGGTTCTCATACCGCAACGCAACATCGCCTGAGCCCACCGCATGCTGAATCTGCTTTTTTCGCGCCTCGGCGCCCAATGGACCTCCGCCGCGCTGGTGTTCATCGCCAGCGCTCTGGCCGGTCGCTACGCGGCTGAAGGCATGAACGCCGTGCAGTGGGCCGGGGCCGTGGCCGCGGTGCTGGGTTCGGTCACAGTGGCGGTGGCCGTGCGCATCTGGCCGGTACAGGAACCGGTCAAGGAACGGAGCCGGGACTAGTCCTTCGGCCCAGCGTCGACAGTCAGGCCCATGGCGCTGAGCAGCCGACGCTGCTGATCGCCGCCCACATACATCCCTTCGACGCTGCCGAGCTGAAGCAGGTTCAGTCCGCTGACCTCGGCGTTTCGCAGGTCGGCGCCGGCCATCCTGGCGGCCTGGGTGAAAGCCTGGAAGAGATCGCACCCACTCAGGTCCGCGTTCTCCAGGTCCGCGCCGCTCAGGTCCGCCTCCCGCAGATTCGACCCCGCCAGGCTGCATCCAGGCAGGCGCGCCTCGCGCAAGTCCGCGAGCTCCAGGTTGCAGGCCGAGAATATCGCCGCGCAACGGATGACCTTGCGTCCGAACGCCTTTCCGAAGTCCACGCCCTGGAACACCGCGCCGCGCAGGTTGCAGTCGGTCATCTCGACGCCATAGAGACCGCAGCGCTCGATGCGGGCGAATGACAGGTCGCACCGCGCGAACCGCGTCTGGTCCATTTGGCTGAAGGCGAACTGCGCGCCGACATGGGCAGGCCCGTCGTCGGCGAAACTGCAGTCCTCGAACATCGCCTCTCGCAGGTCGGCGCTGGCGAAACGGCAGCGCACCAGCCGGCAATCCTTGAACCGCGCGCCTTGCAGATTGACGCCCGAGAGTTGGGCGTCGGTAAGCGTGCAGCCCACCAGCACGAGGTCGGCGAGTTCGCGGTCGGTCCAGTCGATATCCGACAGATCCACGCCGCTCAGCGTAGCGCCCGGCTGAAGCCGCTCGGCCACCGCAGGCCTATTCGGCGGGCGTCAGCGGCACCTGGATCTCGCCGCCGCCGGCTCTGAACTTCGCCGACATCTCGTCGAGGCCGGCGGCCACGTCGTTCTGCTGGGCCGCCTGTTCGCGGATCTCCTGGCTGATCTTCATGGAGCAGAACTTCGGCCCGCACATGGAGCAGAAGTGGGCGGTCTTCATCGCCTCCTTGGGCAGGGTCTCGTCGTGGAATTCCCGCGCCGTCTCCGGGTCGAGCCCCAGGTTGAACTGATCCTCCCAGCGGAACTCGAACCTCGCGCGCGACAACGCGTCGTCCCAGGTCCGCGCGGTGGGATGTCCCTTGGCGAGGTCGGCGGCGTGGGCGGCGATCTTGTAGGTGATCACCCCCTGCTTCACGTCCTCGCGGTCCGGCAGGCCCAGGTGCTCCTTCGGCGTCACGTAGCAAAGCATGGCGGTGCCGAACCAGCCGATCATCGCCGCCCCGATGGCCGAGGTGATGTGGTCGTAGCCTGGCGCGACGTCGGTGGTCAGCGGGCCCAAGGTGTAGAACGGCGCTTCGCCGCAGACCGCGAGCTGCTTGTCCATATTGGCCTTGATCTTGTGCATCGGCACGTGGCCGGGGCCTTCGCTCATCGTCTGCACGCCGTGCTTCCAAGCCACCTGGGTCAGCTCGCCCAGGGTATCGAGCTCGGCGAACTGGGCGGCGTCGTTGGCGTCGGCGATCGAGCCCGGACGCAGGCCGTCGCCCAGACTGAACGACACGTCGTAGGCCCGCATGATCTCGCAGATGTCCTCGAAGTGGTCGTAGAGGAAGTTCTCGCGGTGATGGGCCAGGCACCACTTGGCCATGATCGAACCGCCTCTGGACACGATGCCGGTGACCCGCTTCGCCGTCAGCGGCACATAGGCCAGCCGCACGCCCGCGTGGATGGTGAAGTAGTCGACGCCCTGCTCGGCCTGTTCGATCAGCGTGTCGCGGAACACCGCCCAGGTCAGGTCTTCGGCGACGCCGTTGACCTTCTCCAGCGCCTGATAGATCGGCACCGTGCCGATCGGGACGGGCGAGTTGCGCACGATCCAGTCGCGGATGTTGTGGATGTTGCGCCCGGTGGACAGGTCCATGACCGTGTCGGCGCCCCAGCGGATCGACCACACCAGCTTGTCCACCTCGTCGTCGACGGTCGACAGCACGGCGGAGTTGCCAATGTTGGCGTTGATCTTGACCAGGAAGTTGCGGCCGATGGCCATCGGCTCCAGTTCGGTGTGGTTGATGTTGGCCGGGATGATCGCGCGGCCGCGGGCCACCTCCGAGCGGACGAACTCCGGGGTGCAGAAGTCGGGGATCTCGGCGCCGAAGTCCTCGCCGTCGCGGATCGCCGCCTCGCCCTCTTGCCGGCGCAGGTTCTCGCGGATCGCCACATATTCCATCTCGGGCGTGATGATCCCCTTGCGCGCGTACTCGAGCTGGGTGATCGCCGTGCCTGCCCGCGCCCGGTAGACGCGGCGCGGCGCCGAGAACTGCGGGGCCAGCCGCTCGCCTTCCGCAAAGCCGTTGTCCTCGGGTTTCACCTCGCGGGGGCTTTCCACGATCTCCACGTCGCCGCGGGAGACCACCCAGGGCTCGCGCACCTTGGAGAGGCCCTTCTCGATGTCGATCTTGGTATGGGGGTCGGTATAGGGGCCCGAGGTGTCGTAGAGGGTCAGGGCCGGCTCCTTGGCCGACGGATGCACGGCCACCTCGCGGAACGGCACGCGGATGTCCGGCCACAGCACGCCCTGCTGGAACACCTTCTTCGAACCCGGGCGTTCGCCGGTGGGGATGGCGGCGGTCTCCAGGGGGGCGTGCTTGTTCATCGCTTCAGCTTCCTTCAGGCGGCGTCCGCCGGGCGGACGTGCGGACTTGGGCGCGGAAAGATTCGGAAGAGGCGTTGTTGCGCATGGCGCGTCTCCCTTCCCTTCGCCGGCATGACCCGGATCAGGTTCTACGGGTCGCGGGCTCGCCCGCCTCTCAGCCGCCTGTGCGCGGCCCCCCGAGGACACCCGACCTTAGTCCCGATCGGCGCGGAGCCACAAGGCCGTCGCGCGCCCGCGCAACCGCATGCTAGGACGCGATCATGAGCTTGACCCTTGGCCTGCTGGCCGGCGCCAGTCCCGCCGCAGCCCTGAAGTTCCTGACCGAGCTGCAGGCCTCCACGCCCGTGAACTTCGACCGCGACCACATCCGGGTGATCGCCGACATCAATCCCGGCGCGCCTGACCGCGACATCCCGGGCGCTGGCGGGGTCGGCGGCGCGGGCGCGCGACGGCCTTGTGGCTCCGCGCCGATCGGGACTAAGGTCGGGTGTCCT
>NZ_JAUXZW010000190.1 GCF_030693805.1 Phenylobacterium sp.
CGCAGTTTCGGGAGATTGTCCTCGCCATTGACGCGCGGTTGCATGACCTCAGGGACGTGGAAGCGTTTCTGCCTGCGCTCGATCCTGACACATATGTAGAGAGCCAAGCGCTCAGCGCTCGGCTTCGACGCGCGGGGTCGGATGGTCTCGTTTATCCGAGTCTGCGTTATGCAGGCGGAGAGTGCGCCGGTCTCTTCTACCCCGACCGCGTTACAAACCCGATCCAAGGGCGACATCTCGACTACCATTGGGACGGCGCGCGCGTTGATTATTGCCGAGTTCCTGACGGCGGCCAAGTCTATCGAATTGTTTGAACGTCGTCGGTCGCCTGGTCGAAGATCGTGTCCCTTAGCATAGAGTATCTTGGCGACGATCACAACAAGAACGCCCCGTCGGGCCGGGGTCGGTTAGGTCGCCACGGCGAGCAGTCCGACGATTGGATCGTCGCCTAACGGCGCGATGGTTTCCAGCGTCATTAGCGGGCGTATTGGAAGATCAATTCATGTTTCTGCTCCGGTAGGATCGCGCCGATCAGCCCTGTGATGATTGCCATCAGCCGACGACGCGGCGCGAGAACAGGAGCGGGGTGGCGCATGCGCGCTGCGGGTGGTAGTCGAACGCTATGCCCGCATCCGCATTGCAGCCGATCACGCCCTGGCCGCTGGGCGTGTCGCCATGATTTTTTGTCGACGCCTTCAAACCCAATGAACAGCTTGGTCGATATCGCGCTCGTGAGACACTTCTCCGAAGAAATAGAGACTCAGCAAGGTTCGCGACCCATAGTCTGTTGCGACAACACACTTCTGGGGCCAGTATTCCAGTCGCCGCTGGAATATGGAGCCGACTTATCGATGTACTGCTGAATGCCCGCGACACCCCGCGCTTCGATTTGCGCGCGCTCAAATTCTCTGGAGCACGACGTCTGGATAGAGGCGCTCAACGTCGTCGCGACGGCACAGTCCGGTTCCCGACGAAAGCAGAGCAGCCGACCCCGCTGCGACGCCATACCGAAACGCGTCGTCGATGCTTCGCCCCTGTGCGAGGCCCCAAACCATGGCGCCCAAGAAACTATCGCCGGCGCCGACTGCGCTTAGCGGCTTGATCGGCAATGCGGGCGCGCGCCATGCCTGGTCGCGCACAACTAGAAGCGCGCCTCGATCCCCGAGGGTGAGAGCGACGACTTCTGCGCGTCCCGCTTCTGTAAGCCGGCGGCAGGCGTCGACCCAGGCGCGTTCGTCATCGAGCGGAACGCCCATGAGCTCGCGCAACTCGCGGAGATTCGGCTTGATCAGGAAAACGCCTTCTTCCAGGGCGCTCGCCAACGGCGGCCCGGAGGTGTCCAAAAGGAATTTTGCGCCGCGTTTTCGAGCGATGCGAGCAGCATGCGCGTAGAAATCCGACGGAGCCCCCGGCGACAGGCTGCCGCTGGCGACAACGAAACGCGGGTTGTCCTCGGGGTCAGCAAGCGCGCCGAGACACTGACGCCATTCCTCTTCGCGCAATTGGGGGCCTGGAAGGACGAAACGGTATTCATATCCAGTTGCGTTCTCGAATACGGTAAAGCTTTCACGAGTCTCCTCGGACACATGGATGACGACGTTCGGGATTCCGTCGCGCTCGATGAGACGACGCAGCAGCTCGCCCGTTACGCCGCCCGCGGCGCAGAGCGCTTTCACGTCGGCGCCGAATCGAATGGCGACTCGGGCCACGTTAATTCCGCCCCCGCCTGGATCGCGATGTGCCGCCGCGCCGCGCAGCTTCTTGATGGGCGCCACCCGATCAACCGAGGTCGACATGTCGATCGAGGGGTTGATGGTGAAGGTAACAATGTCGGCCATGGCCGCCTTCGCTTATGAGTCGGGTTGCTGTGCGTCGACCATATTACCGCCGTCGGCGCCGGGAGTTTTTCGCTCACGCCGTCGCCTCCGTTGGGCGCGGAGCCCCTTTCTGGACGCTGCTATAGCGAGCGATGCCGGCGAGCTTGGTGCGCTTGAGCATCAGCGCATTGATCGCGACCAGCCCCGAACTTCCCGACATGGCAAGAGCGGCGATCTCGGGACTAAGCAGAAACGGGTAGAAGACGCCTGAGGCCAGGGGGAAGGCAATGACGTTATAGCCGACCGCCCACCAGAGATTCTGATGCATCTTGCGCAGCGTGGCGCGCGAAAGCTCGAGCGCGCCGACGACGTCGTAAGGATCGCTTTTCATCAGCACCACATCGGCGCTCTCGATCGCGACATCCGTGCCGGCCCCGATGGCGAACCCGACATCCGCCTGAATCAGGGCCGGCGCGTCATTGACGCCATCGCCGACCATTCCGACCTTCTTGCCCTGCGCCTGCAACTCCTTGACCTTGCCGGCTTTCTGACCGGGCAGCACATCGGCGAGCACAATATCGAGGCCAAGGTCGCGAGCGATCCGTTGAGCCGTGCTGGCGTTGTCGCCCGTCAGCATGGCCACTTGGACTCCCCGCTCGCGCAATTTGGCGACGGTGGCGGCGGCGCTTGAGCGGGGCGCGTCGGCAATGGCGATCAGCCCGATCACTTTTCCGGCTCGCGCCACATGGACCACGGTGCGACCGGCGCCTTGCAGCCGCTGCGCCTCCGCAGCAAGCGCGCCAAGATCGAGATTTTGCTCGTCCATCAATCGGCGATTGCCCAAGTA
>NZ_JAUXZW010000195.1 GCF_030693805.1 Phenylobacterium sp.
TCACAGACCACGATGAAGCGGAATCACCGCTCACGCCTTTTCCAAACAGCCTCTAAGGGATTTGGTTTAGCGTTGAACCTGAAGGGCCGCGGCGCAAGCCGCGGCCCTTTTCATTGGGGCGTCGCTAGTCGCGTGCCGCCACGCCTAAGCCAGCGCGGCGCGGACAGCCGCGTCGAGATCGTCAATCTGGAACGGTTTTCTCAGCACCCGGTCGGCTTCGATCACCTTGTCGACGGCTTCCATGTCGGCGTAGCCGGTCGCCAGGATGATCCGCAGATCGGGGGCCCGAAGCCGCGCCTCCGTGACGACCTCGACCCCGTTCATGCCGGGCATGGCGTAGTCTACGATCATTAGCTCTGGCGTCGCGGCGGCCAGGCGCTCCAGGCCTTCACGACCGTAAGCCGCCTCCACCACCGCGTAACCGAGCATCTCCAGGCACTCGACCATGAAGCGGCGCACGCCGGCGTCGTCCTCGATCACCAGCACCCGCTTGCGCGGCCCGTCGGCGCGGGCCTGCAGCGGCGCGCTCGCCACCTCCGGCGCTACGAAGGCCTCGCTGACCGGCAGCCAGATTTCGACGGTCGTGCCCTCGCCCGGCGTGCTGGTGATGCGCACCGTGCCGCCAGACTGCTGAGCGATGCCGTAGACCTGGCTCAGTCCCAGGCCGGTGCCCTTGCCCAAGGGCTTCGTGGTGAAGAAAGGATCGAACACCTTTTCGATGAGATGGGGTGCGATGCCGACGCCGTTGTCGCAGACGGCGAGGACGAGGTAGTCCCCCTCCCGAAGGTCGGGCGCCGCGGCGCTGGACCGCCGATCGGTGACGATCCGAATGACGCCGTCGCGTGTCATCGCGTCCCGCGCATTGATCACCAGATTCAAGACAGCCAGTTCGACCTGATTGGCGTCCGCCATGGCCCAGGCCGAAGTCTCGTCCAGCATCATCCGGATGCTGATGCGCGGCCCGATGGTGCGGTCGAGCAGATCGTCCATGCCAAGGACCAGGGCATTGATATCCACGGGCTTCAACGTGAGCCGCTGCGTACGTGAGAAGGCCAGCAATTGCCGGGTGAGCTTCGCCGCGCGGTCCGCGGCGTGAAGCGCGAACTGGGTTAGGCGCGCCAGTTTCTCATCGTCCACTCGTCGCTGGATCAGCTCCAGATTGCCGCCGATGACCGTCAGCAGGTTGTTGAAGTCGTGTGCGATGCCGCCGGTGAGCTGGCCCACCGCCTCCATCTTCTGCGACTGAACGAGCGCGGCCTGGGCCCGTTCGCGCTCGGCCACTTCCTGCATGAGCTGGTCGTTGGCCTTGGCCAGGGCGTGGGTGCGCTCTTCGATGCGTGACTCCAGCGTGGTGTTGAGCTGCTGCAGCCGCTCTTCTGCAGCCTGCAGATCGTCCAGCCGCTTGCGCGCTTCGTACTGCCTGCGCCGCGCTCGAAGCGCCGAGTCCACCGCACTGGTCAGCGTCTCGCCATGGATCGGTCGCTCCAGCACGATCACATTGCCGAGCTGATGCAGCATCAGCAGAGCAGCTCCTGGACGGCGGCCGCCGCGCTTGGTGGCGAGCAGAATGAACGGAAAGTCCGACCAAGGAGGCTGCGCCTCGAGCCATCGCAGCAGCGCTCCGCGATCGGCGTCGACCAGGGACTCCTCGGTGATCATCGCCGCCCCAGCGCCTTGCGCCAGTTCACCGGCCAGTTCGTCGCTGCTGGCGCAGGCCAGGCATTCGTGACCCTGGCGGCCCAGCAGGTCGGCGATCACTGAAGCATCCCGCCCCCTCAGGGCCAGCAGGAGGATGCGCTGCTCCACCGTTCAGGCCCCCGCCGCGCGCTCTGCCGCCATCATCTCCGTCGCGCCGCGATAGGTCGGCAGGCCGCTCATCACGCCTTCGAAATCCTTGAGCGGAACGCCGACCTCCAGACCGCGTGGGGTCAGGCGAAACTCGCGGATGCTGGACTGGTGCTCGGTCGTCCGGCTCTTGGCGACTGAGACCGCCTTGAGCATTTCGCCGTGGGCCTCGAAATATCTAAACAGCACGATGGTGTCGGACAGATAGCTCAGGTCCACGTCGGCGCGCACCTCGCCGACGATGCCGTGCTGGCCAAGCACCAGCATGGTCATCACGCCCTGCTGGTTCAGATAGCTCAACAGTTCATGCATCTGCAGCAGCAGGTACTTTTCGCCCGGCATCGCCTGCAGAAAGGCGTTGAGGCTGTCGATCGCCAGGAATCGCACCTGGTCAACCTCGACAGCGGTGCGGATCCAACTTGCGAACTCGCCAGGCGACAGCTCTGCAGGATCGATCTGCCGGATGCTCAACTGACCGCTTGCGATGTAGGGGGCGAGGTCCATGCCCAGGGCGCTCGCCCGCGCCAACAGTGTCGCGAGACCCTCGTCGAACAGATAATAGGCCGCCTTCTCCCCACGCTGCAGCGCGGTCAGGGCGCAGTGCACCGCCGTGCTGGTCTTGCCGACGCCGGATGGACCGGTGAGCAGGGTGTTGGTGCCGGGCGCGATGCCGCCGCCCAGCATCTGGTCGAGCGCCGGTACGCCGGTCGACACCAGCTCTCCGGTGAACTCGCGGTGATGCTCCGCGGCGATCAGGCGCGGGAACACCGCCACACCGCCGGTCTCGATAATGAAGTCGTGGAAGCCGCCGCGGTATTTGACCCCGCGCATCTTCACGACACGAAGCCGGCGCCGCTCCGATCCATATTCCTGCGCCGCCTGCTCAAGCGTGATCACTCCATGGGCGATGGAGTGGAGTTGCAGGTCGCCTGGATCGGAGCTGCGGTCGTCGAGCATCAGCACCGTGCAGCCCAGGGTTGAAAAATACTGCTTCAGCGCCAGGATCTGACGTCGGTAGCGCAGCGAATTCTGCGCCAGCAAGCGCATCTCCGAGAGGCTGTCGAACACCACGCGGGACGGGCGGATACGGTCGAGACATTCCATCACGCCGCGGATCGTCTCGCCGAGTTCGACTTCGGAAGGGTCAAGGATCGACTGCTCGCTCTCCGGATCGAGGCCGTCCTCGCTGACCAGCTCGAACAGTTCGATCTCGTCCAGCGACCAGTTGTGGCTGCGGGCGACTTCGCGCAGTTCCGCGGCCGTCTCCGACAGCGTGATATAGAGCCCGCGTTCTCCCGCCTGCGCCCCGTTCAACAGGAACTGGAGCGCAATCGTCGTCTTGCCGCTGCCGGGCGTCCCTTCGATGAGATAGGACCTGTTGGGGGTCAGACCGCCGCCGAGGATGTTGTCCAGATCCAGGATTCCTGTCGAGATGCGCGACGGTTCAACGAGGGGGTCGGCGATTGAGGTCATCAGGCTGTCACCGGTGTCGACGCGCGGCTGCGCGCCTGCGAGCGATCAAAACGAGCTTGGCTGAGTTTGGATGCAGGCCGCCCGCGTCAAAGACCCCGCGCCTACGCCGCATTGCTTTGGTCCCGCCCGCGATTCATACCGGGTGGAGTTAGAATCAAAGCACGCTCCCCCCATGCCTAAGGCCACTTCAGCCGCCACCCAGTCCTCGCTATTCGACGACGCGCTCAATCCTGCGCCGGCGAACCCCCTGACCGAGGCGCACGAACCGCGTCCGCAGGCGGCGGCCAAGTCTGGCGGCTATTCCGCCAAGGACATCGAGGTTCTCGAGGGCCTGGAACCCGTCCGCAAGCGGCCGGGCATGTATATCGGCGGCACCGACGAGCGCGCCTTGCACCACCTGTTCGCCGAGGTGCTCGATAACGCCATGGACGAGGCCGTCGCCGGCCACGCCAAGATCATCGAGGTGAGCCTGGACGCCGACGGCGCGCTGACCGTGCGCGACGACGGTCGCGGCATCCCGGTCGACCCGCATCCCAAACACCCCGGCAAGTCGGCGCTGGAGGTCATCATGACCGTCCTGCACTCGGGTGGGAAATTCTCCGGCGACGCCTACGAGACGTCCGGCGGCCTGCACGGAGTGGGCGTCTCGGTGGTCAACGCCCTGTCCGAGCGGGTCGAGGTCACCGCCTGGAAAGACGGTTTCGAGTGGCGTCAGTCTTTCACCCGCGGCAAGCCGCTCGGACCGATCCAGCAGATCGCGCCGTCGAAGAAACATGGCACCGCCATCACCTTCGCGCCCGACCCGCTGATCTTCGGCGAAGGCGTCGCCTTCAAGCCGGCGCGCCTGCACCGGATGGCCCGGTCAAAGGCCTACCTGTTCGGCGGCGTCGAGATCCGCTGGTCATGCGATCCTTCGCGCATCCCGGACCAGACGCCGGCGCAGGCGACGTTCCGCTTCCCCAACGGCCTGGCGGACTTCCTCGCCGAGCGGGTCAAGGGGCTTGAGACAGTCACCCCCGAGCCCTTCACCGGCCGCTACGAGCGCAAGGGCGAGGCCGGGGCCGTGGAATGGGCGATCGCCTGGACGCCGGCCGGCTTCGGCGAGGCCGACGGCTTCATGCAGTCCTACTGCAACACCGTACCGACGCCCGAGGGCGGCACGCACGAGGCCGGGCTGCGCGCGGCGCTCACCCGCGGACTGAAGGCCTATGGCGAACTCACTGGCGAGAAGCGCTGCGGCCTGATCACCGCCGACGACGTGCTGGCCCAAGCAGGCTCTCTGATCAGCGTCTTCGTGCGTAATCCCGAGTTCCAGGGCCAGACCAAGGAGCGCCTGTCCTCCAGCGACGCCCAGCGCCTGGTGGAGCTCGCCCTTCGCGATCCTTTCGATCACTGGCTGACCGCCCAGCCCAAGGCCGCCAGCGCGCTGCTGCAGTTTGTCATCGAGCGCGCCGAGGAACGGCTGAAGCGGCGCAAGGACAAGGAGGTCGCGCGCGCCTCTGCGACCCGCAAGCTCCGCCTGCCGGGCAAGCTCGCCGACTGTTCGGCCGGCGCGGTCGACGGCGCCGAGATCTTCCTGGTCGAGGGCGATAGCGCCGGCGGTTCGGCCAAGCAGGCCCGCGATCGCCGCACCCAGGCGATCCTTCCCCTCCGCGGTAAGATCCTGAACGTCGTCTCGGCCAGCAGCGACAAGACCGGTGGCAACAAGGAGCTGTCCGACCTGATGCTGGCGCTTGGCGTCCAGGGCGGCTAGAAATACCGCGAGGAGGAGCTGCCCTACGAGCGCGTGGTGATCATGACCGACGCCGACGTGGACGGCGCGCACATCGCCTCGCTGCTGATCACCTTCTTCTACCGCACCATGCCCGACCTGGTGCGCGCCGGCCGACTGTTCCTGGCGTTGCCGCCGCTCTATCGGCTTAGCCACGGCGGCAAGGCGATCTACGCCCGCGACGACGCCCACCGCGACGAGCTGCTGGCCACCGAGTTCAAGGGCAAGAAGCCCGAGATCGGCCGCTTCAAGGGGCTGGGCGAGATGATGCCGGCGCAGTTGAAGGAGACCACCATGGATCCTTCGAAGCGCACGCTGGCGCGCGTCACCCTGCCCCGGTCCGAAGAAGCGGTGATCGACCTCGTCGAGGCGCTGATGGGACGCAAGCCGGAGCTGCGGTTCCGCTTCATCCAGGAGAACGCGGAGTTTGCAGCGGCCGATATCGACGTCTAGGCGTTCAAAGCGGGGCTTATCATGGGCTTCGCACATCGAACGCGTTGACTTAAAGGCCGTCAGCCCTATCTTCCGGCTCGCGCGACGACTGCCGTTCGCGCCGCCGCGGTTCGCCAGCCCTCAAGGGTGGAGCGCCCGCCCCGATTGCTCCAGATGACTGATTTTTCCGAATTGGGCCTGTCGCCCGCGACGCTTAAAGCCGTCGCCGACACCGGCTATACGACTGCAACTCCGATCCAGGCCGAGGCCATCCCTGTCGCGCTTCAGGGCCGCGACGTGCTGGGCATCGCCCAGACCGGCACCGGCAAGACGGCGGCCTTCACCCTGCCGATGATCGACCGGCTGGCCGCCGGCCGCAGCAAGGCGCGCATGCCGCGCTCGCTGGTCATCGCGCCGACGCGCGAACTGGCCGACCAGGTCGCCTCCGCCTTCGAAAAGTACTCCAAGGGCCAGAAGCTGTCGTGGGCGCTGCTGATCGGCGGCGTCTCCTTCAACGACCAGGAGCTCAAGCTCGACCGCGGCGTCGACGTGCTGATCGCCACCCCCGGCCGCCTGCTCGACCACTTCCAGCGCGGCAAGCTGTTGCTGAACGGCGTGCAGATCCTGGTGGTCGACGAGGCCGACCGCATGCTCGACATGGGGTTCATTCCCGATATCGAGCGCATCTTCGCGATGACCCCGCCGAAGAAGCAAACCCTGTTCTTCTCCGCCACCATGCCGCCGGAAATCACCCGGCTGACCAAGCAGTTCCTCAACGATCCCGTCCGGATCGAGGCCTCGCGCCCGGCGCAGACGGCAGAGACCATCAAGCAGCACATCGCCCGCGTGCCGAGCTCTGACCCCAAGGCCAAGCGCACCGCCCTGCGCGCCCTGGTCGGTCGCGCCGACGTCAAGAACGGCATCGTCTTCTGCAACCGCAAATCTGAAGTCGACGTAGTCGCCAAGTCGCTGAAGACGCACGGATTTGATGCTGCGCCGATCCACGGGGACCTCGACCAGCAGACGCGCATGCGCACGCTGGAATCGTTCCGCAAGGGCGAGCTGCGTCTGTTGGTGGCTTCGGACGTCGCGGCCCGTGGGCTGGACATCCCGGCTGTCAGCCACGTGTTCAACTACGACGTGCCGCATCACGCCGACGACTACGTCCACCGCATCGGCCGTACGGGCCGCGCCGGTCTCACCGGCGACACCTACATGATCGTCACCCCCGCCGACGGCCGCCAGCTCGACAAGGTGCTGAAGCTGATCGGCATGGCGCCGGACGAGGTCGTGCTCGACATCGATTGGTCGCAGATCAAGGAAGAAGGCCGTCCGGCCCGCTCCGGCGGCTCGGAACGTCCGTCGCGTGATCGCGGTGGCCGAAGCCGCAGGCCCGAACAGGTGGATACGGCTCCGGTCGAGGACGCGCAGCCTGCGGTCAGCGCCGAACCGGTTGCTGAATCCGCGCCGGCCGAAACCTCCGAAGCGCCGCGCCGTCCGCGTGGGCGCCGTTCGACAGGACGGGACGCCGCGCCACGCGAGGTCCCCGCCGCCGAACCCCAGCTGCGCGAAGCTCCGGCCCGTGAGGCTCCGGTTCGTGAAGCCGCGCCTCGCGAAACGCCGGTACGTGAACCGGCCGAACGCGAGGCTCGCACGCCACGCCGCCAGGAACGCGATCGCGAACGCCCTCGGCGTGACCGTGACGACGATGATCGCAGCGGCGTGGTAGGTTTCGGCGCCGATACGCCGGCCTTCCTGATGCGCCCGCCGACGCGTCCAGCAAGCGAAGACTGATCGTCGCGGATCGCCGCCAAGAGCGGCGGCTTAACGCCTCGTTCGACTCTCGCCTGTAGTCTCACTAGCGCGAAACGCCGTGCGCCCCGGGGGGCGGGCATGGCCGAGTTGAGGATGCGCTATGTCCGGCGATGTCGAGACCATGTTGCGTGGGCCTGGCGCCTTTGAGGTGGCCCGCAGGGCGCTCGAAGAGATGGAGCGCCACCGGGTTTGGCCCACCGCGCTGAACTTCGAACTTTGGACCCACGTGGTGGTCGCGCCCGACGGCGCCCTGGCCCGCGAGATCGCCCGGCTGATCGATAGCGGCGAAGCCTTCACAGACACGGTCAGCGACGAATTGGCCGCGACCTACTTGCCGAAGGCGCGCCTGAACGACCACATCCGCGACGCCGGCGACGCCCTGTCCAAGGAATTGGCCTCGGTTTCCAAGGCGATCCAGACGGCGCGCAAGTCCAGCGAGGTCTATGGCAAGACCCTGGCCAGCGCCAGCCGCGTGCTGGACGATGAACAGGACCCCGCCGAACTGCGCCAGACGATCGCCACCCTCACCGCGGCGACCCGCCGGGTGCACAAGGAGAACCGGGCGCTCGAAGAGCGGCTCGAGGATTCCACCAACGAGGTCAACCGTCTGCGCGAGCACCTGGAGCAGGTGCGCCGCGACGCCACGACCGACGGCCTGACCAATCTGGCCAACCGCAAGGCCTTCGACGACGAGCTCGACCGGGCTTGCGACGAAGCGGACGAAGGCGGTTGGCCGCTGACGCTCGCGGTCATCGACATCGACCACTTCAAATCGTTCAACGACACCTGGGGCCACCAGACGGGCGATCAGGTTCTGCGCTTCGTCGCCAGCGTCATCGGCAAGATGGGCTCGGCCCCGCGGGTCGTTGCGCGTTACGGCGGTGAGGAGTTCGCGCTGCTGTTCCCCAACGAGACCGCCGCGTCCGCCTTCGCGGTGCTGGAGACCATCCGCCGCGAGGTGTCATCGCGCATGCTGAAGCGCCGATCGACCAATGAGGATCTGGGTACGGTCTCGGTCTCGGCCGGCCTCGCCGAGCGTCGCCCTGGGGAACAGCCCCCCGCCCTCATGGAGAGGGCCGACGAGGCGCTCTACGCCTCCAAGCATCGCGGACGCAACCGCACGACCAGCGCCGAGGACATGGCCAATGCGGCCTGAGTTTCTTACTTCGGCTGAGTCTCTTACCTCGGCTGGGGCGCTGCCTTAGGCTCCCGCGCAAGTCGCCTCTGAGCGGCGGCTACGAGGGACGCGACGGTGAGCCAGAAGAAAGTGGAGACCAGCGGGCTTGACGCCGAGCGGATGACCCAAGGCCTGGCGGGGCGGACCGCGAATGGGATTGAAGGCATCGCCGCGTTCATCGAGGCGCGCCCGGCACGCTTCATCGACTCCTGAAGCTCTTCCTCAGCAGACGGCAAGAGAACGACATCACATGCGCAGCCTCCTATTCGCCGTCGCCTATTGGTGGCTGTCGCTGTTCTACGCGATCCTCGCCGCGGTGCTGGCGGCCCTGCCCGGCCGCGCGCCGATGGCCTGGGCGATCCGCCTCTATACGCGGCGCATGCTCTGGGCGATGCGCGTCTTCGCCGGCATCAAGGTCGAGCTGCGCGGCCAGGAGCGATTGCCGAAAGGCGCCTTCATCATCGCCGCCAAGCACCACTCCTGGGGCGATGGCTTCGTGATGTTCGCGAACATCGACAACCTTGCATTCGTCACCGGCGATCATCTGGAGCGGGTGCCGCTGTTGCGCGCCATCCTGCGCAAGCTTGGGGCGATCGTGGTCGACAACTGCGGCGGGCCCGAAGCACGTCGCGCGCTCGCCGCCAGCGCCGCGGCCGCCCACGCCGAGGGCCGTCGCATCCTGATCTATCCGGAAGGCGCGCTGTCAAAGCCTGGCGAACGGTTTCGATATCGGACCGGCGTCTACTACATGTCGCGGGACTTCAACCTTCCGGTCGTGCCGGTGGCGACCAACCTGGGCCTCTTCTGGCGGCAAACGGATTTCAAGAAGACACCGGGGACAGCGACCATCGAATTCCTCGACCCGATCGCGCCTGGCCTGGACCGCACGCCGTTCCTCGAGCGCCTGGAGGAGGTGGTGGAGGGTCGATCGCAGGAGCTGATCGCCAGGGCGACGGGAGAGCCGGCGCGGCCGTCCGTGCTGGTGGCCAACCCCAACGATGCGCGCCGCAAACCCGAGCCCGCCGAGGCTTAGAGCTTCGCAGGCTCGATCGTGACGCTTTCGCCGCATCCGCAGGCGTCGGTTTCGTTCGGGTTGTGGAACACGAACTTCGAAGCCAGTCGCGTCGACTCGTAGTCGATCTCAGAGCCCACCAGGAACAACACCGCCTTGGGTTCGATGAGGATGGTGACGCCCTTGTCCTCGACCACTTCGTCCAGGGGGTTGGCGGCCTGGGCGTATTCCAGGACGTATTCCTGACCGGCGCAGCCGCCGTTCTTCACGCCGACACGCAGCCCGGCGTAGGGCTGCTCAGCCTTTTCCATGATCTCGCGGACGCGCTCCGCCGCGCGCTCGGTCAGGGTGACCAGCTTGGGGCGAGGACGCCGGCCGCGGCCGGAGGGACCGATATCGAGGTTTTCCATGGTCACAACATATTCAGGGCGAGCTTGGCCTCGTCCGACATCAGGTCGGGCGTCCACGGCGGGTCAAACACCAGGTCGACCTTGCAGGACCTTACGCCTGGAACCTTTAGCACGGCGTCACGAACCCATTCGGGCATCTCGCCGGCCACCGGGCAACCTGGCGCCGTCAGCGTCATATCGATCGCCACGTCGAGGTCGTCGGAGATGTCGACCTTGTAGATCAGGCCCATCTCGTAGATGTCGACCGGGATCTCCGGGTCATAGACCGTCTTCAGCTTGCCGATCATCAGATCGGTAAGCCGGTCGAGCTGCTCCTGGCTGAGCTGCGGCGAGGTCGGTTCGATGTTGGCTGTGTCGGTCATGATCAGGCGAAAAAGGCTTGGGTCCGGGTGAGAGCATCGACGAAGGCCTCGGCCTCGTCGTGGGTATTATATAGGGCGAATGATGCGCGTCCGCTCGAAGTGACGCCGAAACGTCGCATCAAAGGTTCTGCACAATGGGTGCCGGCGCGCACCGCCACCCCGTAGCGGTCCAGAATCTGGGCGACATCGTGGGCGTGAGCGCCTTCCACGGTGAACGACAGGATCGCGCCCTTCCCCGGCGCTTCTCCGAGCACTCTCAGCCAGTTGGCCCCGGCGAGTCGCTCGGTCACATGGGCGTAGAGGGCGGCCTCGTGCGCGGCGGCGGCGGCGCGATCGACACCGTTCAACCACTCGATTGCGGCTCCCAGACCGATCGCTTCGAGAATCGGCGGCGTGCCGGCCTCGAACCTGTGCGGCGGGTCGGCATAGGTGATCGCCTCCAGGCTGACCGCGCCGATCATCTCGCCCCCGCCCTGATAGGGTGGCAGCTCGGCAAGGCGCGCGGCCTTCCCGTAGAGGATGCCGATGCCAGTCGGCCCATAGAGCTTGTGGCCAGAGAACACGTAGAAGTCGGCATCCAGCGCTTTCACGTCCACCGGCTGGTGGACGATCGCCTGGCAGCCGTCGACCAGGGTTACAGCCCCCGCCTCGTGCGCCAGGCGCACGATCTCTGCGACTGGATTCACCGTGCCGAGCACGTTGGACATGTGGGTCAG
>NZ_JAUXZW010000011.1 GCF_030693805.1 Phenylobacterium sp.
CCGCACCGGCCTCGCCGCCGGGACCTTCTACAACTACTACCGATCCAAGGAGGAGGTGTTCGCCGCCCTCGCAGACGAGGGCGCGCGGCGGTTCGGCCCGATCCTGCGCGCACGGCGAGCCGAGTCTGTGGACTTCGAGGCCTTCGTCCGCGCCGCCATCGACGCCTACTACGAGTTCCTGGCCGACGAACACCGCAACTGGGTCGCCCGTCGGCCGCCGGGCGAACCCCACCCCCACGTCCAGGGCGAAACCCCGGAGACCGCAGCGGTTTTCGCCGAAGTGCGCGACGCGATCGTCGCCGAGGTGGCCCGTGGCGCGCCGGCCGTCGACGCCGATTTCCTCGCAGCCGCCTGCATTGCCGTGGCGCGCGGCGTCGGCGACAAGATGCTGGAGCGCAGGCCGATCGACACCGCCGGAGCCGCGGCGTTCGCGGTCGGCATGATCCTGTTCGGCCTCAAGGGCCTGCCCCGCGCCGGCGCCTGAGCCGCTCGAGCATGAAACGCCGCGAAATGGGGAATGGACTTTGATGCGCGCCCTGGTGGTCGACGACCTGCTGAAGGACTACGCCGGCTGCTCGCTGCAACAGGTGGAGACGCCAAGGCCGGGCCCTGGTGAGGTCCTGATGCGGGTCCGCGCCTCAGGCGTGAACTTCACCGACCTTCTGCAGACGCGCGGCGAATATCAGTTCAAGCCGCCGCTTCCGTTCATCAGCGGATCGGAGATCGCCGGCGAGGTCGAAGCGGTCGGCGAAGGCGTCACGGCGTTCGCGCCGGGCGACGCCGTGGTCGGGCCGCCGCGGATCGGCGGATTCTCCGAGTTCGCGACAGCCGCGGTCGCTGACCTCCAGGCGAAACCCGAGGCGCTCAGCTTCGCCCAGGCCGCGGCGTTCGGGTCCGCCTACATCACCGCCTATGTCGCCCTGGTGCGTCGTGCGCGCATCGCGCCCGGCGAGTGGCTGCTGGTGCACGGCGCCGGCGGCGGGGTCGGCCTGGCGGCGGTGGACCTGGGCGTGAAGCTGGGCGCGAGGGTGATCGCGGCGTCTTCGTCCGACGCCAAGCTCGAGACCATTCGCAGGGATTACGCACCCGAGGCGACACTGAACATCACTGGCGGCTTCCGCGAACAGGTGAAGGCGCTGACCGGCGGGGCCGGCGCCGACGTGATCTACGACCCGGTGGGCGGCGACGTGTTCGACGAGAGCGTCCGCTGCATCGCCTTCGACGGGCGCCTGCTGGTCGTGGGCTTCACCTCCGGGCGCATCCCGTCGGTCTCGGTCAACATGCCGCTGATCAAGGGGTTCTCGGTGGTCGGCGTGCGCGCCGGCGAATACGGGCGCAAATTCCCGGAACGGGGCCTGGAGAACCGCCGCGCCATCTGGTCGATGGCCGCGCAGGGCGAGCTGCGCCCGCGTGTCGATCGGGAATTCCCGCTGGCCCAATGGCGCGAGGCCTTCGCGCACATGGACCAACGGCAGGTGGTCGGCCGGACGATCATCCGGCCGGACCTGTGACTCGCGGTCAGATCACCGAGAAGTCCGCGTAAGAGAGCCTGAGCCCGGTGGGCAGGATCGCGATCTGCACCGCCGAGCCCGAACCTGTCCCGTCGGCGTCGTACAGCAGCGATCCCGTGCTCGAGTTGTAGATCACCCGGTCAGTGGCGTCGTGCGAAGCGGAGCCCTGATAGAAGGCCGAAGACGACAAACGCCCCGTCGAACCCAGCGCGGTGAAGATCGCGTTCTCAAGCTGGATCGTGTCGGCCGTGGTGAAATCGGTGATCTGGTCGACGCCGGTGGACGGCGCGAGATCGAACACGAAGGTGTCGTTGCCCGACCCGCCGCTCAGCACATCGGCCCCTACCCCGCCGTTGAGGGTGTCATTGCCCGCGCCGCCGTCGAGGCGGTCGGCCCCGCCGCCGCCCGAGAGGCGGTCGCCGCCGTTCATGCCCTGCAGGGTGTCTGCGCCGCCGGTTCCAGCCAGAGTATCCGCGCCGGATGTGCCGACCACCGGCCCTGGCGTGCTCGGCGGCTGGGTGGGCGGGACGGGGGTGGTCCCGCCGCCCGCCACCGGGTCGATCAGGTCGACCTTCACGTTCAGCGAGCCCACGGTGACCTGCTTGCTTACGGTGGTGAAGCCTCCGCCCGAGAAGGTCAGGGTGTAGGTTCCGCTGGAGAGGGTGAGGTCGTAGCCGCCCGAGGCCACCGTGCTGGTGGTGAACGAAGCGCCCGTGCTGCTCACCGCCTTCACCGTCAGGCCGCCCAGGCCTTCGCCTGGATCGTAGAACCTGTCGCCGTCCTGGTCGTCGAAGGCGACGCCGGTGATCGACAGGCCGGTCCCGGACTTGCCGAAGTCCTGGGTGACGAACGCCCCCTGCCAGCCCTGATATTCGCCGACCTCGAAGCCGATGCCGACTTCGCGATAATTGGCGTTGAGGATGTTGGCACGGTGGCCCGCGGAGTTCATCAGGTTCGTATGCAGCAGGTCCACCTCGTCCTGGTAGCCCGGCGCGCCGCGCAGGCTGGCCCAGGCGATGTTCTCGCCCGTCGCCCAGGAACCGGAGAGGGTGTAGCCGGCGCTCTGCATGCGCTGCGTCGCGCTCGAGCCGCCGTCTCCGGTGTGGGAGAAGGTGTCCGTCGCGATCATCCACTGACTATGGAGCTCGGCGGCCTTGTCGAGATTCAGGTCGAAGGTCAGGGGCTGGGCGCCGACCTTGGCGCGTTCCGCATTGACCAGTTCGAGCATGTATTGCTCGAGGGCGCTGGGCTCGTACATACAGGCGATCCATTTGATTTGTTGGACAGAATTTCCGAGTGGCCTCGCCCATGGGGCGAAAATGGGGCGCGCCCGATCGCCTGCGGCGAGATGGCGCGCCTTGACCATGGATCGACAATGACGCCGCCGCGGCCCAGGCTCGGGACGTGAATAGCGTCTGCGTCTACTGCGGCTCGGCCTTCGGCAGGGATCCCGCCTACCTGGCCGCCGCGACCGCAACAGGCGCCGCGATCGCCGGCGCCGGACTGACCCTGGTCTACGGCGGAGCCCGTGTCGGCCTGATGGGCGCGGTGGCCGACGCCGCTCTGGCGGGCGGAGGCCGCGTCGTCGGCGTGATGCCGCGCGACCTGGTCGATCGCGAGATCGCCCACCCGGGCTTGAGCAAACTCCACATCGTCAACTCGATGCATGAGCGGAAATGGCGGATGGCGGAGCTGGCCGACGCCTTCCTCAGTCTGCCCGGCGGCGCCGGCACCCTGGAGGAGATGTTCGAGCAGTGGACCTGGGCGCAACTGGGCTTCCACGCCAAGCCCAGCGGCTTCCTCGACGTCGGTGGATATTTCGGGCCCTTGCGTGAAATGATCGCCCGGATGGTGGACGCCGGCTTCCTCGCGCCCGCCTACGCGGACATGCTGATCTACGCGGCCGAACCCGACGAAGCGCTGGAGGCGTTCGCACGCTACACGCCGCCTGCGCCGAAGTGGGGCGGGCCGCCGGCGCGCGATAGCGACTGAGGCGAGCGGACGCGCGTTGACACGGCCGCCCCGTTCCCTTATCCACCGCCGCTCGTTCGAACCCGGAGCCTTACTGTGAAGCGGACTTTCCAGCCGTCGCGACTCGTGCGCAAGCGCCGTCACGGCTACCGCGCGCGCATGGCCACCAAGAACGGCCAAAAGGTGATCCAGCGTCGCCGCGCCAAGGGCCGCAAGCGGCTCTCGGCCTAGATCGCGCTGGCGGTGTCCGCATGACGGACGCCCCAACCCTCATCGCACCCTTCCCCATCGAGCGCCTCAGGAAGCGCCCCGAGTTCCTGGCCTGCGCCCAGGCGCCGTCGTGCGCCCGCGGCGCCGTGGTAGTCCAGGCCCGCAACCGCTCGGATGGCGCGGCCCTGGTGCGCACCGGCTTCACGGCGACGCGGCGGATCGGCGGATCGGTGGTCCGCAACCGCGCCAAGCGCCGCCTGCGCGAGGCCGCCCGGCTGCTCGCCCCGCAATTCGCGGCGCCTGGCTTCGACTACGTGTTCATCGCCCGCGGCGGCGTCACCACGCGGCCCTGGCCGCGCCTGCTTGACGATGTGAAAAGCGCGCTGATAAGGCTCGCGCCCGAAAGCGACCGACGGGTCAGCGACACCGCGCCGGCCCCCTCCTCCTCGGCCTGAAGGCGCACCCCCCGACATGCGAGACGACTCCACACGCAACACGATCATCTTCGTGGTCTGCTCCCTCGCCCTCCTGCTGCTCTATCAGGTGTTCATCCTCGAGCCCGCGGCGCATCGCCGTCAGGCGGAAGCCGCCCGCAAACCCGCCGCCGCCATTGGGGCGACTGCAGGCCCGGCCGCCGGAACGCTCCCGGGCGTCGCCGCGCCAGCGCAGGTGCACGTGGTCACCCGTCAGGAAGCCGCCGCGACCAGTCCGCGGGTGACGATCGACACGCCGGCGCTGCAAGGCTCGATCTCGCTGAAGGGTGCGCGTTTCGACGATCTTTTCCTCAAGCAGTATCGCGAGACGGTCGACCCGAACTCACCCCCCGTCGAACTGCTGCGCCCGGAAGGCGCGCTCCATGCCTGGTTCGCCGAGTTCGGCTGGACCGGCGCCAATGTGCCCGGCCTGCCGAACGCCAACACCGTCTGGACGGTGACGCAGGGCTCGACGCTGACGCCCACCTCGCCGCTGACCCTGCAGTATGTGAGCCCGGCGGGTCTGACCTTCACCCGCCAGATCGCCATCGACGCCAGGTTCATGTTCACGGTGACCGACACCGTGGCCAACACGGGCGCGGCGCCCGTTTCGCTGGCCCCTTACGGTTCAGTACAACGCCAGGGCGCGCCGGCGCACGTGGGTCACAGCCAGATCGTCCACGAAGGCGCGATCGGCTGGCTGGGCGATGAGCTGCGGCTGATCAAATACTCCAAGTGGGCCAAGGATGGCGGCATGGAGTTGCCGTCCCGCGGCGGCTGGACCGGCATCACCGACATGTACTGGCTGGCGGCGCTGATCCCCAGCCAGTCGGAGAACGTGCGCGGCGCCTTCCGCGTCACCAAGGCCGGCGACACCAACATCTTCGAGGCCAACTACGTCGGCGCCTTGCGGCAGATCCCGGTCGGTAAGCAGGTCACAGAGACCACGCGGTTCTTCGCCGGCGCCAAGACCGTGCCGGTGCTGAAGGGTTACGAGAAGCAGTTCGACATCCCCAACCTGAACTGGGCGGTCGACTGGGGCCGGCTGCGCCTACTGACCCAGCCGATTTTCAGTTTCCTGGAATTCATCTATCGCCACGTCGGCAATTTCGGCCTCGCCATCCTGGGGCTGACCGTCGTCGTGCGGCTGCTGTTCTTCCCACTGGCGAACAAGCAGTACGAGTCGATGACCAAGATGAAGAAGCTGCAGCCGCAGATGGAAGAGCTGCGCGCGCGCTTCAAGGAGGACCCCGCCAAGCAGCAGCAGGAGATCATGGCGCTCTATCAGCGCGAGAAGGTGAACCCGATCGCGGGCTGCCTGCCGTTGCTGTTGCAGATCCCGGTGTTCTTTGCGCTCTACAAAGTGCTGAGCGTCACCATCGAGATGCGCCACGCGCCGTTCATGGGCTGGATCAAGGACCTGTCTGCGCGCGACCCCACGACCATTTGGAATCTTTTCGGCCTGATCCCCTGGAACCCAGCCAGCACACCGTTGATCGGTCAGATCCTGGATTCGACCCTCCACCTCGGCGTGCTGCCGCTGGCGTACGGCTTCACCATGTGGCTCACCACATCGATGAGCCCGCCGGTAGGCGATCCGATGCAGCAGCGGATCTTCAAGCTGATGCCCCTGCTGTTCATGTTCATCATGGCCCCGTTCGCGGTCGGCCTGTTGATCTACTGGACCTGGAGCAACGTGCTGACCATCCTCCAGCAGTACGTGATCATGCGCCGGCTCAAGGTGGACAACCCCGTGGACCAGCTCATCGCGCGGTTCACCGGCAAGTCCAGGGCGGCCTGAGTGGACGCCTTCGACGACGAGGCCCTGGAGCGGGCTCGCGTACAGTTCGCGGGGCCTTGCGAATTCCTCATGGGCGCGGTGACCATCGACGGTCTGCCGCCGCCGGACCTGCCGGAAGTCGCTTTCGCCGGTCGTTCCAACGTCGGGAAGTCGTCGCTGATCAACGGGCTGACCAACCGAAAGGGCCTGGCGCGCGCCTCGAACGCGCCGGGACGGACGCGGGAGGTGAACTTCTTCGTCCTGGACGGACGCCTGAGGCTGGTCGACCTGCCGGGCTATGGCTTCGCCCGTGCCTCGCGCGGCGAGGTGAAGAAGTTCCAGAATCTCGGCCGCGACTACCTGCGCGGGCGGGTGAACCTGAAGCGCGCCTATCTGCTGATCGACGCGCGCCACGGGCTGAAGGAGGTCGACGGCGAGGCGCTGAGCGCCTTCGACACCGCCGCGGTGTCCTATCAGATCGTGTTGACCAAGGCCGACAAGCTGAAGGCCTCCGAGGTCGAGGCGGTGACGCAGCGCACGCTGGCCGCCATCGCCAAGCGTCCCGCGGCCTTCCCGCGGGTGATCGCCACATCGGCGGAGAAGGGCCTGGGCATGGCCGAGTTGCGGGCCGAGATCCTCGCCGCCTGCGAGGCCTGAACCCGGCGGCGAAGGTGACAGGCGCGCCTGGGTCCGCTATCGGAGCCCACCGATCCGCCGGAGCCGCCAAGCCGTGACCGACGACACTCAAGAAGAGGGCTGGGCGACCGCGAAGACCCTCGCCGAGGCGCTGCCCTACATCCAGATCTACGACCGCGAGACCGTGGTCATCAAATACGGCGGCCACGCCATGGGCGACGACGCCGTGGCCAAGCTGTTCGCCGCCGACACCGTGCTGCTGAAGATGCTCGGCGTGCACCCCGTCGTGGTGCACGGCGGCGGGCCGCAGATCTCGGCCATGCTGAACAAGGCCGGCGTGAAATCGACCTTCGTCGACGGCCTGCGGGTGACCGACGCCGCGACCATGGAAGTCGCCGAGATGGTCTTGTCCGGCGCGATCAACAAGGAGATCGCCAACTGGATCACGCTCGCCGGCGCCGAGGCCGACGTGCGCGGCGTGGGGCTGTCGGGCAAGGACGCGCGCCTGATCACCGTGCAGAAGGCCGTGCGCACGCGAAAGGACCCGGAGACCGGCGTCGTCCAGGACGTCGACCTGGGCTTCGTGGGCGAGCCCAGCCGAATCGACCAAAAGCTGATCGAGGCGCTGATCTACGCCGAGGAGGACTATATCCCGGTGATCGCGCCGATCGGCGTGTCTGAGGATGGCGAGACGTACAACGTCAACGCCGACACCGTGGCGGGCGCCCTGGCCGGCGCATTGCGGGCCAAGCGGATGATCCTGCTCACCGACGTCCAGGGCGTGCTCGACAAGAACGGCCAACTCGTCCGTCAGATGAGCGTCCAGGAGGCGCGCGACGCGATAGCCTCCGGCGTCGCCACGGGCGGCATGATCCCCAAGCTCGAGACCGCCATCGCCGCGGCTGAAGCCGGCGTCGAGGCGGTGGTGATCATGGATGGCCGGCGTCCGCACGCCCTGCTCGTGGAGCTGTTCACCGAGCACGGCGCAGGCACCCTGATCTGCGCATGAGTGCCGACCTGACCCATGTGGACACCTGGCTGTTCGACCTCGACAACACGCTCTATCCGGTCGAGTCCGGCTTCATGAAACAGGCCGAGGCGCGGATGACCCAATTCGTCGCCAAGACCACCGGACTGCCGATGGACGAAGCCTACGAGCTACAGAAGACCTATTTCCGGGACTATGGCCTGACCCTGCATGGGCTGATGGAGCACCACGGCGTCGATCCCGACGAGTATCACGCGATCTTCCATGACATCTCGCTGGACGCCTTGGCGCACGACGTCGACCTGCTGGCGGCGTTGCAGCGCCTGCCTGGCCGGCGGCTGATCTTCACCAACGCCGACGACCGCCACGCCGAACGGGTGCTGGAGCGCCTGGGCCTGAGCGCCCTGTTCGACGATGTCTTCCACATCGGTTCGTTCGGCTTCCTGCCCAAGCCCGATCCGGCGGCGTTCGACCGCATGGTCGAGGCGCACGGCATGGCGCCCGCCGCCACAGCCTTCTTCGAGGATTCCGAGCGCAACCTGGAGCCGGCCGCGGGGCTGGGCATGACCACCGTGCTGGTCGGGACGCACGCGCAGGACTCCCACGCGTCGTTCGTCCATCATCGTACAGACAAGCTCGCGCCGTTCCTGGCGACCGCGCGATTGAAGGAGGCCGCCTGAATGTCCGTCGCGCTCACTCAAGACCTGAAGTCCGAGATCGAGGCCGCGTGGGAAGCCCGCGACGGCGTCTCCGCTTCGACCAAGGGCGCGGTGCGCGCCGCGGTGGATGAGACCCTGACCCAGCTCGACGCCGGCAAGCTGCGAGTCGCCGAGAAACTCGATGGCGAGTGGGTGGTCCACCAGTGGGTGAAGCAGGCGATCCTGCTGTCCTTCCGCCTGAACGCCAACGCCCTGGTCCAGGCGCCGTCGCCCGGGCCCTACTGGGACAAGGTGCCGACCAAGTTCGAAGGCTGGGGCGCGGCCGAGTTCGAGGCCGCCGGCTTCCGCGCGGTCCCCGGCTGCGTCGTGCGGCGCGGCGCCTTCATCGACCGCAACGTGGTGCTGATGCCCTCGTTCGTGAACATCGGCGCCCACGTGGGCGAAGGCACGATGTTCGACACCTGGGCCACGGTGGGGTCCTGCGCGCAGATCGGCAAGAACGTGCACCTGTCTGGCGGCGCCGGCATCGGCGGCGTGCTGGAACCGCTGCAGGCCAACCCCACGATCATCGAGGACAACTGCTTCATCGGCGCACGCTCCGAGGTCGCCGAGGGCGTCATCGTGCGTGAAGGCTCGGTGCTGTCGATGGGCGTGTACCTGACTTCGACCACGCCGATCGTCGACCGGCGCACGGGCGTCGTCACCCTGGGCGAAGTGCCGCCGTATTCCGTGGTGGTTTCCGGCTCGCGACCGTCTCCGCACGAGGGCATGCCGTCCACCTACTGCGCGGTGATCATGAAGACGGTGGACGAGCGCACGCGCTCCAAGACCAGCGTCAACGAACTGTTGCGCGAATAGGCGGACCCGTGATCGACGCCGTCGAGCTTTCCCGCGACCTGATCCGCCGGGCGTCGGTCACCCCGGCGGACGCCGGCGCCATGCAGGTGCTGCAGAACGCGCTACAGGGCTTGGGCTTCGTCTGCCGGCGGATGCGCTTCGGCGACATCGAGAACCTTTACGCCCGCTACGGCGATGCGCGACCCAACCTGTGCTTTGCCGGCCACACGGACGTGGTCCCGGTCGGCGACGCGGCCGCCTGGACGCAGGAGCCCTTCGACGCCGCCATCGTCGACGACATGCTGATTGGCCGCGGCGCGGTGGACATGAAGAGCGCCATCGCCGCCTTCGTTGCCGCCGCCCAGAGCGCCATCACCGGCGGCCGCGTCGCCGGCTCGTTGTCGTTCCTGATCACCGGCGACGAGGAAGCCCCGGCCATCCACGGCACCAAGATGGTGGTCGAGGCGCTAGCCGCCGAGGGCGAGGCCATCGACCATTGCGTGGTCGGCGAGCCGACCTCGTCGGCGACCTTCGGCGACATGATCAAGATCGGCCGCCGCGGCAGCGTCAATGTCGGCATCGAGGTCGCCGGGACCCAGGGCCATGTGGCCTATCCCGACCGCGCGGCCAACCCGCTGCCTGTCCTGGTCGACCTTTTGTCGCGACTGCAGGCGCGGCGGCTGGACGACGGGTACCTGGGCTTTCAGCCCTCGAACCTGGAGATCACCACCATCGACGTGGCGAACCCAACGACCAACCTGATCCCCTCCACCGGCCGCGCGCGGATCAACATCCGCTTCAACCCCAGCCACACCGGCGCCGACCTGGTACGCTGGATCGAAGGGGAGGCCGCGAAAGCCGCCGAGGGCTTCAAGGGCGAAATCCGCCTGACGCCGCAGATTAGCGGCGAGGCGTTCCTCACGGAGCCTGGCCCGTTCACCGAGGTTGTCGCCGCAGCCGTCCAAGATGCAGTCGGCCGAGCCCCTGAGCTGTCGACCAGCGGCGGCACTTCCGACGCTCGCTTCATCCGCGCGCTCTGTCCGGTGGTGGAGTTGGGGCTGGTGGGAACCACCATGCATTCGATCGATGAGCGGGCGCCGGTCGCTGAGATCCGCCAGCTCCAGACGGTCTATGAACGCCTGATCGAACGCTACTTCGCGGCGTTCGCCGGGTAGATCACCTCGGTGAGATACAAGCCGTCGGGCGGCGCCACGGGGCCGCAGGCGCTGCGCTGGCGGGCCTCCAGCGCGGCTTTGAAGTCATCGTCGCTCCAGCGGCCGGTCCCGACCTCGACCAGCGATCCGGTCATCGAACGCACCTGGCGATGCAGGAACGAGCGCGCCGCGAACCGCAAAATCACAGCCTCACCGTCACGCTCCACGCTGACCTGGTCCAGCGTCTTCACCGGTGACTTGGCCTGACAGCGCACGTCGCGGAAGGTGGTGAAGTCGTGCTGTCCGAGCATCACCTGGGCCGCGGCATGCATCGCCCGGGCGTCCAGCGGCTGCTTCACCCACCACGCGCGGCCCTGGTCGAGGGCGGCGGGGCTCCGACGGTTGAGGATGCGGAACAGATAGCTCCGCCCCGTGGCGGAGAACCGGGCGTGCCAGTCGCCGCTGACTTCGTCGGCGCTGAGCACCGCGATGGGCTCCCCGCCAAGATGGGCGTTCATGGCGTCGCGCACCACCGCCGGCGACCAGGGCTTCTCGAGATCCACGTGGACCACCTGGCCCAGGGCGTGGACGCCGGTGTCGGTGCGTCCGGCGGCATGGATGCGCACGCGCTCGCCGCTGAAGGCCTGCACCGCCCGCTCCAGCGAAGCCTGCACGGACGGCAGCTCCGCCTGGGCCTGGAAGCCGCAGTAGGGGCGGCCGTCATATTCCACTAGCAGGCGGTAGCGGGGCATCAGGAGAGCCTGGCGCCGGGGCTCAACGGGAAGCCGCGCAGGAAGTCGCCGGCATCCTGAGCTGCGCGTCCCTCGCGCTGGACGCGCAGCAGCCGCACCGCGCCTTCGCCGCAAGCCACCAGCAGGGCGTCGTCCAACAGCTCGCCAGGGGCGCCCGCGCCGTCCTCCTGGCGCGAGAGCAGCGCCTTGATACGGAACGGCCCCTTGTCGGCCGTGGCGGTGAACCAGGCGCCGGGAAATGGCGAAAGCCCGCGAATCTTCAGGTCCACTTCTGCGGCGGGGTGACGCCAGTCCAATCGCGCCTCCTTGGGGCGGATCTTCTTGGCGTAGGTGACGCCCTCGTCCGCCTGGGGCGTTTCGACCGCCTCGCCGCGTTCGATCGCCAGCAGGGTCGCGACCAGCAGGTCGGCGCCGGCCAGCGCCAGGCGGTCGTGCAGGGTCCCGGCGGTGTCGAGGGGGCCGATTCGCACCGTGGCGGTGGCCAGCACCGCGCCTTCGTCGAGGCCCTGCGTCATGCGCATCACCTGGACGCCGGTGACCGGATCGCCGGCCATCAGCGCCCGCTGGATCGGCGCGGCGCCCCGCCAGCGCGGCAGCAGCGATCCGTGCAGATTGAAGGCTCCCAACCTTGGCGCGGACAACACTTCCGCGGGCAGGATCTGGCCATAAGCGACCACCACGGCCACATCGAGCTCCAGAGCGGCGAAGGCCGCGATCGCATCGGGATCGCGCATGGAGGCCGGGGTGCGCACTGCCAACCCCCGGCTTTCCGCGTAGGCCTGGACGGGCGACGGCCGCAACGCATGGCCGCGGCCGCGCGGCGCCGGCGGCTGCGAATAGACCGCGACCACGTCGTGCCCCGCCTCGACGATCGCCGCCAGCGACGCAGCGGCGAAATCCGGTGTTCCAAGGAAGGCTAAGCGCATGGACGGCCTTTACCGGTCGGGGGCCTATGGGAAAAGCCCGCCGGCTCGCGCTAAACTAGCGCTGCCATGACCAAGGGGATGGAAATCAAGATGCGCAGACTGCTGATCACTACGCTCGCCGCCGCCGGCGTGATCCTCGCCGGCTGCTCCCCGGCCGAGCGGGCCGACACCGCCCAGGACATCAAGGACGCCGGCGCCAAGGCCGCCGCCGAGGCGAAGGCCGCAGCCAACAGTCCTGAGATCAAGGCAGCAGGCGCCGACCTGAAGGACGCCGCCGCCGATGCAGGCGCGGTCGCCAAGGACGCCGCGGGCGAGGCGAAGGAAGCCTTGTCGAAAGCCGGCGCGGAGCTGAAGACCGGCGCCAAGAACGTCAGCGAAACGGTGAAGGGCGACGATCACGCCGATCCCGCAGCGCACTGAGACGCGCGTGAAGGCCGTCGTCAGGCGGCCTTCACCTGCTTCTTGACCTTTTTCACCGCCTGCTCGCGCTTCAGGCGCGACAGATGGTCGATGAACAACACGCCTTCCAAATGGTCCATCTCGTGCTGGATGCAGACGGCGAACAGGCCCTCGGCGTCTTCCTCTACCGCCTTGCCCTGATAGTCGAGATAGCTCAGCCGCACCTTCGCTGGTCGTTCGACCTCGTCGAAAATCTCCGGCACCGAGAGACACCCCTCTTCGTAGGGAAGCGTCTCCTCGGACGCCCAGACGATCTGCGGATTGATGAAAAAGCGCGGCGCCTTCTCTTCCTCTCCGTGGGACAGGTCCATGACGATGACGCGTTTGGGCACGCCGATCTGAACCGCGGCCAGGCCGATGCCCGGCGCCGCGTACATGGTCTCCAGCATGTCGTCCATCAGCGCGCGCAGGTCGTCGTCGACGACATCCACCGGGGTGGACTTCTGCTTCAGCACCGGGTCGGGGACGACGAGGATCTCACGAATGGCCATCTGGCGGAGGTAGGTCGCAGAGCGCGCAGCGTCAAGACGCGGGCGGCGCTGCGCGTCCCTCGTCGCCGGCGACGATGCGGATCTGGGGCGGCTCGTTCGGCGACAGCTTGGCCAGCGGGCGCACTCCGGTTTCGACCGGCGACAGCTCGACGATCTCGCGGCCCTCGTGATCGACCTTGAGCTCCTCGAAGCGCCGCGCCTGGGTCAGCACCTGGGTCTCCAGGGAACCGACCATCTGGTTGTAGCGCGAGACCGCGGCCTCCAGCGCCTTGCCGACCGAGGCGGCGTGGGCGCCCATCACAGAGATGCGCTTGTAAAGCTCTCGCCCGAGATCGGCGATCCGCCGGGCGTTGAACGCCTGTTCCTCCACCCGCCAGCCGTAGTGGACCGCCTTGCACAGGGCGAACAGGGTGGTGGGCGTGACGATCACCACGCGCCGGTCCATCGCCTCGCTCATCAGCTCCGGCGCGCGCTCCAGCGCCGCCGACAGGATGCTGTCGCCCGGTACGAACATCGCGACGAAGTCCGGCGAGGCGTCGAACTGGTCCCAGTAGGCCTTGGCCGACAGCCCCTGCATGTGCGCGCGCACGCTCTGCGCATGGCGGGTGAAGCAGGCGTCGCGCGCGGCATCGTCGGCGGCGTCCTGGGCATCGAGGAAGGCGTTCAGCGAACACTTGGCGTCGATCACGAACACGCCGCCGCCCGGCATGCGCACGGTCACGTCGGGCCTGCGGCGACCCTCGTCGGTGTCGGTGGAGACCTGTTCTTCGAAGTCGTAGCGATTGTGCAGGCCGGCGGCCTCCAGCACGTTGCGCAGGGTCTGCTCGCCCCAGCGCCCCTGCACGCCGGCTCCGCGGCGCAGCACCGCCGACAGCTTGCGCGCCTCGTCCTGGGTCGCCGTCGACGCTGCGAGAAGCTGGGCGATCTGCGCCTTCAGTCCGCCGGATTCCTCGGCGCGGACCTTTTCGACCGCGGTCACCTGTTCCTGGAATTTCAGCAGCGTGTCGGCCACCGGCTTGAGTTGCGCCTCCAGCCGCGCCTGGACGAGTTGCTCACGGTTGCGGAAGCTCTCGTCGGCGCGCTTGACCATCTCCTCGGCCACCGCATTCGCCGACTGGGTCGCCTGCGCGCGCAGGAATTCACCCTGCGAGGCGGCCTGTTCCTCCAGCATCCGCACCCGCGCCTGGGCGTCGGCGCTGGTCTGCTGCAGATCCCACACCCGCGCCTCGGCGCGACCGGCGCGCGAGCGCTCCATCAAAGCCCAGGCCAGGGCCGCCAGAGCCAGGAGCGCGGCGACGGCCGCGATGAGCAAATACGCGTTCATGCTCCGTTCTTAGCGAGAGTCGCGCACATCGACCAGAGCGTTTCCGATCACGCTGGGCGGCGCGCCCGCATGGCCTGGGCGATTGTGCCGTCATCCAGCCAGTCGAGTTCGCCGCCCACCGGGACGCCCCTGGCCAGAAGGGTCACGGGGACGTTCAGGGCGCCCAGCCGTTCGGTCAGGTAGTGGGCGGTGGTCTGGCCATCGACCGTCGCCGGCAGCGCCAGGATCACTTCGCGCACCTGAGCGGCGCTGGCCCTTTGCAGCAGCGCGCTAACCCGCAACGCGTCGGGGCCGACACCGTCCAGCGCCGACAGCAGCCCGCCCAGCACGTGATAACGGCCACGGAACGCGCCCGCCCGCTCCATGGCCCACAGCGCGCCGACCTCCTCGACCACGCACAGCATGGCGTCGTCGCGCACGGTGTCGGCGCAGATCGCGCAGGGGTCCTGGGTGTCCAGCGCACCGCAGACGCTGCAGGTCCGCACACGCGCCGCAGCGTCGGACATAGCCGCGGCCAGCGGGACCAGCAACTGGTCGCGCCGCTTGAGCAGCGCCAGCGCCGAGCGACGCGCCGAGCGGGGCCCTAGCCCCGGCAGCTTCGCCAGCAGGCTGATCAGACGCTCGATCTCGGGGCCGGCGGAACCCGCCAAGTCAGAACTTCAGGCCCGGCAGGCCCATGCCGGCGAGCGGGCCGGCGGCCTCGCGCATCAGGTCGGCCTGGGCCGCGTCCAGCTTCCGCTTGGCGTCGGCGTGGGCCGCGATCATCAGGTCGGCCACCACCTCCCCCTCGCCGGGGGCCAGCAGGCTCTCGTGGATCTCCACGGCCGCGAGCTCGCCGGTGCCCTTCAGCGTCACCTTGACCATGCCGCCGCCGGACGTGCCGTCGACGCTGAGGTCGGCGATGCGTTGCTGGGCGTCCGCCAGCTTCTGCTGCATGGCCTGAGCCTGCTTCATCAGGGAGCCAAGGTCCTTCATCGCGCGTCAGTCCTCATCGTTGTCGTCCTCGTCCGCCGCCGCCACAGCCGGTTCCGGCGCCGGCAGGGTGCGGACCTCAAGCAGTTCGGTTCCGGGAAACGCCTCGAACACCGACTGGACGAAGGCGTCGGCGCGCACCTCGTCCAGGGTGTCGCGCTGTTCGCGCTTCTGGCGCTCCCACTGGCTTTCGGCGCCGCCGCCGCCCTGGGCGGCGATCAGCCAGGGCTGGCCGGTCCATTCCTTGAGCCGGTTGACCAGGCGCTGAGCCAGGTTGGACGGCGCGCCGGGCGCCGGCTCGAACTCGATCGCGCCGGGACGGAAGCTGATCGGACGCACGAAGCGCTCGACGTCGAGGCGCAGGGCGATGTCGCGGCGCTTTTCGATCAGCGCGATGACGTCGTCGAAGGATTGCAGGACCGGCGCCGTCTCCGCCTCGGCCGTCACCGGACTGGGCTGGGCGCGCGCCACGGCGGACGCGCCGCCGCCGCCACTGGCCCCGCCGGAGCTCAGGCCGCCGCCGCGGGCGGGCGGCGCGTCGCCCGACTGCAGGCGCTTCAGCGCTTCTTCCGGGCCCGGCAGGTCGGCCGCGTAGGCCAGGCGGATCAGCGCCATGTCGACCGCCGCGGCGGCGTCCGGTGCGCGACGCACCTCGTCGTGGCCCTTCAGCAGCATCTGCCAGAGCCGCGCCAGCACGCCGGGCGACACCGCCGCGCCGATCGCCGCCAGCCGCGCGGCCTGATCCTTCGGCAAGGTCAGGGCATGAGCGCCGACCGCCCGCGTCAGTGAGGCGCCGTGGCAATGCTCCAGGAGGTCGATCATCACCTGTCCGGGATCCGCGCCGAACCCATAGAGTGTGCGGAAAGCCTCGATCGCCGGCCCGGCTTCGCCCCGCACGATGTGCTCCAGCAGGCCGATGGTCTGGGCGCGATCGGCGAGGCCCAGCATGTCGCGGATGACCGCCGCGCCCACCGTCAGGCCGGCTTCGGCCTGGACGATGGCCTGATCGAGCATCGACTGGGCGTCGCGCACCGAGCCCTCGGCGGCGCGGGCGATCAGCATCAGGCCCTCGGCTTCGACCCGCGCGCCCTCGGCCTCGGAGATAGTCTCGAGGTTCCTCGCGATCACCTCGGGTTCCACCCGGCGCAGGTCGAAGCGCTGGCAGCGCGACAGGATGGTCACCGGCACCTTGCGGATCTCGGTGGTGGCGAAGATGAACTTGGCGTGCGGCGGAGGTTCCTCCAGCGTCTTCAACAGGGCGTTGAACGCCGCCGTCGAGAGCATGTGGACCTCGTCGATCACATAGACCTTGTAGCGCGCTGAGACGGGGGCGTAGCGCACCCCGTCCAGCAGCTCGCGCATCTCGTCGACCTTGGTGCGGCTGGCGGCGTCCAGTTCGAGCACGTCCATATGACGCCCCTCGATGATCGCCCGGCAGTGGATGCCTTCCTGGGTCAGGTCGAGCGTCGGCTGGTGGACCGTGTCGCTCTCGTAGTTGAGGGCGCGGGCCAGCAGGCGGGCGGTGGTGGTCTTGCCGACCCCGCGGACGCCGGTGAGCATGAAGGCGTGCGCGATCCGCCCCGAGGAGAAGGCGTTGGTCAGGGTGCGGACCATCGCCTCCTGGCCGATCAGGTCCTCGAACGTGCGGGGGCGATACTTCCGGGCGAGCACCGTGTAGGCGCCGGCGTCCTGCGCCACGGGCGGCGGCGCAGGCGCGAACATGTCGGCCGTGTCGGCGTCCCGTTCCGGCGAGGCTGGATCGAGCGTGAAGTCTTCGTCGGCCATGAGGACTATGTTGGAAGGCGGGTGGAGACCGGACGACGACCCGGAGCGAAACTCGTTGCGGCTGCTTCCTTCCGGACCTGACCGGGTTGGCGAGGCGTCCGCCCGTCGCCGATCTCCACCGCCAATATCGCGTCGCACGGGCTCGCGCGCAAGCGTGCGGCGGATTAGAACTCCGCAATGACCCTGCAAAGCTTCCGCAACACCTTCGCCGGCAACCCGCTCGACCGCGTCAGCGAACGCCGTTCCGACCCGGAGTGGGTCGCAGGTCGCCTCGCCGACGCCGATTCCCTCGCCGTGGCGATCTGGAACGGTAAGCCGCTGGTCGAATCAGACGGATCTGGCGGTGTCCGCATCGCCTACTTCCCCGCCGAGCTGGCCAAGGAGCTCTCCGGCGGCGAGGAGCGGCTGCTGTTCCTCGGCATGTGGCGCGAGCAGGCGGTGTTCGCCCTGGATATCGAAGGCTCTGCAGACCCCGCGGAGGGGCCGCTGCGGGGCGTCGGGGCGTTCGAGGACCTGCGGGCCATCTCGCTGCGGCTGGTCCCGGCGGACGCCGCGATCCTCGCCACCGCAAAACAGATGTTCGAGTGGCGTCGTCGTCATCGCTTCTGCGCATCGTGCGGCCAGCCCAGCGACGCAGTGGACGGCGGCTGGAAGCGCCGCTGCCGGGCCTGCGGCGTGGAGCATTTCCCGCGCACCGATCCAGTGGTGATCATGCTTCCGTACTTCGGGGACCGCTGCATGGTCGGACGCGGGGCGTCGTGGCCGGAAGGTCGCTATTCGGCGCTGGCGGGCTTCCTGGAACCCGGTGAAACCATCGAGGAGGCCTGCGCCCGCGAACTGCACGAGGAGGCCGGCCTGCGCACCGTGCGGGTGCACTACCACTCGACCCAGCCCTGGCCCTATCCATCGTCGTTGATGATCGGCCTGCTCGCCGAAGTCGCCGACGACCAGGCGGCTCCGGACCAGACGGAGCTGTCGGAGGTGCGCTGGTTCACCCGCGAAGAGGCTCGAGCCCTGCTCGACGGTGAGATCGCGGACGCCACTGCGCCCGGCCAGATGGCCATCGCCCACCAGCTCCTGCGGGCGTGGGTGGACGGCGGAAGCCCCGGCGACTGAACTAGCCTCTGCTGCGGAACGGATCGGCTGGATAGACCCCGAGGATCTCGAATTTCTCCGAGAAGAAGGTGAGCTCCTCGAAGGCGCGCGCCAGCGCCAGGTCCTCGGGGCGCCCGTCGACCTCGGCGTAGAAGAAGGTCGCCGAGAACACCCCGCCCTCGGTGTAGCTCTCCAGCTTGATCATGTTCACGCCATTGGTCGCGAAGCCGCCCAGCGCCTTGTACAGCGCGGCGGGGATGTTGCGGACGCGGAACACGAAGCTGGTGATGCAAGGCGCGGTGAACGGCGGCGATTCAGGCTGGTCCTCGGCGCTCATCACCAGGAAGCGCGTGGTGTTGTTGTGCTCGTCCTCGACGTCGCGCAACAGGATATCCAGGCCGTAGATCTGCGCCGCCAATGCCGGCGCCAGGGCCGCACGGGTGGGGTCGGGCTTGTCCGCCAGTTGCCGGGCCGCCCCCGCGGTGTCGCCCGCCGATTCGGTCGCCACCTTCAGGCGGCGCAGCAGCTTGCGGCACTGACCGAGCGCGATGGTCATGCTGGAGACGGTCTTCACGTCCTCGAGCTTGACGCCCGGGTTGGCCATCAGTTGGAAGTGGATTGGCTTGAAGCGTTCGCCGATGATCTTCAGCCCGAACGACGGCAGCAGGTGGTGGACCTGATCCACTCGGCCCGCGATCGAGTTCTCCACGGGGATCATGCCCAGCTGGCAATCACCGCTCTTCACCGCCTCGAACGCTTCTTCGAAGCTGGCGTGCGGCACCGGCTGCATCGCAGGGAAGGCGTTGGTGCAGGCTTCGTGGCTGTTGGCCCCGAGTTCCCCCTGGAATGCGATGCGTCCGGTCATGCCAGTTCCCTTGCGTGGCGCCGCGCCCGTTCCAGGTCGGCCGGGTTGTCGACGGAGATCGGCGCCTCTTCGAGCACCGCGGCCCAGATCGACATGCCCATCTCCAGCGCCCTCAGTTGTTCGAGACGTTCCAGCCGCTCCAGCGGTGACGGAGCGGCGGCGGTGAACCGGGTCAGCGCCTCGCGCCGATAGCCGTAGACCCCATGGTGCAGCCAGACCGGCGCGTCGCCGTACAGCACTGAGCGGGTAAAATAGAGCGCCCGGCCGCTTCGCCCGTCCGGCTGCATCGTCAGGATCGCCTTGGGGACATCCGGATTACTGCGGTCGGCGACAGCGCCCTCCGCAACAACGATGGTCGAGATGTCGCAGGTCGGCTGCTCGTCCAGCAGGCGCGCGCATCGCGCGACCGCTTCCGGGTCAATGAACGGGATGTCGCCCTGCAGATTGATCACCACGTCATGAGCGCCGTCCGGGTCGAGCTGAGCCA
>NZ_JAUXZW010000210.1 GCF_030693805.1 Phenylobacterium sp.
AAACAGGAAAATCCTGGTTCACCTCCATGCTTTCGGCGCTTTGCCCGTGAACCATGATTCCACTGTTGCGTAAAGCCCAGCCTGCTCCTTCAGGACACTGTTCACCTACAAAACGGTATTCAACACGAATTTTGTAATGTGAATAAGGCTGTTTATAAAAAATATGCCCGAAATGCCCATTGAATTTGTCGTACTGATCGTACCTGACTTTCAGCAAACTATCCTCCACCCTGAACGTGTTATTGAAATTTTCATTCAAAGGAAACCCGGTAATTTTGATATTCCAATCATTCAGGTCTTTCCCGTTAAACAATTGAATCCATCCTTCATTTTTAGGTTTGTTCGAAGTACACGACATTGCCAAAGCAAGTACCAAAATAAAAAAAATAACTTGTACTGAAAATCGTTTCATGATGATGGTTGTGTTAGTTGGTTTAGAAATTGGTGTAGGTTTCGGTGTTGAAAGATAATTATTTTTTTCGAAAATATTCCTCGCTGTAATAGTCTCAAAAAGCAAAGAGCTGGACTACAATCCGGCTCTTTGCTAAAATAAAAAAAAGAAAATACCAGGCAAAACAGACTCTATTTCTTGTCTTTTTTTGCTTTTTTCTCTAATCTTTTTTCCTTTAACGATTTGGTTGGTTCCTTTTTTGCTTCTTATTTTGCATCTAAACTTTTACCCATAACAAACAATTTTAAAGGTTATTAATCTGGTCCTGAACACTATTGGTTTACTATTCAATTGAACTTCGCCTTTCAGCAACAATTAATCAAAATTACGATTTTTTATAAAAACAGCACAAATTAGGGGACAATGTTTTAAATACTCATACAAATTTGTGTTTCACAACTGATTCGGCTAAAAAACTATTGACTTTTAACAATAGATTGATTAAATTAAGATTTGATTAGTCAATTGTTTTTTGAAATTGGAACTGCAAGGTTTTTGTATTTTGGAGGTTTTATTATTCCAGCTAACCCGTTCGCAGGGTGTCGTAAAGCGGTGTAGTGCAAGTAAGAAGTA
>NZ_JAUXZW010000104.1 GCF_030693805.1 Phenylobacterium sp.
CAGCCCGCTCTTGAGCGTCCGCCAGCACGCCTCGACGCGCAGCAGTTGCTTGTACCCCAGGGCCAGATCCTCGGCCGTCAGCGTGTCGTCGTTCGAGGTGATCACCCACTTGCCGTCGTACCGCTCCGCCTCCTTCACCGCCGCCCGATCGATCGCCAGTCCGCCCGTGCCGACCTGGCGCAGGTAGCGCCGGAAGCGACCGCTGGTGAGGAGCTCGTGGGCCCGCGTCGTGTGCGTGCCGTCAGGCCTCTCCTGCAACGTCGCGAGCTCGGCGGTCAGCTCCTCGATCACCTTCTCCCGGTGCGTCCGCTGCCGCGTCTCCTCGTCCGGGTTGTGACAGACGACGTACCGACGGCGGCGCTCCCCGTCGCCGACCCTCACGGTCTTCACGCGGAGGTTGTCCTTCACTTCCTTGTAGCGGCCGGGGCGAGCGAGGACCTCCTTGGTCACCTCGTCGTTCGCGCGCATCTTCGCACCGAGGATGTACTTGCCGTTCCCGAGGCTGAGCTTCTTCCGGTTGTCCTCCGAGTTCATGCCCGCGTCGCCCACCAGGACGCAGCGACCGAGCTTCCAGCCACGGAGGTCGGCCTTCACCTTCTCCACGGTCGTCACGTCCGTGGTGTTCCCGGGGAAGACCCACGAGCGCACCGGCAACCCCTCGCGCGTCACCGCGAGTCCGATGACGATCTGCGGCGCATCCTCGCGTCCGTTCTTGGAGTGACCGCGCTTGCGCAGCGCCTCGTACGAGCGTCCCCGGGTCGACAGATCCACCTCGTCGGGCTCGTCGATCTCGAAGTGCAGGGAGGTCGTGTCGTAGAAGATCAGATCGACGTCGGCGTTCATCAAGTCGGCCATCTTGAAGTAGAGGGCCTTCTCGATCTCGACCTTGTGGTCCTCGAAGAAGTCCATCGAGCGGTAGAGGTGCTGCAGCTCGAGGCCTTCGCCCTCCGGCAGGAACACCTCCTCGCGCAGCCACTGCTCCCAGCAGTAGAGCTTGGAGTAGGGCGCCAGGGCGCGGTTGGCGACCATCGCGAACAGCGCCCGCTCGAAGGGCGCGCGGATGCGCCTCGACCCCAGCAGCCGATCGAGGAGCGGGCCGACGCCGAGCTCCTTCCACAACTGCTCCAGGACGTAGATGCCGCCGTAGGGCCAGGAGTCCCGGACGTGGACGTCGTCCGCGGCGGTGAGCTCCTTCGGGTCGCCGAAGACGCGCAGGATGCTGCCTGCTAGCCGCCGCATCTTGTCGGCGTCCACCTCGTCGCCGCGCCCGAAGTTGTAGACCACCGTCGCGACGGAACACTTGCGCTGCGGGACCCAGACGTTGTCGGCGAGCTGGTAGTAGCAGACCTCCGAGCCGTCCGCGTTGCGGCGCTTCGTCGTGCGCAGGTACATGCCTCGTGGCTACGCCCGGGGCAGCGGTGCCGTCAACGGTTTCGCACAGGGTCGTGTGCCTAGGTTTTTGGAGCCTCGGAGGTCCGAGAACCACGAGAATCCAAGGGGCCCGTACCTCTAGAACCGAGGCGAACTGTCAAAGTCGGGCGAGAGCTCTACCGTCGCCATGCGGTGAGCTTGCCCCAGCTTTAGGTCAAGGTCACCCGCCGTTTGAATCAGGGTGAGCCGCGGCAGGGGGTGCGAGGTTGATGGGGCAGGGTCGAGAGGCGGGCGAGCGACTGTGGGTCCTGACGTACGGCAGCGCGGCGGTCGGAGCGTTCGAGGCGGAGGCCCGGTCGTCGCTGGTTCGGACGAGCCGCGCGATCAACGCGCGCCTCGGGGTCACAGGCGTGCTGCTCTATCGCAACGGCAACTTCCTCCAGGTGCTGGGGG
>NZ_JAUXZW010000220.1 GCF_030693805.1 Phenylobacterium sp.
CCTGCTGCCGGTGGACCAGTTCCTGTGGTCGCCGCATATCGAGCTCGCCGCTTCGTTCACCCGCTGAGGCCTCACCCGAACAGGTCGCCCTGGGCGCCGGCCTCGGGCGGGACCCGGAAGGCGGTCACATCCAGCGGCGGCAACTCGCGATCGAGGCCGTAGCGCCGCTTGGCGGCCTTGAACCGCTGGGCCAGCAGGTCGGCGATAGGGCCTTCGCCACGCATCCGCTTGCCGAACTGGGCGTCGTAGTCGCGCCCGCCGCGCATCTGGCGCACCAACGACATCACCCGTGCGGCGCGCCCCGGATGGTCGGTCTCCAGCCATTCGCGGAACAGGTCCTTGATCTCGAGCGGCAGGCGCAGCGCCACATAGCCTGCGCCCACGGCGCCGGCGTCCGCGACCCGCTCCAGCACCGCCTCCACCTCGTGGTCGTTGAGGCCGGGTATGATCGGGGCGACCATGACGATCACCGGCACGCCGGCCGCGCTGAGCTGGCACACCGCCTCAATGCGCCGCTCGGGCGTCGCGGCCCGGGGCTCCATGCTGCGCGCCAGCTTGCGATCGAGGCTGGTCACCGAGATCGTCGCGCGCATCAGGTTGCGCGCCGCCATCGGCGCCATGATGTCGAGGTCGCGCAGGATCAGCGCCGACTTGGAGATGATCGTGAACGGGTGCTGGAAGCGCGACAGCGTTTCGATCACCTCGCGGGTCACGCCCAGCCGGCGCTCCTGCGGCTGATAGGGGTCGGTGTCGCCGCCGATGTGGATCACTTGCGGTGCATAGCGCGGCTGCGACAGCTCGCGCGCCAACAGCTTTCCCGCCTCCGGCTTGAAGAACAGCCGCGACTCGAAGTCCAGTCCCGGCGACAGGCCGAGATAGGCGTGCGCGGGACGGGCGTAGCAATAGATGCAGCCGTGTTCGCACCCTCGGTACGGATTGATCGATCGCGAGAAGCCGACATCGGGGCTGTCGTTGCGGGCGATCACCGTCTTCGACTTCATCGGCGCGATAACGGTCTTCAGCTTCGCCGGCTCGGCGTCGTCGATCTCCCAGCCGTCGTCGAAGTCCTCGCGCTGCCGGGACTCGTAGCGGCTGGACGCGTTGGACCGCGCACCGCGACCGTTAAATGGGACCGCCATGCCGGCAGGGTGTCACGTGAAGCGAACAAAGCAAGAACAAAATTCGATTGATGGCGCCTTGACCTGCGATATGGTTGCGGCGGGAGTTGTCGATCCTGCATCGGGGCGTTCTCGCCTTCGTCTGAACCCTCCGGCGCTCTGAGCGCTTGCCTCCGAAATTTAAAAGGAGCCTCGAGCATGAGCCTGCTGCCTTTGCCTTGGACCGGCGCCTGCCGATGCGCTCAGGTGCGCCTGACGATCAGTGCGCCACCCCTGCTGACCATGGCCTGTCATTGCACCGAGTGTCAGAAGATGACCTCCAGCGCGTTCTCGCTGAGCGCGGCGATCCCCGCCGACGGATTCGCGGTCGTCCAGGGCGAGCCGGTGATCGGCGGCCTGCATGGGGCATCGCGACACTACTTCTGACACCACTGCATGATCTGTATGTTCCCCCGGCCGGAGGTGATTGACTGGTTCGTCAATGTGCTCACCGCGATGCTGGAAATAGCCTAAGTACTGCCGCCGTTC
>NZ_JAUXZW010000234.1 GCF_030693805.1 Phenylobacterium sp.
ACTGCTGAGGCGCTCACGCCCGGCTTTCGCCGGGGTGAGGCTAGCCCCTAGACCTTGATTGGCAGGGACAGACGCACGTGCAGCTCCTTGAGCTGCTTGTCGGTCACGTCCGAGGGCGCGCTCATCAGCAGATCCTGGCCCTGCTGGTTCAGCGGGAAGGCGATCACTTCGCGGATCGCGGTCTCGCCGGCCAGCAACATGACGATGCGGTCGATGCCGGGGGCCAGCCCGCCGTGCGGCGGCGCGCCGTGGCGGAAGGCGTTCAGCATGCCGCCGAACTGCTCCTCGACCACCTCCGGACCGTAGCCGGCGATCTCGAAGGCCTTGAGCATCAGCTCCGGCCGGTGGTTCCGGATCGCGCCTGAACACAGCTCGTAGCCATTGCAGACGATGTCATACTGGTAGGCCAGCACGTCGAGCGGGTTCTTGGTGAGCAGAGCTTCAAGTTCGCCCTGCGGCATCGAGAACGGATTGTGCGAGAAATCGACGCGCTTTTCGTCGTCGTTCCACTCGAACATCGGGAAGTCGACGATCCAGACGAACTCGAAGCGGTCCTCGTCCACCAGCTTCAATTCGGTCCCGACCTTGGTGCGCGCGGTCCCGGCGAACTTGTAAAAGACGCTGGGGTCGCCGGCGACGAAGAAGGCCGCGTCGCCGATCGCGAGACCAAGCTGCTCGCGAACCTTGTCTGTAAGTTCCGGCCCGATGTTCTTGGCGATCGGACCTGCGCCGCCCTCTTCGCCTTCACGCCAGAAGATGTAGCCCAGGCCCGGCTGGCCCTCGGACTGCGCCCAACTGTTCATGCGGTCGGCGAACGCGCGGCTGCCGCCGCTGGGCGCGGGGATAGCCCAGATGGCGTTCTTCGGATCTTCCAGCATCCGCGCGAACAGGCCGAAGCCCGCGCCGCGGAAGTGCTCGGAGACGTCCTGCATCACTAGCGGGTTGCGCAGGTCCGGCTTGTCAGAGCCGTACTTGGCGATCGCCTCGCGATACGGGATGCGGGGGAACGGATACGGCGTCACCGGCTTGCCGGCCGCGAACTCCTCGAACACCCCGTGCATCACCGGCTCGATGGCCGCGAACACGTCTTCCTGGGTGACGAAGCTCATCTCCACGTCGAGTTGGTAGAACTCTAGGCTGCGGTCGGCGCGCAGGTCCTCGTCTCGAAAGCACGGCGCGATCTGGAAATAGCGGTCGAAGCCCGAGACCATCAGCAGTTGCTTGAACTGCTGCGGCGCCTGGGGCAGCGCGTAGAACTTGCCCGGATGCAGGCGCGATGGCACCAGGAAGTCGCGCGCGCCTTCCGGCGACGACGCGGTCAGGATCGGCGTCTGGTACTCCAGGAACCCCTGCCAGATCATGCGGTTGCGGATCGAGTGGATGACCTTGGAGCGCAGGACGATGTTCTTGTGCAGGGTCTCGCGCCGCAGATCGAGGTAGCGGTGCTTGAGCCGCAGTTCCTCGGGATAGTCCGGCTCGCCGAACACAGGCACCGGCAGTTCGGCGGCTTCCGACAGCACCTCGATGGCGGCGACGCGCACCTCGACCTCGCCGGTCGGCAGGTTGGCGTTGATAGTGTCGGCGGAGCGGGCGACCACCTCGCCGTCGATGCGGATGACGCTCTCGGCGCGCGTGCGCTCGATGCGGTCGGAGCCCGGCGTGCTCGGCGCGATGACCAGTTGCGTCAGACCGTAGTGATCGCGCAGGTCGATGAACACCAGCCCGCCGTGGTCGCGCTTGCGATGGATCCAACCCGATACGCGGACCGTCTGGCCGGTGTCGGCGGCGCGGAGCTGGCCGCAGGTGTGGGTGCGATATGGGTGCATGGGAGTCGCAAAAAGCTGGTCGAAAAGGAGGCGCGGAAGGGCGCATGTAGCCCTGGCCGTGTCAAGAAAGGGCTAAGTCAGCCGCCATCCTGGCGAGCCCGACCAGAGCCTACTTCGGCCGGAACCGCTTGCTGGCCGGGAAGCCCTTCGGCGCCGCTTTGCCGGCGGCGGCGCGCCGGCCCAGCCAGTCGCGCCACTCCGGCCAGACCCGCGTGCGACCCGCCGCGTCCGTCCAGGCCGCGCCCTCGGTCTCGCCGAACACCAGCGCGTCACGCAAGCCCCCCTCACGGTAGGCCTGCAGCTTCACCCCCTTGCCACGCGCCATCTCCGGCAGTTCGGCGGTCGGGAAGATCAGGACCTTGCCATTGTCGCCCACCACGGCCAGGTGGTCGGCGATCAGCGGCAGGGCGAAGGCTGCGCCCTTGGCGCCCGCGTTCAGCACCTGCTTGCCGGCCCGGCGCAGGGCCACAGCCTCGTCCTCGGGCAGGACGAAACCATAGCCTTCCTTGGAGGCGACGACCCGCTTGGAGCCAGGGCGGTGGACGAAGACGTCGACCACGCCAACCTTGTCATCCACATCGAGCATCAGTCTCAGGGGCTCGCCGTGGCCGCG
>NZ_JAUXZW010000235.1 GCF_030693805.1 Phenylobacterium sp.
CGGCATGGACATGGGCATCGTCAACGCCGGCGACCTGCCGGTCTACGACGACATCCCCGACGAGCTGCGCGAGGCGGTCGAGGACGTGATCCTCAACCGGCCGCAGCGGACCAACATCTCCAACACCGAGCGGCTGGTGGAGCTCGCGCCCAAGTACAAGGGCGGCAAGAGCGAGGCCAAGGGGCCAGACCTCACCTGGCGCGAGGCGCCGGTGGCCAAGCGGCTCGCGCACGCCCTCGTCCACGGGATCACCGACTTCATCGAGGCCGACACCGAGGCTGCGCGGCTGGAGGTGGCGCGCCCGCTGCACGTCATCGAAGGCCCGCTGATGGACGGGATGAACGTGGTTGGCGACCTGTTCGGTTCGGGCAAGATGTTCCTGCCGCAGGTGGTGAAGTCGGCGCGGGTGATGAAGCAGGCCGTGGCCTACCTGCAGCCGTTCATGGAGGCCGAGAAGGAAGGCCAGCCGCGGCAGAGCGCCGGCAAGATCCTGATGGCCACTGTGAAGGGCGACGTCCACGACATCGGCAAGAACATCGTCGGTGTGGTGCTACAGTGTAACAACTACGAGGTCGTCGACCTGGGCGTGATGGTCGCCGCCGACCGCATCCTCGACGAGGCGCAGGCCCAGGGCGTCGACATGATCGGCCTGTCCGGCCTGATCACCCCGTCGCTGGATGAGATGGCCTTCGTCGCCGGCGAGATGGAACGCCGGGGCTTCACCGTGCCGCTGTTGATCGGCGGGGCCACCACCTCAAAGACCCATACCGCGGTGAAGATCGCGCCCAACTACAGTGGCTCCACCACCTATGTGCTGGACGCCAGCCGCGCGGTCGGCGTGGTCTCCGGCCTGCTGTCGTCGCAGGAGCGCGAGCGCCACATGGCTGAGACGCGCGAGGAATATGTCCGCGTGCGCGAGCAATTCGCCCGCGGCCAGAACCAGCGCGCCCGGGCGCCCCTGGCCGACGCCCGCGCCAACGCTTTCGACATCGACTGGGCGGGTTACGAGCCGCCGGCGCCCTCATTCACCGGCACGCGCACCTTCCACGCCTACGATCTCGCCGAGCTGGCGCGCCATATCGACTGGTCGCCGTTCTTCGCGAGCTGGGAGCTGGTCGGCCGCTTCCCGATGATCCTCGAGGACGAGGTGGTCGGCGAGGCGGCGAGCGACCTCTATCGCGACGCCCAGGCGATGCTCGAGAAGATCATCGCCGAGAAGTGGTTCGAGGCCCGCGCCGTAGTCGGTTTCTGGCCGGCCAACGCCGATGGCGACGACGTGGTGGTCTACGCCGACGCCAGCCGCACCGCCGAACTCGGCCGGCTGCACACGCTTCGCCAGCAGATGGTCAAGGACCGCGCCCAGGACGCTGGTGGTCGCGCCAACGCGGCGCTCGCCGACTTCATCGCCCCTGTGGGGACGCGGCCCGACTGGATCGGCGGCTTCGCGGTCACCGCCGGCCATGGAGAGCTGGAGGTCGCGGCGAAGTTCAAGGCCGCCGGCGACGACTATTCGGCGATCCTGGCGACCTCGCTGGCCGACCGGCTGGCGGAGGCCTTCGCCGAAGCCATGCATCGCAAGGTGCGCACCGAGCTCTGGGGCTACGCCGCCGACGAGCCCTTCGACATCGACATGCTGATCGAGGAGAAGTACCGCGGCATTCGTCCGGCCGCAGGCTACCCCGCCCAACCCGACCATACCGAGAAGGCGACGCTGTTCCGGCTTCTGGACGCCGAGGCCCAGGCTGGCATCGAGCTCACCGAGAGCTTCGCCATGAACCCGCCGGCCAGCGTCTCGGGCCTCTACTTCGCCCATCCGCAGGCGCACTACTTCGGCGTCGGGCGCATCGATCGCGACCAGGTCGCGGACTACGCGCGGCGCAAGGGCTGGGACCTCAAGACCGCCGAACGCTGGCTGGCCCCGATCCTCAGCTACGCGACGTGAAGCCGGTGGGCATGCCGTCGATGCTGACCATGTTCTTCTGCGCCCAGTAGGTTTCCAAGCCGTCGGGGCCCATGGCGATCGCCCAGTTGTCCAGCGCCGGACGTTCGCCGACGAACTCCAGGTGGGGGACGGCGTAGCCGCACGAGGTCTGCACCATCTCGATGTCGAGGGCGACCATCTGGCGCGAGCCCAGCGGTTCCTCGCCGCCGAACTGTTCGGCCAGGAGGCTTTCGTAATCGACGCCGCCGCGCGGCAGGATCCGCCCGCGTCCATACAGCCGCAGGATCAGCGGCGGGCCTTCGAAGGCGCAGAACATGATGCTCAGTCGCCCGTCGGCCAGCAGGTGCGCGGCGGTCTCGTTGCCGCTGCCGGTGCGGTCCAGATAGACCACTACGCCGTCGTCCAGGATCCGCAGGGAGTCGAGGCCCTTTGGCGACAGGTTGACCCGCCCGTGCGGCGCGGCCGAGGCGGTGAAGAACATGTGCTGACGGGCGATGAAGCGGCGATGCGCCTCGGTCAGCGCGGGAAACTGCTCGGCCATGGCGGACCTTTATTGCCGGGGAGGGCGGTGGGCGTGCGAACCTGCCACAAGCTCCGCTATCGGGCCAGCCGCGCGCGCCTGACGCGCGAGGTCGTTTGACGGACCGCTGCTCAAGCGGGATGCTGTGGCGGGACGCGAATTTCGGGACTGCGACTATGAAGCTGATGATCATCGCCCTGGCGATCGCCGCCGGATCGGCGGGCGCGGCCTGCGCCGCCGAGCGCCACGCTCCCATGCAACTCGCGCAACTGATGAACACGCCGGCCGGTTGCCAGTGGTTCGACACCGGCCAGCGAACCCAGCAGCTCTGGTGCCGCGACGCCGACGGCCGGGCGCGGCCCACCGCCACGACGCGCCGCGACGACCGCGACCCCGCAGACACCGGCTGCCCGCGGGGGCAGCTGGACGATGGCCTCGGCTGCGTCAGCGAAGCCCGCGCCGTCGCAGCGCGGGGGCCGAGCTGGCCGCCGCTGGCCGAGAGCCCGGCCGCCTATCCCGGCCGTCGCGATGGGCCTGAGCTGATCATCATGCAGCCGGCCTACGGCCGCTCCGACGTGTGGGTCGTGCGCCGGCCGCGCACGCGCTGATCACGGAGACGACATTACGACGTTCTTCCAACGGTGTTATGGTGACGGTCGGTGAGTAGCTCTGAACCGGAGACACCTCATGCCGAACTCCCACAAGTTGTTGTTGCTGTGCGCGGTGACCGCGGCTGCCTGCTCGGTCGCGGATCTGGCCTGGGCGCAGAAGAAATCCACGCCCGGCCACATGGACATGAAGGCCGCGGCGCCCGCTGCGGGCGATGCTTCGATGATCGCCTCGGCGATGTCCGCCGCCCCGCGGGCCGTCGGCGACAAGGCCGCGATCGTCGCCATGGACGCCACCGGGGCCATGCGCGAGCTGCGCAAGGGCTCCAACGGCTTCACCTGCATGCCCGACAATCCGGCGACGCCTGGCCCTGACCCGATGTGCGGCGACGCCAACGCCATGCAGTGGGCGGCCGCCTGGGTGGGCAAGAAGACCCCGCCCGCTGGCAAGGTCGGCTTCATGTACATGCTGGAAGGCGGAACCGACGCCAGCAACACCGACCCCCATGCCCAGGCCCCCAGCGCGACCAACAACTGGATCAAGACGGGTCCCCACGTGATGGTGGTCGGCGCCGACGGGATGATGGAGGGCTATCCGACCAGCGCCACGCCCGACACCTCCGCCCCCTACGTCATGTGGGCCGGCACGCCCTACGCCCACCTCATGCTGCCGGTGAAGTAGCGGGCCTCCCATCGCACCTGCGATCCCGCGCAGCGAGAACCCTGTTGCGCCGCGAAGCCAAGGCGACGCTTCATAGCGCGAGCATACGACGGGGATCGTGCGGGGCTGGGATGAGCGAGGCTGAGCGGAACGGGTTTCCGCAGACCATGGGCGGCCTGACCAGCCTGCGGTTCTGGCTGTCGCTGGGCGTGGTGATCTTTCACTACACCCTGCTGCAACCGTGGCGCGACGATGCGGCGAGTGGCCTGATCGAGCGCGCGCGCCTGGGTGTCGACGTGTTCTTCATCCTGTCCGGCTTCGTGCTGTTCCACGTCTACGGCGAAGCGGCGATGGCTGGGCGGCTCGACTATCGGCGCTTTCTCGTGGCCCGCATCGCGCGGATCTACCCCGCCCACCTGTTGATCCTGGCCGGCATGGCGGCGATGGCCGGCGCTGCGGTGGCCGTGGGCGCAGGGTTCGACCACGAGCTCTATGACGTCTGGGGGTTCCTGCGCACCCTGCTGCTGATCCACGCCTGGTTCCCTGCCGACAAGCCGGTGGAGTGGAACGGCCCGTCGTGGTCGCTGTCGGCGGAGTGGGCGGCCTATCTGGCGTTCCCGTTGTTCGCGGCCCTGGCCGGCGCGCTGAGGCGTAGGCCCTGGATGTTGCTCGGCGTAGCGGTCGCAGGCTTCCTGGTGATCGACCAGGCCTATCGCGCCTGGTCGGGCGAAGCGCTCACCCATGCGGAGTTCAACGTCGGCGTCGCGCGCATTGCGCCGGAATTCCTCTACGGGATCGCCCTTTATCAGCTCGGCCGGCGCTGGGCGCCGACGGGCACGCAGGCTGGCGCGGCCGCGCTCGCCTCGGGCGGCGGGCTGCTGCTGCTGATGCACCTGCATGCCGACGAGCGCGTGTTGATCGGCGTCGCGGGGCTGCTGGTGCTGTCGCTGGCGCTGTGCGCCAAGGCCGGCGTCGAGGCGCCCGGTTGGCTGGCGCGCCCTTTGCGCGAAGGGGGCGAGGCGTCCTACGCCCTCTACCTGCTGCACATCCCGCTGCTGGTCGCCTGGAAGAACGGAATGTCGGTCCTGCACGGAATCGACAGCCACTACCTGCTGGCGCCGTGGGAGCTGGCGGTGCTGATCCCCACCGCGGTGGCCGGGGCGCTGGCGATCCATTTTCTCATCGAACGCCCGGCGCGTTTGTGGATCCGCGAGCGGATCGGCGAGCCCGCGCCGCTGGTCGCTTAGCGCTCAGGCCTTCAGCCGGTAGCCGGTCTTGAAGATCCACCAGATGGTCGCCAGACACAGGGCCATGAAGCCCAAGGTCATGCCCAGGCTGAGGCCCACCGCCACGTCCGAGACGCCGTAGAAGCTCCAGCGAAAGCCGCTGACCAGATAGACCACCGGGTTGAACAGGGTGATCTTCTGCCAAAGCGGCGGCAGCATGCTGATCGAGTAGAAACTGCCGCCCAGGAACGCCAGCGGCGTGACGATCATCGAGGGCACGATCTGCAGCTTCTCGAAGCCGTCGGCCCATACCCCGATGATGAAGCCGAACAGGCTGAAGGTCACCGAGGTCAGCACCAGGAACGCCAGCATCACGAACGGGTGGGCGATCTCGAACGCCACGAACAACCGGGCCGTGGCCATCATCACCAGACCCAGGATCACCGACTTGGTCGCCGCCGCGCCCACATAGCCGATGACGATCTCCACATAGGATATCGGCGCAGACAGCACCTCGTAGATCGTCCCTGAGAACCTCGGCATGTAGATGCCGAACGAGGCGTTGGAGATGCTCTCGGTGAGCAGGGCCAGCATGATCAGGCCAGGGACGATGAACGCCCCGTAGCTGACCCCGTCGACGGCGGTCATCCGCGAGCCGATCGCCGAGCCGAACACCACGAAGTACAGCGACGTGGAGATCACCGGCGAGGCGATGCTCTGCAGCAGGGTGCGCCAGGTGCGCGCCAACTCGAAGATGTAGATGGCGCGGATCGCGTGCAGGTTCATGGCCGGTCGCTCACCAGGCTGACGAAGATTTCCTCCAGCGAGCTCTGGCTGGTCTGCAGATCCTTGAAATCGATGCCGTGCTCGGCCAGCCGGCGCAGCAACCCGGCGATGCCGGTGTGCTCGTGCTGGGCGTCGAAAGTGTAGACGAGCTGCGTTCCGTCCTCAGACAGCGCCAGGGGCTCGCCCGCCATGCCGGGTGGAATCGCCGCCAGCGGCTCCTGGAGCTGGAGGGTGAGCTGCTTGCGCCCCAGCTTCTCCATCAGCGCCGCCTTGTCCTCGACCAGGATGATCTGGCCCTTGCTGATCACCCCGATGCGGTCGGCCATCTCCTCGGCCTCCTCGATGTAGTGGGTGGTCAGGATGACGGTGACGCCGCCTTCGCGCAGCGCGCGGACCATCTCCCACATGTCGCGGCGAAGTTCGACGTCGACGCCGGCGGTGGGCTCGTCGAGGAACAGGATGCGTGGTTCGTGGGCCAGGGCCTTGGCGATCAGCACCCGGCGCTTCATGCCGCCTGACAGCGCCATGATCTTCGAGGACCGCTTGTCCCACAGCGACAGGTCGCGCAGCACCTTTTCCAGATGGACCGGATTGGCGGGCTTGCCGAACAGGCCGCGGCTGAACTTCACCGTGTCCCACACGGTCTCGAAGGCGTCGGTGGTCAGCTCCTGGGGCACCAGTCCGATTTTCTCGCGCGCGGCGCGGTAGTCGCGGACGATGTCGAACCCGTCGGCCAGCACCGTGCCCGAGGTCGGATTGACGATGCCGCAGATGATGTTGATCAGCGTCGTCTTGCCGGCGCCGTTGGGACCCAGCAGGGCGAAGATCTCGCCCGCCCGGATATCCAGGTCGACGTCGCGGAGCGCGGTGAAGCCTGAGGCGTAGGCCTTGTTCAGGCCCTTGACGGATATGATCGGCTGCACGGACGCCCCGGACGCGAAAGAATATGGATTATTCGGCGGCGACGAAGCCGGCGAACGCGCCCTTCATATAGGTGACGAATGGGTCGCTGAGGCCCTGGGCGCTCAGATAATCCGCACTCACCGGCAGCTGCGCCTGTTCGAACCGCGCGTTGGCGCGCGCCTGTTCGGGGAAATCGGCATGCAGGATCGCCCCCTTGCCGAGCAGCACGAAGTCGACGCCCGCGTCCAGGCAGTACTGGGCCTCGGCGGCGGTGGAGACCTTGCCGGCGACGCCCAGGCGCACGGCGCCACGTTCCAGGTCGGTGAAATACGACATCAGCGACCGGCCCTTGAACGCCTCGTCGGTCGGCTCCTTGCGGACGTCCCACAGCGACATGTCGAGGTAGTCGATGGCCTCCTCGCGCATCAGGGTCTGAGCCACTTCACGCACTTCATCCAGCTTCATGCCGAAGCGCTCCGGCGACAGCCGCAGGCCCAGCAGCATGTCCGGCCCGCAGCGTTCGCGGATGCCGCGGACGATCGAGAACACCACGCGCGCGCGGTTCTCCAACGAGCCGCCTAAGCGGTCGGTGCGCTTGTTGATCTCGCTGCTGAGGAACTGGCAGACGATGTAGCCGTGTGCGCCGTGCACCTCGACGCTCTGGAAGCCGGCCTTCTGGGCGCGCTGCGCGGCGGCGATGAAGTCCTCGATCAGTTGCTCGACCTCAGCCTCGGTCATCGCGCGAGCGCCGGTCTTCTCGTCGTCCGAAGGGCACAGCGGCGCCTCGCCGATCAGCGCCTGCGGCGAGCGCATGCCGGCGTGGTGCAGTTGCAGAGCGGCGACGCTGCCCTCCGCCCGGATCGCCGCAGCCAGTCGCGTCAGTCCCGGCAGATGAGCGTCGGAAAAAACGCCGAGCTGGCCAGGGAAGCCCTGGCCGACCCGCTGGACATGAGCCGCACAGGTCATGGTCAGGCCGAACCCGCCCTGCGCACGCCGGGTGAGCCAGATGAACTCCTCCTCCGAAAGCGTCCCGTCCGGGTGGCTCTGCTGGTTGGTCAGGGGCGCCAGCACAAAGCGGTTGGCTAGGGTCGGGCCATGCAGAAAGGCGAGCGGTTCGAAGAGAGAAGTCATCGGCGTCCGGAAGCGTTGGAGGGGTCAGGTGAGGCGGCTCTTGTAGAGCTTGGTCATCTCGCTCCACGCCCGCTCGGCTTGCGGTTCATTGTAGACCGCCGAGCCCTTGACGCACCAGCCGTGCATCGCCCCTTCGTACACCTCGATCTTGGTGGGCAGCTTGGCGGCGTCCAAGGCGGCTTTCAGCGTCACCTTGGTCTCAGGCTCCTTCTCGTCGTCGTTGGCGGCGACGCCGAAATAGCTGGCGGCCTTGATCTTTGTCGCCAGCAGATGGGGACTGTCGGGCGCGTCCGTGACCAGGGCGCCGCCATGGAACGAGCAGATCGCGCCCACCCGGTCGGGCGCCGCTGCAGCGGCGCGCATGGTCATCGCCCCACCCATGCAGTAGCCGACAGCGCCGGCCTTGGCCTTGGCGTTCACCTGGGGCAGCGCGTCGAGGAACTTCAGGTAGGCCAGTGAATCCCGACTGACCGCCTCCGCGGTCATCGGCGCGCGCAGGGCGGCGAGCTCGGCGCGATCCTCAGGCTTGCCGAAGTCGAACGGCGTGGCGCGCACCGGCGCCTTGCGGCTGCGGTAGTAGGGGTTGGGGACGATCACCACGTAGCCGTCAGCGGCCAGCCGACGACCCATGTCGCGTTTCACCGGTCGCAAGCCGCCGGCGTCGGCGAACAGGATGACCGCCGGCCACGATCCCTTGCCCGCCGGGTGGAACAGCGCTGCATCGCATTGGCCGTCCGGCGTGGTCACCATGACGTCGCTTTCGACAACATCGGCGGCCAGGGCCGAACCTGCGGCGCTGGCCATGCTGGCCGCCGACAGGGCGGCGAACCCGCGCCGTGAAAGGGTGAAGTCGGCGCTCGAAGCTTCGGGGGTCGAACCCGGGGTGGGGGTGGTTTCGTCTCGCATGTCGCGCTCCCTGGAGGCGTGCTTCATCCGCCTCTGGGCGGGCGGCGGCGCACTATCCTCGATCCGGCGACGCGCGTCACCTTACGTCAGGCTGTTATTGCAGCACGTCGCGCAGGCCGCGCTGGGCGCGGCGGCTCAACAGCTCGGCCAGATCGCAGGCCGCTTCGAGGGACAGGCCCGTTTGCGGCGCCCCGACCACAACGGTTTCTCCGGTCCAGATATCGAAAACGGTCCACCCATCGGCGTCGCGGCGGATGTCGTAACGGGCGAGCACAGCGCGCTCCTTCTTCACCAGGCGGCCGCCAGAATATCGCCGGCGAGGCGACATCTGAACAGGACTCGCCGAACGCGGGAACTCGCCATGGCCGCTTGCCTTCGCCGCCCTCAGACCGATTCATCTTCCTGCAGATAAATTTCGAACCATTTCCTAGGCGCAACAGTTAATGCGCCACCGGCCCCAAAGGCCAAGCTCGGAGTTGGAATGCGTCGCCTGAGTTCTGACCCCGAGCAACTTGAAGCTCTGGATCAAGCGCTGCGCGCAATGATCCGTTCATGCCCGGTTTCCGAGAGGATATACTGGATCATGGACCATCTCGACGACCAGGGTATGGTCCTTCGAGACGACGAAACGCCCTGCATCTCCCACTAGATTCGCCGCTGTGATCGCCGGCTTCTTCCCTTGTAACGGGAGAAGTTGACGAGCGACGCCCGGGTTCAGAGCGCCGGCTGCTCGGCGTCGGAGAGCGGCTGGGTTTCCGGCGCCCCGAGCTCCGTGTTCGCGGGCGCAGGCGTCTCCGCGACGGCTTCGGTGGCGGGTTCCTGCGTCGGCTCGGCGTTCACCTGGAAGGCTGGCCCCATCAGCCGGGCGCGCTGTTCGAGCGTCTCGGCGGTGGAGACGCAAACCGCCGGCAGCGCCCAGCTCATCCATTCCTGCGCCACGCGGGCCTTGGGCATCTCCGGGGCGGCGGCCCAGGTCGAGCGGCCGCGCGCTACGGCTTCTGCGCCGATGGCGGCGATCGGGCGCACGCTGGCCTTTTCGGCCGCCTCAATGGCGCGTTCGAACTGCTCCAGCGACTTGCGGCCATCGCGCTGCATGTCGGCGTAGACCTCGAGATCCTCGGCGAGGTTCGAGCCAGGCCTTCGAAACGTGGTCTCGATGCGGGTCACCTCGGGCATCACCTCGTCGTGCAGATCGAGGTAGCCGCGCAGCGACCCGTAGCACCAGGACACCAGGCCGTAGTCGTCGTGCGGCGCCCCGACCGGGAACGCCGGCCCCTCGGTTCCCTCGGCCACGGCGGGCGCGGTCTGGGTCGGCGCATCGGCCGCGGCGGCCGGGTCGTCGGCGGTGAACAGGGCGAGGATGACGAACAGCAGGGCGGACATTCTGGGAGCTCTCGCGAAACGACGGTGGCCAGGGTTCAGGGTTCGCCAGGGCGACCGAAGCCGCCCCCGCCAGGCGTCTCGATCTCGATGGCGTCTCCGGCGGCCACGTCGATAGAGAAGCAGCCGCCAAGCTCCTTAGCCGTCCCGTCGGCGGCGATCAAACGCTGTCGCCCGGCCAGGGCCGGCCCACCGCCGCGGATTCCCTGCGGCGCGTGCTCTCGGCGGGTCGACAGCAGGGCGGCCTGCATCGGCGCCAGGAAGGCGATCCGCCGCACCGCGCCGTCTCCGCCGCGCCTTGCGCCAATGCCGCCAGAGCCTCGCCGCACGCCGAACCGCTCGACCCGCACGGGGAAGCGCCGCTCCAGAATCTCGGGATCGGTGAGTCGGGAGTTGGTCATGTGGGTGTGGACTGCGCTCGCCCCGTCGGCGTCGGCCGTCGCGCCCGCGCCGCCGCACAGGGTCTCATAGTATTGCCGGTCGGCGTCGCCGAACGTGAAGTTGTTCATCGATCCCTGGCTGTTCGCGGCGACGCCCAGCGCCGCGTAGAGGGCGTCGACCACGTGCTGGCTGGTCTCGACGTTGCCGGCGACCACCGCGGCGGGCGGGGCCGGCTGCAGCATCGACCCTGGGCGCGTCACCACGCCCAGCGGCTGCAGGCAACCAGCGTTGAGCGGTATATCGTCGTCCACCAGGGTGCGGAACACATAGAGCGCCGCCGCGTCGACGATTGAAGCCGGCGCGTTGAAGTTCGAGCCTAGCTGGTCGGCCGATCCGGTGAAGTCCAGCACCGCGGTGCGCGCCTCCCGGTCGACGCAGACCCGCACCACGATCTCGCCGCCGCCGTCCATCGGCGTCCTGGCCTCGCCATTGCTGAGCCGGCCCAGCGCCCGGCGCACCGCCTGGGCGGCGTTCTCCTGGACGAAGCCCATGTAGCAGGCGACCACCTCGGCGCCGTGCGCGTCGATCATCTGCGCCACCGCGTCGGCGCCCGCCCGGCAGGCGGCGATCTGGGCCTTCAGGTCAGCGATGTTGCGCTCCGGCGCGCGCGCGGGCCATCGGCCGGCGGAAAGCGCGGCGCGCGTCTCGACCTCAAGGAATTCGCCGCCGCGCATGATCGGCGCCGCGTCCAACATCACGCCCTCCTCGTCGATCGAGGTGGAGAACGGCGGCATGGATCCCGGCTGCACGCCGCCCACGTCGGCGTGGTGGCCGCGCGCGGCGACATAGAAGGCGGGAGTTCGCGCCGCGTCCATGAACACCGGCATGACCACGGTGATGTCGGGCAGGTGCGTCCCCCCGGCGTAGGGGTTGTTCAGCGCATAGGCATCGCCGGGTGACAGGCAGGGATGGCGGTCGCAGACAGCGCGCACGCTGGCCCCCATGGATCCCAGGTGAACCGGCATGTGCGGCGCGTTGGCCACCAGCCCGCCGTCGGCGTCGAACAGCGCGCAGGAGAAGTCGAGCCGCTCCTTGATGTTCACCGAGTGCGCCGTGCGCTCCAGCGCTGCGCCCATCGCCTCGGCGACGCCCATGAAGCGGCGGTTGAACAGCTCCAGCGTCACCGGATCGGGCGTATCGAGCGACACCTGTGGGACCGACCGCGCGCTGAGCCGCGTCAGCCGGATCATGCTGTCGGCCTCGCGGAGCGCGCGCCAGCCGGGGGACAGCGCGATCTGGGTGTCGTCGCGCACGATCAGCGCTGGGCCCTCGATGGTGGTCAGAGCGTCGGCGTCGATCACCGGCGTCGTGCGCAGCGCCCCGCCGAACCACGTCTGCGTCGTCCGAGCCGGCGGGGGCGGGCGCAGCTCGCCGGAGGTCGCCGCGGCGAGCGCAGGTCCCGCCGACGTCGCCTCGGCCTCCACCGCGGCGATGATCACCGCGCGGTCCGGCTCGACGAAGCCGAACAGCCGCCGGTGCGCCGTGTCGAAATCCGCCTGGACCCGCGCCAAGCCCCCTTCCGCGATCGGCAGTTCCGCGTCTGCGCCGTCGTAGCGCAGCGACAGGGTTCGCCGTGTTTCGCTGGCCGATGCGCCCTGGCTTGCGAGATCGGCGCACGCCTGCGCCTGGACCGCGTCCAGCGCAGCACCCGCGCGGCTCAGGCCGTCGGCGTCCAGTCGAGCTTCCAGCCCAGCCAGCCGCAGGGCGCTGACCTGAGCCTGGCCGACCCCCCAGGCCGACAGCACGCTGCCATAGCGCGGGCAGATCACCGTCTCGACGCCCAGCGCCTCGGCGGTTTCGCAGGCGACCTGGCCGGCAGCGCCGCCGAACGCCACCAGGGCGTGGTTGCGCGGATCGAAGCCGCGCTCGGTGGAGATGCGTCGCACCGCTTGAGCCATCTGTTCCACGGCGACGGCGACGAAACCTTCCGCAGCGGCCTCGGGAGAGGGCGCGCCCATCACCCGAGCCAGTTCAGCCAGTTTGGAGCGGGACGCTTCCACGTCGAGCGGCCGGTCGCCGGCGGGACCGAACACCGCCGGGAAGCCTGCTGGGTCCAGCCGGCCCAGCACAAGGTTCGCGTCGGTGACCGTGGCCGGCCCGCCGCGTCCGTACGCCGCCGGCCCCGGATCGGCCCCGGCGCTGGCCGGCCCGGCGCGCGCTCGAAAGCCGTCGAACGTCAGGATCGAGCCGCCGCCGGCCGCCACCGTCTCGATGTCGAGCATCGGGCTGCGCAGCCGCACGCCGGCCACGCGGGCGAGGTCGCGCCGCTCCAGCCGACCGGCGAAACGGCAAACGTCGGTGGAGGTGCCGCCCATGTCGAAGCCCAGCACGGCGTCCGCGCCGGCT
>NZ_JAUXZW010000237.1 GCF_030693805.1 Phenylobacterium sp.
CCTGCTCGCAGCGGGCGCGCGCCCAGCCGTCGGGCCGGCGGTTGCGGTCGAAGGCGTTCGCGGCGATTTCGGCGGTGGCGGCGGCCTTGCGCAAGGAGGCGGCGTCGCCGGTGCGCCGGGCGACCTCGCGCCAGACGATGGCGGCCTCCAGGCGGCGCTGGGCCTTGTCGCGGGCGCTGATGCGGCCGGCGGCCACGTCGGCGGCCTTGCCCTCGCGGACCAGCAGCCGCAGGTCCAGCAACTCCATCAACGCGTGGTCGCCGCCGGTCAGCCCGTCCGAGAACGGCTTCAGCGCATCGGCGCTGAACATGCGCCTAAGCTCCCGGGCGAATTCGAACATGCACGCGACTCCGACTGACCCGGAAGGCGTCCCACGCCGGGACGCCGCGAACGGGTTCAGTCGATGATCAGCAAAGCCGGAGCCGGGCGCTTTAACAAGTCATTAACCTATTACTTAAAATTGATCTGAAGTTGGCCCAAAGCTTGCATGTGGTTAATGCGAAACGCCGACACAAGCCTTCAGCGTTGCTTGATCACTTGGCCGCGAAGATCGCCTCGGACTCGGCAGACGTGAGGATGCGGTGCTCGCCAGGCGCCAGATCGCCGGGCAGCTCCAGCGCGCCGATGCGGTCGCGATGCAGGGCGGCGACGTGATTGCCCACGGCGGCGAACATCCGTCGGACCTGGTGATAGCGGCCCTCCGTGATGGTCAGATAGGCGCTGGTGGCCGACAACGGCTCCAGCAGCGCGGGCGCGAGCGGCTTGCCCTCGCCCTCCAGCATCAGCTCGCCGGCGGCGAAGATCGCCGCCTCGCCGCCATCCATGGGGCGCTCGAGCGTCGCCAGGTAGCGCTTGGGCACGTGGGACTTGGGCGAGATCACCCGGTGCAGCAGGCGGCCGTCGTCGGTGATCAGCAGCAGGCCGGAGGTGTCCTTGTCCAGCCGGCCGATCGACGACAGCGCCGGATCGCGGGTGCGCCAGCGCACGGGCAGCAGGTCGTAGACCCGCTCGCCGTCCTCCTTGTGCGAACAGACCACGCCGAGCGGCTTGTGCATCATCAGGGCGAGCGGCGCGGGCGGATCGAGCGGGATGCCGGCGACGGTCATCCGCCAGGCCAGGTCCGGCCCCACCGGGACGTGCTTCGCAGCGTCGGTGATGCGGACGCCGTCCAGCAGCACGAGGCCCTGCGCCGCCAGCTTCTGGACCTCGCGGCGCGAGCCGTAACCCATGTTGGCGAGCAGGCGGTCGAGGCGGGCGGTGGTCATCGGCGGGCCTCGTAGACCTTGTAGCCGTCGCTTTCGGCCAGCAGCGAGACGGCGGCGAAGTCGGCGCGCAGCGGGGCTTCGTATGGCAGATGCCGGTTGGCCACCAGCCAGCAGCGGCCGCCCCGTTTCAGCGCGCCGGCGGCGGCGGCGACGAAACCCGCGCCCAGGGACTGATCCTCCGCGCCGGCGGCGTGGAACGGCGGGTTCATCACCACGAAATCCAGGTCCGACGGCAGGGCGCCGGGCTGGCGCACGTCGGCCCAGGCGAAGACGGCGCGTGGGTCGACGACATTGCGCCGCGCCGCATCGACTGCACGGCGGTCGAGGTCGGCAAGGATGAGACTGGAGACGGATGCGGCGTCCAGCACCTTGCCGCCCAACAGGCCGATCCCGCAGCCAAGGTCGGCGCCGCGCCCCTGCATCGCGGGCAGCTGCTTGAGCAGCAAGGCTGTGCCGGGGTCGATGCGGTCCCAGCTGAACACCCCGGGCTGGGTCCAGAGGTCGAGGCTGGGATCCAGGCGGGCCGCGCCGGCGGCGATGGCGGTGTCCAGACCCGTCGGCGCGTCCGGCCGCGCACAGGCGCAGATCCGGTGATGGCGGCGCGAGGTCTCGTCCACCTTGCAGCCGAACGCCTCCAGGACCTTGCGCAGGCGCGCGCCGCCCTTGTCCTTGGCCGCGAGCGCCGTGAGCCGGCCGCCGGGGCGTAGCGCGCGCAGGGCGTGGGCCAGGACGGCGTCGCGCTCCAGCGTACCCGGCGGGGCGAGCACCACCGCCTCGCCAACGGCCGCGTCAGCGATGGTTTCGAGCGCGCTCGAGCCCGGGATCAGCGGTGAGGTCTGGGTGGCGCCGCGCGGCGCGGCGGCGACGTCGGGCCTTGGCAGGCCGTAGAGGAGGGCGGCGGCGTCCATCGCGCCTCAGCCGCGCTCCTTGGTCCGTTCGAAGGCGAGCTGGGGGTGGCGCTCGGCGGCGTAGTTGATGTCCCAGGCGGTCTTGGCCAGGTAGACGGGCTGGTCGTCGATATCGTCGGCCATCGCCGTCTTGTGGGTGTCGATGAAGGCGTCGATGTCGGCTTTGGCGCCGGTCAGCCAGCGAGCCTCGGCGTAGGGGCTGGGCTCGAAGACCACGTCCAGGGCGTATTCGTTGGCCAAGCGGTCGGCCATCACCTCGAACTGCAACGGCCCCACCGCGCCGACGATAAAGTCCGCGCCGAGTTGCGGGCGGAACAGTTGGGTCACCCCCTCCTCCGCCAGGCCCTCAAGAGCCTTTTTCAGATGCTTGGCCTTCAGCGGATCCTTGACCCGAACGCGCTGCAGGATCTCGGGCGCGAAGTTCGGCAGACCCGCAAACCTCAGCGTGCCGCTCTCCGACAGGCTGTCGCCGACCCGCAGCAGGCCGTGATTGGGGATGCCGATGACGTCGCCGGCGAACGCCTCCTCCGCCAGCTCGCGGTCGGAGGCGAAGAACATGATCGGCGCGTTCACCGACAGCTGACGGCCGGTATTCTGCACCTTCAGCTTCATGCCGCGGGTGAAGTCGCCGGAGCAGAGCCGCAGGAAGGCGATACGGTCGCGGTGGTTGGGGTCCATGTTGGCTTGGACCTTGAACACGAAGCCGGTGACCTCGGAATCGCCGGGCGCCACGTGGGTTTCGGCGCCGCCCTTGGTCGCGGCCACCGCCTTGGGCGGCGGGGCGTAGGCGCCCAGGCCCTCGAGCAGCTCCTCGACCCCGAACTTGCGCAGCGCCGAGCCGAAGAACACCGGGGTCATATGGCCTTCCAGGAAGGCCTGGGGATCGAAGGGCTTGGAAGCCTCCTGCACCAGCATGGCGCCCTCCTCCACCTCGGCCTGCTCGTCAGGGTCGAGATAGGTGACGATGGCGTTGGAGTTGGCGGCGACGGCGGCGGGATGGCCCTCGTCCTTCTCCGTCTTCTTGGCGAACGGCAGGAAGCGCTTGCGGCGCAGGTCCATCATGCCCTTGAACCGACCGCCCGATCCGGCCGGCCAGTAGAGCGGCGCAGGGTCGAGCGCCAGCTTGCCGGCGATCTCGTCGAGCAGGGCGAAGGGGTCTTGGGCCTCGCGGTCCATCTTGTTGATGAAGGTGACGATCGGGATGTCGCGCAGGCGGCAGACCTCGAACAGCTTCAGGGTTTGCGGCTCGATGCCCTTGGCCGCATCCAGCACCATCACCGCCGCATCGGCCGCCGTCAGCGTTCGGTAAGTGTCCTCCGAGAAGTCCTCGTGGCCTGGCGTGTCCAGCAGGTTGAACATCAGGCCCGCGTGGTCGAACGTCATCACGCTGGCCGACACCGAGATGCCGCGCTCGCGCTCGATCTTCATCCAGTCGGAGCGGGTGCGGCGGTTCTCGCCGCGCGCGCGCACCTGCCCCGCGGCGCGGATCGCCCCGCCGGCCAGCAACAGGTTTTCGGTCAGCGTGGTCTTGCCGGCGTCGGGGTGGGAGATGATCGCGAAGGTGCGCCGGCGCGCGGCCTCGGCGGCGGGAGAGGTGCTCATGGCCGCCGGGTTAGCCCAGCCCGGGCCCAGAGGCAAAGGCGCGGGTCAATTCCCCTTGGTCGCTTTCGCCGTCAGGTCGCCGTGGAGCGACGCGCTTGGGACGGATCCGCCAGCAGCAGCTCTATCGCTGCGAACAGGTTGGCGAGCTCGATCGGCTTCGCCACCGAATGATCGACGCCAGCCTCGGCCTACTCATTCCCCTGATGATTCACGACGTTGGCCGAGAAGGCGATGATCGGCGTGCGACGCCCGATAGTCGCCTCATGCGCGCGGATCGCCCGCGTCGCCTCGGCGCCGTAGATCTCCGGCATCTGGATATGCATCAGGATCACGTCGAAACGGCCGCATTGTACGACTGACACAAAGGGTCTTTATCCCGCCGGCTGGCCCCTATCAGGAGGGGTGGGGACTTACGGGCGCAAGATGCAACAGATTGAGGTCGTGGCGTTCGGCCGCAGCTGGGCGATCAAACACGGAAGCGGGTTCCTGGGCGTGCTCGCGGACCGCGACGAAGCCATGCGGATCGCGCTCTCGCTAAGCGCCTGGTTGTCCGAAACGCCCGCTCCTCAAGCGCAGGCTGCGGTTTCCACGACCCCGCGCCGAAGCCCGCGCAGCGCGGGCTCCCAACGCGCCGCCTGACCGGTTGGCGGCGTGTCGGCCAGTTGCCCGCGCCACCGGCGCGGCCTGAGCCAAATCCCTAAGCTGCGAAGCGTTTCCAAACCTGGCGGTCGGCGGCCACCACATCGAGACGGCCGGCGTCCTGGCGCTGGTGCAGCACGCCCATCACCCGCGCCGGCACGGCGGTGAAGCGCACCACCACCTCAGCCGGCAAGCACTCCAGGCTGGGGGCGATGAACAGGGCGGCGTTGAAGCCCTTGCCCTTGGCCGCAAGGAGGGCCGCCAGCCGTTCCGCCATCTGCGGCTGGGTCCGGTGCAGCAGCGGGTGTTCGGCGTAGAACTCCTGCCCCAGACGGATCACCGCCTCGAAGCTGAGCGCGCTCAGGCGTCGCCCGCCCAGCTTGCCGGGCGTCGGCGCCTTGCGGACATCGACTACGAGGTCGTTGAGCAGGAACAGGGGAAAGTCGGAACCGGTGGTCAGCACACGGGCACCATGCCGCATCGGGCTTTCCCGGCCGTGGACGAACGCGGTTAAGACCTATCAACCTTGCACCGCTCAATCCTTCTCCACGTCCTCGGTCAGGAAATGGCGACCCTGGCGATCGTCGATCTCCACCACCCACACGTCGGGATCGATGCGCGCCGTGCGCTCGATGTAGCGGTCGAGTTCGGCCTCGTCGTGGGAGCGAACCGGCCGCATCCACACGCGCTCGCCGTCGCCGCGCGTGGCCTCCGCGTAGAGACTGGCCTGGCCCTTCGCCCGGTCCAGCGCCTTCACCAGCACGGTTCCCGCGCGCATGTCGCCCTTGCGCGCCACGACCGCGAAGGCGCCGCCGATCTCCGCCCGGCGGATCAGCGCGCCCACCCAGACGTCGGTCGCAAGCAGCATGGTCGGCCTCGGGTTCGATAACGGTCGGGAAACACGGGCGCACTAACCTGCGCGCCTGCTCCTTGGACCATAGACGGCCGACATCAAAGCATGACTAGCGCCCGAACGCAGCGACGCCGCCCCGTGCGGGTCCGCTCTGCCGTGCTCGCGGCGATGGCCCTAGGCGCGACGCCAGCCATATCGTTGGCCGCCAACGACGTTCTTTACGAGCGCGCGCTGATGAGCGCAGCCGGCGAACGTTGCGGGCTGTTCGCCGCCCCGGTGAGCGCGGCGCTGGCCGCCGGACGGGCCCAGGCGCGCAACGCAGCCCTGCGGGGCGGCGCCGATCCTGCCGACCTCTCGGCGGTGGAAGCCCGCGCCCGAGCCACGGCGCAACGGACAGCCTGCAACTCCGCCGATCTTCAACAAGCCGCCGAGCGGATTCGCAGCGCATTCCAGGGCTACGCCGCGATGATGCGGATGAACTATCCCGGCGACTTGGCCGACTGGCGCGCAGACCGCAACGACGGACGGGCGCAGCGTTGGCGCCTGGCGCAGGAGGTGCAGTTCGGCCGCGACCGGATGACCTTCGGCCTAGCCGGGCGCGAGGGCGAAGGGGTCCTGCTGGCGGTCGGGGTGTTCGCCGACGGCCGCACGCCGTACGCCGCGCGGCTGGTGATGCGCGATCCCGGGCGCAGCCTCGGCCCCTATCTCGACCGGCGCGGCGCAGCCTCTCTGCGACGCCTGCCGCTGGCCAAGCGCATGCCGCCGAGCGCGCTCGCGACCTTCACCGCCGAGGCTCGCAGCACGGCCGGCGCGGATCTCGCCGGCAAGGACGTCGACGGCGCCTGGGCGTTCCGCTTTCCCGCCGCCGCGGCGCTGCGGTTGTCGGAGTTGGACCCGCGTGAGGCCGTGGCCGTGGAGTTCCTGTTCGCCGGGCGCAAGGACGAGACCCGCCGCGCCTATGTCGAGGTCGGCGATTTCGCCGCCGGCCGCGCCTTCCTGCAGACCGCGCGGCGCTAGGCTTCGGCCGCAGGCTCGACCGGCTCCAGCACGGGCAAGCGCACGGTGACCGAGGTCCCGTCACCCAATCGGCTTTCGATCAGCATCTCGCCGCCGTGCAGCTCGGCGAAGGCGCGCACCAGCGACAGGCCCAGTCCCGTGCCCCCGGCCCGCTGGTCGGCGCCGCCGGCCTGCTCATAGGGCCGGCCCAGGCGCTCCAGGTCCTCGGGGCTGATGCCGACGCCGCTGTCGGCGACGATCAACTCCAGCATCTTCCCCACGCCCTCGGCGCTGACGGTCACCGATCCGCCCTTCGGCGTGAACTTCAGCGCGTTGGAGA
>NZ_JAUXZW010000243.1 GCF_030693805.1 Phenylobacterium sp.
GCCTGTTGGAACAGTCGCATCTGTCGGGCAAGGGGCTCGCCGACTTCTTCGACAATTTCCGCTACCAGGAGGTGTTCGCCGAGGCGCGGCGCTACGCCTATTTCCGCACTCACCCACTGTCGTCCGACCGCATTGACGCCCTGCGCGCCCGCGTCGAGCGCCAGGCCTACTACGACCAGAAGGACACGCCCGAGGCGCTCGACCAGCACGCCATCATGCGCGCCAAGCTGGACGGCTTCATCAATCCGCAGGCGGCGATGATGAAGTACGACGAGAAGGACAAGTCCTATCCGGCCCGTTACGCCCGCGCGATCGCCTACTACCAGCTCAAGGACTCCGACCGTGCGCTGAAGGCGATCGACGCCCTGCTCGTCGACCAGCCGGAGAACCCCTACCTGTGGGAGTTGAAAGGCCAGGTGCTGTTCGAGTTCGGCCGCGCGAGCGAGGCCGAAGCCCCACAGCGCCGCTCCGTCGAGCTGATGCCGCAGGCGCCGCTGTTGCGCATCAACCTCGGCCAGACGCTGATCGCGCTCGACAGCCCGGCCAAGATCGACGAGGGCGTGGCCGAGCTGAAGAAGGCGCTGACGCAGGAGGACGACAATGCGGTCGCCTGGCGGATGCTGGCCGAGGCCTATGACAAGCGCGGCCAGGACGGCATGGCCAGGCTGGCGACGGCCGAGTACAATTTCGCCGTCGGTCAGACCCGCGAGGCGCTGGTGTTCGCCATGCGCGCCCGCGAGCTGCTGGACAAGGGCACGCCCGAATGGCGGCGCGCCACCGACATCGTACTGGTCTCCAAGCCCAGCAAGGACGACCTGAAGGATCTGGCCCGCGAAGGCTCCATCGCCAAGGGCTCATTCCGCTGACCCCGCGCGCCGCACCACGCATGCAAATCCGGACACCATGAGAACGATCGCCACCGCCCTCTCCGCCTGCGCCGCGGCGCTGATCCTGACGGCTTGCGGCAAGCCAGCCGACGACGCCTTCGGCCGGCGCGTGCACGCCTATCTGATGGAGCACCCCGAGGTCATCGAGGAAGCCGTCAAGAAGCTGCAGGCCGAACGCCAGACCGCCAGCCTGACCGCCAGCCGCACGGCGCTGGCCAGTCTGCGCCCCCAGTTGGAGCGCGACCCGCGAGACTTTGTCGCCAACCCGGACGGCAAGGTCACGGTGGTCGAGTTCTTCGACTACCGCTGCGGCTACTGCAAGGTGGCCGCTCCCGACGTGCTGAAGATCATCGCCGACAACCCGGACGTGCGCTTCGTGTTCAAGGAGATGCCGATCTTCGGCGAGGTCTCCGACACCGCGGCCCGGATCGCGCTGACTGACGCCGGCAAGAGCGCGGGCCTGAAGCTCCACGGCGCCTTGATGGCCGACAAGGCGCTGGATGAGGCCGCTGTGGACCGCCATCTCGTCGCGGCCGGGATCGACCCCGCCGCCGCCCGCCGCGCGGCCGACGCGCCTGCAATCGTCCGCCAGATCGCCGATGTCCGCACCCTGGCCAACGCCTTGCAGATCAGCGGGACGCCGGCGTTCATCGTCGGCGATCGCCTGATCGCCGGCGCCGATATGGACGCCCTCAACGCCGCTATCGCCGAGGCCAAGGAAGCCCCCCTGCAGCAGCCCGGCTGAGGCCGCTGCGGCGACCGCCTAGATCAGGCCAGCCTGGGGTGACGAGGGATCGCCGTACGTGCGGCGCGCCATGCGGCCGGCC